>NZ_JBVVQR010000057.1:0-27352 GCF_055811535.1 Mesorhizobium sp. WSM4816 | reverse complement strand
AAGATCACCACCGTTCTCGGCGCAGTTTTGATCTGCGGAGCGGGGCTGTTCGCCCTAAGATCTGCGAGGTGAAGCGCTGTGCCCTACAGGAGCCTCATATCTTCGTAGGTGGTCACGAAGGTCACTGATGTGTCCAGTTTTCCCTCCAGCTCATGGATGGAGGTCTCCTTCCAGCGCGCCCGGGTCTTCAGCCAGAAGATCGCTGCAGTGACGGCCTCCCGACCTTCACCGGTCGCTTTGCGGTAAAGGCTTTCGGCGACCCGTGCGTTGGCCTTGATGGCGCCGCTCTCGGGCTCATGGGCGTAGGTCGCCTTGAGGTCCTGCTCGTCTATGGCGAGCACGCAGGCGATGTCGGCCGTGCTAAGCCCGAAGCCGGCCAGTGCCTCCACCCTGGAGCTCAGTGGCCGGTTTTCCAGAGGAGCTTCGATATCGGCGCTCATTTGGCCCGGTCCGCGTCCCAGAGCGTGACGGGATTGTTCGCTGGCGGCGTGCCGGCAGGAGTCTTGCCCAAGCTTGCAGGATCCGGAGCGCGCAGGATGATGCGGCGGATCTCATGCACCTGCTCGATCGGCTTGCCGTCCAGACCTGAGTGCTCGTTGACCGAGGTCTCCTTCCAGCGGCCGCGTGCCTTGAGCCAGAAGATGGCGGCGATGACCGCTTCACGACCTTCGCCCGTTGCCTTGCGGAAGAGGTTCTCCGTCACCTTGGCATTGGCCTTGGTGTGGCCAAAGGCAAGTTCGTGTTTATAGTGTTTGCGCAGCGTCTTGGCATCAATGCCGACCATGCCGGCAATGTCCGCCTCCGGAACGCCATAGCCTGCCAGCGCCTCTACCTGACGGCGATGAAAACCATCGGGCTGATGGCTGGGGCGGGCCATCTTAGCTCTCTCCGTTTCCGATGTGCTGCCTCGCCTTTGAGTTAGGCATGTCTTGCCCCGAAGGGTCCGTGTACACGGGGGATTTGGCGAAGCCGCGGGTCCGGGATAGCGAGCGCCACCTCCAGGACCTGCTCGCCGCCATTCCTGCCGCGATCTACACGACCGATCAGGCGGGCAAGATCACATATTTCAACGAAGCGGCGGTGCAGCTCGCCGGCCGAACGCCCGTTATCGGCAGTGACGAATGGTGCGTCACCTGGAAGCTCTACTGGCCGGATGGAACTCCGCTTCCCCACGACCAATGTCCGATGGCTATCTCACTTCGCGAAGGGCGACCCGTCCGAGGATATGAAGCAGTGGCCGAGCGACCAGACGGCACCCGGATTCCATTCATCCCTTATCCGACACCGATGCGAAATGCCGCCGGAAAGGTCATCGGCGGCATAAACATGCTAGTCGATGTGAGCGAGCGTAAGCAGGCGGAAACCCAGCAACGGATTCTGCTGGATGAGCTCAATCATCGTGTGAAGAACAACATGATGATGCTGAAGTCACTGCTATCGATGTCGGCAAGGAACAGTCACAGCTCAGAGGCTCGAGTTGTTCTGGACGAGGCCAGCAAACGGGTGGCGACCATGGCTGCCGCCCAGCGCGTTCTCTACGACACGCCCGACGCCCGCAACTTCGGTGCCCAGCCCTTCCTGAGTGCTGTTTGCGAGACTGCAAAACAGATGTTCCCCGCCGGGGTACATCTGATCTGCGAGGCAGATCCAATCCAACTGCCGAACGACATCGCTATGCCGTTAGCTCTCATTGTCAACGAGCTTTTGATCAACGCCGTAAAATACGGCTCGCAGGGTAAGGCACACGCAACGATCCGCGTCTCCCTGCGACAAGACGGTCAATGCAATAGACTGAAGGTCGAGGATGAAGGCCCAGGGTTCGACCTGAGTTCCGTCCGTCCGTCGTCCTCGGGCCTGCGGCTCGTCGAAGGCTTGGTGCGACAAATTGGTGGGGTATTCGACGTTCGCCGAGATCCGTGTCGGGGCACCGTGAGTTTTTCTCAGTCGCCCAAGGAGGTTGCCTTTGCGACCAAAGCATCGATGCCTGAATCGGGCCTGGCGGGCGACATCAAGCCATCATTCAAGCCGCAACTGGCTTTCTCCCGTGAAGGCACAAGCGGAGGACAGTCCGCATTAGCGGGTGATCATCCGATCTTGATTGTAGAGGACGATTTCCTGATCGCACTCGACATAGAAGCTGGCCTGAGCGCTGCGGGCTTTTCGGCGGCGGGGCCTGCCACCAGCGCCGATAAGGCTATAAGCAATGCGCTGGCGACCAAGCCGGCGCTTGTCCTCATGGATATCCGCTTGCTTGGAAAACGGGACGGGATCGATGCCGCCCTGGAGTTGTACCGCAACCTCGGCATACGATGCATCTTTACGACGGCGCACGGTGATCGGGACGTGAAGCTTAGAGCTGGACCGGCCAGGCCCCTTGGTTGGCTACAGAAGCCATATTCAATTCCCACGCTCATAGAAGCCATTCGAAATGCCTTCCAAGAATTGGAAAAGCAGGGCTGAACAACGCGGGTCCCACCTTCATGGGTGGCCCGGGCCCGCCGCCCCAAAGGTGCCAGTCAGCAGCACTCGTCATGTCGGCAATGGCCGGGGCTGCCGGCCAGATGTGAGCCGAAGAAATTAGCTTTGCCGTTGCCCGGAAGCAGATATTTCAGGCGACCATGCTGGGGCGAGCTGTTGATGATCCGGCTGGCTGGTTTCTGACGAGCGCCGAAAGCAGTTTGATCGCAAGTGCGTAGTAGGCAATAATGCGCTTCGACCATGCCGCGTCGGGCCGCCCGACGCGGCGCATCCGGTGTCCCAAAGGGGTGCCCCATGACGACGGCGACGGCTGATCAGGTCTTCCGGTTTGGTGGGTTTACGCTCGACCTGGCCATGGGAACGCTGCGCGGCGTTAAGGAGCCGCTGTTCCTGCGTCCGAAAGCTTACGCAGTGCTTTCGCATCTCGCCCGCAATATGGGGCGCGTCGTGCCGAAATCGGAATTGATGGATGTGGTGTGGCCCGGCGTTTACGTCACCGAGGATTCGCTTACCCAGTCGATCCGCGAAATCCGCAAGGTGCTGGGCGACGACATGGTGCGCACAGTCTCGAAACGCGGCTATATGCTTGCCGCGGAGGCGGAAGCCGCGCCCGAAATCAGCAGCCAGCCGATTATGGCCGTCGTGCGCTTCCGCAACGAGAGCGGCGATCCCGCCGACGAGGCGATGGTCGACGGTTTTGCCGAGGACCTCATCAATGGCGTGGCGCGCTTCGGCACCGTCACGGTTCTGGCGCGCAATTCGAGCTTCTCCTTCGCTTCCTTCGGCCGCACCGAGTGGCCCCAGATCCGCGCCCGCATCGGCGCCGACTACTTGGTCGAGGGATCGCTTCGCCGCCAGGGCGAACAGGTCTTGGTGGCCGTCAGTCTCGTCGATATCGCCACCGCGAGCCAGCTCTGGGGTGAACGCTACCAGTCGCAGGGCGCTGGCCTGTTCGCGATCGAGCGCGAGATCGTCGAGCAGATCGTCAGCCGCCTTGTCACGCGGGTCACCAACGCCGGCCTGGAGCAGGCTTCACGCAAGCCGGTGACCAGCCTCGCCGCCTATGAACTTCTGCTGCGCGGCTTCGCGCTGCTGCGCGATCCGGCCCAGACCGACCAGCGCGGCGCCGAGGCATTGTTCGAGGCAGCGATCGCCAAGGACCCGAATTACGGGCTGGCCTACTCCTATCTCGGCCTGGCGCGCTCGCTGGATGGGGAATTCGGACGCGCCAGCGACGCCGTTCTGGAAAAAGCGCGCGACCTTGCCGACAAGGGCCTGGCTCTGTCGCCCGACCAGCCGACCGGGCACCGCGTGCAGTCGTTGATCCGCCTTTATATGCGCGACCACGTGGCGGCCGAGCATCACATGCGCATCGCGCTGCAGCTCAACCCTTATGATGCCGACAGCATTGAGCAGATGGGCATGCTGCTCACCATGCGCGGCCGGCCGCTCGAAGCTCTGACGTGGCTGGCGCGCGGCATCCGGATCGATCCGCTGCATCCGCACTGGTACCAGTTCGACCGCGCGCTCGCGCTCTACATGATGGGGGAGTACCGCCAGGCGGCGGAAGCGTTGGAACTGGCAACGCGCCCGGCGCCATGGATCCGCACGAGGCTGGCGGCCTGCTATGCGCAGATGGGCGAAATGGAGAAGGCGCGGCGGCAGATCGCCCTCATCAAGGAGGGCGATCCTTTCTCACCGCTCGACTATGCGCTGCGCGGCGTGCCGTTCGAAAGCCGGGCCGACGCCGAGCATCTCGCCGAGGGCGTCAGCCTTGCCCTCGGCGAGGCTGCCCCCGAGGCGCCTCAATCGACAACGACCACGATGTAGCGGCCCTGATAGGCCCGGTAATAGGTGCCGCCGCAGCGCCAAACGTCGAAGCCGTTGACCTTGGTGCGGACGCAGCCAGCCGGCAGCATGGCAACCCAGGAGGTGGTGTGTCTCAGCACTCGCCAAGTGGTGGTGCGGCGCGCAACGCCCGCGGCGCTGCGTGGCGTCCAGGGCGCGCCGATGCGAGCTTCGGCCTGGCTGACCAGCGACAGCGCCGGCACGGCGCTCCCGATGATTTCGATAGCGGCAAGCGCGATTGCGAGCAACGCAGCCGCGAAGTGGAATTTCTTCACGGATTTCATGGGCATTGTCGTTTCTCCTGATTTTTGATCGAAGGTCAGTGGGAAGGAGGAAGCGGCAAGCCGGGTCGAATCCGTCATCGCCGCCAGGTGAGCAACCACGAACAGCCAGTGCGCCGCGGTTGTGACGTCGCCGACGACGAGCACGTCGGCGGCGACGAAGAACTGCCAGAACAGAAGATTTGCCGTTCCGAGCAGCATGTGAACGGCAGCCTGAACGGCGTGCCAGTTGCGGGAGTAAGCGATGCGCCAGAGCGTCACGCCGATGGATCAGGGCGAGTCCGTGCGCCTCGATGAAGCCGATGCCGGTCCCGGGCGCGTTGTTGATCAGCACAGCTTCAGCCCCGCGCCCGAAGAACGAGCAGGCAATGTCGTGGCCAGCCCGCCGGCCGAGGCAAGGATCAGGAAGCCAGCGTTGACGCGAACGAGAAGATTTCCAAAGAAGGGTTTCATGATCGTTCCTTTCCGCTTGGATGGTTAGGCGGCTTCCGCCGTGTCTGTTGGAGGATGCGCCGCTCAGGCTGCCAGCAGCTTGGACTTGGCGGCGGCCGCGATTGGCTCGGACACTGGAGTGGTCTCGGCCGGCGCCTTGATACCGAACCACGTGACGTAGAGCGTCGGCAGGAAGACCAGCGTCAGCACGGTCGCCACCGTCAGGCCGCCCATCACGGCATAGGCCATCGGTCCCCAGAACACGGTCGGCGCGATCGGGATCATGCCGAGGATGGCGGCCGCCGCCGTGAGCAGGATAGGCCTTAAGCGGTGTGTGGTGGCGCTGATCACCGCGGCCCATGGCTCCTCGCCGGCGGCGATGTGCTGGTCGATCTGCGCGATGAGGATCACCGAGTTGCGGATCACCATGCCGATCAGCGACATTACGCCGAGGATCGCGACGAAGCCCATCGGTGCCCCGGAGAGCAATAGCGCGCCGGCAACGCCGATGATCGCAAGCGGAGCGGTGAGCAGCACCAGCACTAGGCGCTGGAAGCTCATCAACTGCACCATCAGCACGGTCGCCATGATGAACAGCATCAGCGGGAAGACCACCAAGATGCTGGCCTGCGCCTTGGCGCTGTCCTCGATCACGCCGCCCTGCTCGACGCTGTAGCGCGCCGGCAGTTCCGCCTTGAAGGCGGCGATGGCGCTCTCCAGCCGCCACGACACGGAAGTCGCATTTTCGCCCGGCGCGACGTCGGCCTGCACCGTTACGGTCGGCAGGCGGCCTCGGCGCCAGATCAGCGGCGGCTCGGTCTGGTAGGTGAGCTTTGCCACCTGCTCGAGCGGCACCCGGCGTCCGCCCGAAGCGCTGATCGTCAGGCCGCGCAGCGTGTCGATGCTGGCGCGTTCGGAGTCCACCGCGCGGGCCACGATGTCGACGAGGTAGGTATTGTCGCGCATCTGCGTGATCTTCGAGCCGGACAGCACCGCGTTGATCGTCTCGGAGAGCTGCTGCGAGGAGATGCCCAGCGCGCGCGCCCGGTCCTGGTCGACATCGACCTTGATGACCTTGGCCGGCTCGTTCCAGTCGTAGTTGATGTTGCGCACGGAAGCGTCGCTGCCCAACACCTGCGCGAATCGCTGCGCCAGGCTGCGCGTCTTGTGCGGGTCCGGACCGCTGACGCGGAACTTCAGCGGCCAGCCGACCGGCGGGCCGAGCTCCAGCGGCGTGACGCGGGCCATGACGTCATCGAAGCCGGTCGACAGCTGCTTCTCCAGCCGGTCGATGACTGCCTGGCGCACGGCGTGGCCCTTGGTGACTACCACGGCTTGGGCGAAGAAGTCGTTGGCGAGTTGCGCGTCGAGCGGCAGGTAGAACCGCACCGCGCCCTGGCCCACATAGAAGCTCCAGTGGTCGATGTCCGGATCGGCGGCAAGCAGCTTCTCGACGCGCTCCACGACCGCGTCCGTCGCCTTGATCGAAGCAGCGCGCGGCAGGGTGAGATCGACCATGACCTCGGGCCGATCGGACTTCGGGAAGAACTCCTGGCCGACGAAGCCCATGGCTACGACCGAAAGCGCAAACAGCCCCGCGGTCACCGACAGCACCAGCCACTTCGCCCGCATCGCCATTTCGAGCAATGCCTGGAAGCCGCGAGCAATGCGCGACGGCCGATGGCTGCCATGGCCCTTGATTCGATCGGGCAAGAGCGCCACGCCGGTGAGCGGCGTGAACAGCACCGCCACCACCCAGGAGACGACCAGCGCGATGGCCACGACCGCAAACAGCGAGAAGCAGTATTCGCCGGCGCCGCTCTTGGCAAAGCCGACCGGCACGAAGCCGGCGATCGTCACCAGGGTGCCGGTGAGCATCGGGAAGGCGGTCGAAGTGTAGGCATAGGTGGCGGCCGAGATCTTGTCGTAGCCTTCCTCCATGCGCGAGATCATCATTTCGACCGCAATCATCGCATCATCGACCAGGAGGCCGAGCGCGATGATCAGCGCGCCGAGCGAGATGCGCTGCAGCGAGATGCCGAAATACTCCATGGTGACGAAGGTGATCGCCAGCACCAGCGGGATGGCGATAGCCACCACGACGCCGGGACGCCAGCCGAGCGCCAGCAGCGAGACGGCAAGCACGATGGCGATCGCCTCGCCAAGGCTCTTGGTGAACTCGCCGACGGATTCTTCCACCACATGCGACTGGTCCGCGACCAGGCCGAGGTCGGCGCCGAGCGGCAGTTCGGCTTCCATCTCATGCATCTTCTCCTTGACGTTCTCGCCCAGCGCCAGCGCGTCGCCGCCCGCGGTCATCGAGACGGCAATGCCGACCGACGGCTTGCCGTTGAAGCGGAACATCGGCTGCGGCGGGTCGGAATAGGCGCGCTTGACCTCGGCGACGTCGCCCAGCCGGAAATAATGGCCGTTGGCGTAGAAGTTGATCGCCTTCAGGCTTTCCTCGGAGGTGAAGCTGCCGGAGACGCGGATGGCGATCCGCTCCGGGCCGGCGTCGACCGTGCCGCTCGGCGTCAGAGCATTCTGCGCCTGCAGCGCCTGCGACAGCGTGCCGACATCGAGGCCGAGTGCTGCCACCTTCTGAGTCAAGAATTCGAGATAGATCTTCTCGTCCTGCTGGCCGATCAGGTCGACCTTGGCGACATCCTTCACCGTCAGCAATCCGGCGCGCAGGCTGGTTGCGAGATCCTTCAGCTCGCGATGGCTGAGGCTGTCGGAGGTGAGCGCGTAGATCAGCGAATAGGTGTCGCCGAACTCGTCATTGTAGAACGGCCCCTGCACGCCTGACGGCAGGGTCGGCTTGACGTCGTCGAGCTTCTTGCGCACCTGGTACCAGAGCGGCTGCACCTGGTCGGCGGCGACCGTGTCCTTGAGGTTGACGAAGACCACGGATTCGCCGGGCTTGGTGTAGCTCTTGACGTAGTCGAGATCGGGCAGCTCCTCGAGCTTCTTCTCGACGCGGTCGGTGATCTGCTCGACCGTGTCGCTGGTCGTGGCGCCCGGCCACATCGTCTTCACCACCATGGTCTTGATTGTGAAAGGCGGGTCCTCCTCGCGGCCGAGGCCGGTATAGGCGAACAAGCCGGCGAGCGCGGCCGCGATCATCAGATAGAAGACGAGGCTCTTGTGGCGCAGCGCCCATTCGGAAAGGTTGAAACTGGTCATGGTGCAAGTCCCTCTCAGTACGCGCAAGGGCGCGTTCCGCCGGCGGCTTGCCGGCAGGCGAAACAAGTGACGGTTGGGGTTCGGTCAGCGCCCACTGTGTGGCGGGCGCTGTGGCAATTCAGGCCAGGCTGTGCATGGTGCCCGGCACACGGTAGGGCGCGCGATCGGCCGTCCTCGGCCTTATTGCGAGGCCGGCGAGATAGCGCTGGAAGCTGGCTGCCTCCTGTACCGGCGAGGCGAGGGCGACATGGCCGTCCGGCCTCACCAGGTAGGCTGCGTCGCGCTGCAGGCCGGCTTTCGCGGCTGCGTCCGACCAGGCGAAGGCGTGGATCGGGATGCCGCTCGGCGCGAGCATCGCCCGGAAATCGCAGCTGAGCTCGCCATAGACATGGACCTGCCAGTCGAGTGTCCGCAGCGGCTCGAAATTGTCCCCGTCGGCACGGACGACGTAGGGCAGGCGGTCGCCGCCGCTGACCTTGCCCGCTATGCCCGCGCTGATCGGCCCGGCGCGATACTGGATCGCTGCCTGCGAGATCACGCCGAAGAAGGCGCGCGAGCCGAACGAGGTGTGCAGCGCGATGTTCAGGATCTTCGGCATCAGGTAGCGCCGGAACACACCCATGAGCCGAGAGCGGCTGGTGGCGATGCGGAATGCCTGGTCGGTGCTTTCGATCAGCTTGCGAGCAAAGGCGATACGTTCCGGCTCGTAGCTGTCGAGCAGGCGCGGATCGGCCCGGCGCTGTACTACCGCCGCGAGCTTCCAGGCGAGGTTCACCGCATCGCCCATCCCGGTGTTCATACCCTGGCCGCCGGCCGGGCTGTGGATGTGGCCGGCATCGCCTGCGAGGAACACGCGGCCGGCACGGAAACGTTCGGCGACGCGATGATGGACGCGGTAGGTCGAGAACCAGTTGACCTCGTGGACCTTGACGCCGGTGTCGCGTTCGATATCGGCGCGGATCCCCTCGAAGGTAATCGTCTCGTCGGCCTCATGCGCCTTCGGCACGATGCCGATCAGCCTGACAGAACCGGACTGCCGGACAGGCATGACGATCGCGAAGCCATAGGTGCTGATTGTCGTGTCCATGCCGTTGCGGGTGATGTCGCCGCTGCCCTTCACGTCGGCAACATAGAAAGACTGTTCGTAGGTGCCTCCGGGGAAGCCGATGTTCAGCCCGTGGCGCACGGCGCTGCGGGCGCCGTCGCAACCCGCGAGAAAGGCCGCGCTGACGGTTTCGGTCCGGCCATTCTTGCTCAGCGTGGCGATGACCGCTTCGCCCTTGTCCTGGAAAGCCACGAGCTCCGTGCCGCGCTCGACCTCCACGCCGGCGCGCTCCAGATGCGTGATCAGCAGGCGCTCATGGATGTCCTGCGGCAGCGCGAAGGCGAAGGAATAGGGGCTGATGCCGCGGCCGAAGTCGGACAGCGGCAGCTGAGCTGCGACGCCCGCCGGCGTATGCACGGTGAGCCGCTCGAGCCGGATGCCTTCGGCAAGGACATCCTCAACGATGCCGATCTGGCGGTGGAATTCCAGCGTGCGCGCCTGCACGGCAAGCGCCCGCGAGGTTTCACCGGGAGCTGCGGCCTTGTCGAAGATGCGCACCGGCACGCCCAGCCTGGTCAGCCAGAGCGCAAGCGTCAGGCCGGTCGGGCCGGCGCCGGCAATCAGGACCTTTGTCTTAGACATGGTCATTTTCCTTCTCCCTCAATGGTACGAACTTTCTCGTGTTCCCGCAGCCGGTTTACGCCGGCGGTGACGACGAGGTCGCCCTGGACAAGTCCCTCGCTGATCACTATGCGGTCGATCTCATAGCGAGCAACCGAGACCGGCTTGAGCTCCACCGCCGACGAGGCGGACACGACCCAAACGGCCGGCTTGCCGTCCTTGTCGAACAGCGCGCTGCCCGGCAGCACCATGACCGATGTGCCACCAATGTCAGCGCGGCCGGCGACGCTTGCGCCGAAGCGCATTTCGTCGGGCGCATTCTCGATAGCGACCTTCACCTGGAAAGTGCGGGTCGCTGCGTCCGCCATTGGCGCAATTTCACGGATGCTGCCGACAGCCGTGATCGCCGGATTGCTGAGCAGCGAGACGGTGACCTGCGGCAGCCGCTTGCCGTGGGGTGTGTTGGCGAAGGCAGCTTCCGCGATCGAGAACACCGCGTCGCGGCTCTGCGGATCGGCAACGCGTACCACCATTTGCCCGACATTGACGGACTGGCCGGCTTCGGCGCCGGTGGCAGTGACGATGCCGTCGAACTCCGCATGCAGTTCAGTGTAGCCGAGCTGGTCCCTGGCCATCTCGAAGGCGATGTTCGACGATTTCAGCTTGGCCTGTGCCGAGCGCAGATTCTTCAGCGTCGCGTCATAATTGGCGCGTGTCGTGAAACCCTTGGCGAGCAGCGCGCCGATGCGGGCCTCGGCAGCGCTTGCCTCGACAATCACGGCCTGCGCCGCCGCGACATCGGCTTCGGCGCTGGCGAGCCGATTGCGATAATCCTGGTCTTCGATGCGGGCGAGCACCTCGCCCTTCTTCACCGTCGCGCCGATCTCGGCGACGCGTTCGACGAGCTTACCCGAGACGCGAAAACCGAGATCGCTTTCGAGCCGCGGGCGTATCTCGCCGATGGCGATGCGAGTATCGGCGTTGCGTGTCGGCGCGACCGCTACCGTCTTGACGAGCTTTGTCTCGGGGGCGGCGGTTTTCACGTTCGAGGCCTCGCTTCTGGCTCCATGCCAGACCATCGCGGCGCCACAGGCAAGGACGGCGATCGAGCCGGCGACAAGGCGGCGCCTCAGCAGGCGGTTGAGAAAAACTGTGGCAATCATTTTGTCTCCATGACCAAGGTTGCGGTCGCGCGGGGAGGATGCGGCAACCGGAAAAGCGTTGGCTGGCTGAGAGAATTTCGGGCGTTGCGGCCGGTCTTTCGCCAGCCCGATGTTCTTGCCGCTTTGGACCCAAAAAATCCCGATCGGTTTTTGAAAATTTTCTGATGTTTGCCTGAGAAGCGGTTCGCTTCACTAGCGACAGGTCGATGCCGCAGCCAAAGCTTTCGCGAGGAGATGTAATTAACCAAGCGACGGAGGTGTCGCCAGTTATTGACGCACGCAGAATTGTTTGCGGCGTTTTTTTAGATCCGGTTTCGGTGCAAAGCGGTCGGCGCTACGCTGTGTGAAAGGGTCGGCTTTCTAGCCCAATCATCTAGAAAGCAGGCACTCCGCTTGCGGTCCAAAATGCGACGTCTTTTCGGCTGAAAGTTTTTTAGATGCATTCGCCTAGTGAGAGTTCACGCAACCTGCTGGGGTTTGACACACTGCAAGTATCTGAAATTGTTCAGTAGATAGCTGAGAACCAAAACTGCGAGGTTGACAGCTTTGGAGAATATCCGCCGAGAGAACGAGTGCTCAGCGGAAATATGCGGGGATGTGGTTGTTAGCTTTTCTTCGCGAAGCCGCAGTTCTGCAGGATTGCTGCGCTCTCCTACGACCCAGAGAATGTTGGGGCAGGGTGGATTGGCGGAGGGAGTGGGATTCGAACCCACGGTGGGCTTGCACCCACGCCGGTTTTCAAGACCGGTGCCTTAAACCGCTCGGCCATCCCTCCAAGTAGTTGACTTTAAAGTGCTTTCTGCCTCGTTGCGGTTTGCTCAAAAGGCGGTTTGCTACGCACTTTGCAACTATATGGTCTTTCGACTTGCGCTTATAGCTACCTGCAACGCCGCGTCAACTTGCTCTGCCGCGTCAGCCTGCATGCCGGGCATGACATGGGAATACAGATCCAAGGTAATCCCGATTGTCGAGTGCCCCAAGCGTTCGCTGGCGACCTTTGGATGAACGCCGGCCGATAGCATCTGCGTCGCGTGGGTGTGCCGAAGGTCATGAAAGCGGATGCGGGGCAGGGCGGTCTTGCCCAAGACGCGCACCCACTCATGCGTAAGCGACCTTGGCTGCAATGGTGAACCGTCCACCTGGGCAACAACGAAGCTCTCGCCATTGGGACGCAGGCCAAGACGTAGCAGCTCCGCCGCGAGACGCCCCGGTGCCGTATTCAACTGCGGGTTTCTTTAACGCTCGACGTCACCCCCTTGAAGGCTTCTCTCGCTTTTCTCCGTGAAGAGCGGGGCAGAGACGTCGCGCGAACAGACATTGGATCAAAAGCCGGCTCACGGGAAATCGAAATGCTGCCATTCCACGCATCGATGGACCCGACATTGACCCTCAAGCGTCTGGACATAGGAGGCGACGGGCACGGCGGGCCGGTCGCACTCATTGCCAAATTGGCGGACATATCGATCATAGGTGTTGCGGCCGGTGGTCAGGACGACCGCGCGCCGGCTCTGGATCAGCTGCTGCGTCTGTTCGCAAGTCATGGTGCGCGCATCCGGCCGGGCGTAAGCCATGCTTGTGGCGGCGAACAGGATCGCCGCGGCTGTCGATACGATTGGGCGAGCTGGCATGGCACATCCTCACAAGGGTCGTACTAACGCGCACCGTCGCCCGTGGTTCCGCACCTTCACCCGAAGCCGCATCTCAAGCAAGGGGCTGTTACTGCGGCGGCAAAGTGGTTGAAGCGTTCCAGAGGAGCGGCGTGTGCTTTTGGAAGTCTATGCAGCCCGCCTTACCGATGTACGGCGGGCTTTTTTGTTGTCTGGGGGGAACACGATCTGGCGACAATGGTTCGGTGCGGCAACAAAGCGCCGTACCGTCAGATCGAGGACAGGGGATGCGGGAAAGGCAAGGCTTAACCGTAAAGAAAGACACGACCGACAGGAGCGCACGTCGGATGCTGCGCGGGCATTAATAGACATTGATCGCGTCGCACGAGATGCAAAGACGGCTCGGCTGCGGGAGCAACGACTTAAAGCCGAGACTGCTCTCCCTGCTGCATCGGCACCGAAACCCAAGCGGAATTCGAAGACCAAGAAGTCGTAGTAGGCGCGCTGCACCTGGCGCCCTCGAATCGGCCGCGGTCCTCTCCGCAGGCCGCGCGGGTCAATCGAATCGACGGCCGATGCGCAAAGGTCGAGCGTGGAATAGCTGTGCGGTTTGATGGTGCGGGATTTTAGGCGCTTGATTACTTGCTCAGCGTATCGTCTGCCGCTTCAGCCGGCTTTTCAGTAGCCGAGCTTCATCATTTGACGTCATCGCCTTGCCTTCCGCCAAGCCGGCCGCCTGAGCATCGGCCTCTGAACAAAACCACCGCTCCCCACTCACTTGGCTGATACGGGTTTGCGAATAGTATTTCTGCCCGGGCACGTGATAGATGCGCTCGCCTTTGGCCGAGATGTTGCCCTTGAGGCTGCAGCCACCAAGAAGGCCGAAGCCGGTCGATTGCTCGCTGATGGTCTCGACCTTGTCGGCATTCGCATCACGCCAGTCCCATGGTTGATCGAAGCGGCCCTGCCAAACACCGCGATGCGCGGCCTTGGCTGAGACTTGCTCAGCGGCGAATGCCCCGTTCGAATAGCGAGGCCAGTCTAGAGGAAAGCAAACTGGGAGCGGATTTTTCCAATGTTTTCCCCGGTGTGGGAATTCCCACAGCCGAGCCTGGTCCGGCTGGCATATCCTTGTTGCAACATCCAGGCCTGCGCAGAAGCCATAAGGTGTCCCGCGATGGGTCAATAAGTCTGGCACGGCAGTTGCATGGTCAGGTATGGAGGAATGGGGCGGAGGCCCGTCGCTTCGCAAATGTAGCGGCGGGTCTTCTGCATAGAGGTCGCGTCCCAGTCTACGCGCTGCCGTCCGTCTCGCTTTCCTCGTCTATCGCCCGGACCGGCAGTAAGCAGCTGTAGGTATCGGCGATTAAGCCTGTTTCAGGCTGTCAAAATCTCAGTGATGCGGCACCCCCCCTGGGCACCCCCGCGAGCAATTTCGGCCTCACATTTTTATTGCTGCCGGCCTCGCGTAATTGCATGCGAAACTCGGGCAGTGGGCCGATTGGGCGCTTAGTTCCACCTTCCCGACCCCCAAAGGTACGAGCCCTTACCCTTAGCATAGATAAACAGGCTTAATTGACTTTTCCCGTTGGGTAAGCGCCCTATTGCTGCACTGCACAAAGGAGTTTGGGGCATATGGCACTGCGGATCAAGCTGCCGAGCGGCACGCTTAAGGTAAAAGCCTATCGCGAATTGCGAACACGGGAGCGCGATCGGGACGTCCCGGTCATGAAGATAGGCTCGATGTACCTGATTTGGTGGTCGAACAAGCAGGATGGCAACCGCAAGAGAGCTTGAACCCGAATCCCTGTGATTATCAAAAGCCGGGACGCGGGAGGGCAAAGGCTCTCTAGGCGGACATCTCTTTGATGATTTCGTCGAGTAATGCGATATCGTTCAACGCTGCCAATTCCAACGGATCGCTGGCCTGCTCAAGCGTCCTTGGTTGAGGGACGCCGCCCGGCGCTAGCGGCGCGTAGCTTGCCACGAGGATATCTCGATACTGCCTCAGCAAGCCGAGCGCCTGATCGATGGTTGCCTGTTTCATGTGTGGGACACTATCACATAGCGTACGAGTGCCGTGGAGCGCGCTTGATTATGGTCCGTTCAAAATCCGAAGCGTGAGGCGTCGTCCGCACCAACCAGGGCAAGTGGGCCCGATACATCCAGCCAGTATATTCGGCGTAATCGTTGGGTGACCCTCATTCTTCTGTCCGTTACCGCTTCTTATCCCGGGATACACTACGGCTATTTCGGTTCTGAGCCCGCAAGGGGCATCCGGAAAGTAAACCGTGTCTCTATCTCGGAAGAGTCTACCGTCAGAGTTCCTCCATGCGCTTTCGCAATTTCCGAGGCGATGTGAAGACCCAGCCCAAGCCCCTGTTGGCTGCGTGCTTCGCCACGAAAGAAGGGCTGAAAGAGACGCTGCATGGCAGCTTGGGAAATGGGTTTGCCGGCGTTCGCCACCGAGAGGACTAATTCGCCCCGCTCAGCGACGGCTCGAATCTTTATCACGTGATTTCGGTCGCCGTGGGTCAGTGCATTGCCGAGGAGATTGGACGCCAGTTGGCCGATCCTCACGCGGTCACAAGGGACCGGTGCCAGAATCGAAAAGTCCGCCTCGATGTTCGCGTCTGGCGAGGCTGCGCGGAGTTCTCCGACAACCTGCTCTAAGACCGGCTGCAAGGGTTCGTCCTGGATATTTAGGCCGATGCCGCCGCCAAGGCGCCCCCGCGCGAAGTCAAGAACGTTGTCGATAAGGCCCGACATTCGCAGAATGCTGCCTTGAAGAAGGTCCAACAACCGTTCTCCCTGCGGGCTCAGACTCTCCCCCCGCAACATCCGGATCCCGCCACCGAACGAAGAAAGTGGATTACGGAGATCGTGCCCGAGTATCGCGATGAACTGCTCCCTCAGTTCCGACATCTCACGCTCGCGCATGAGGTTTTCCTCCATCCGAAAGCGTTCCTCGACTGCGTTCCGGATCCGTGTCTCGAGGGTGGCGTTCAAGGCTTGAAGTTCGCGCTTCGCCGCCTCCGCCGCCGCCCTTGCCTCGACCAGTTCACGTTCATATCGCCGGCGGTCAGCCGCTTTGAATATCGTGATGCGGGTAAACAGCAGCTCTCCTTCATCGTTGCGACGCTCCTTGGCGTTCGCCAAAACAGGAATTCTCGCGCCGTCCTTTGCGATGAAATCGAGCGCCACCTCATTGAAGAAACCCTGTATGCGCAGCAGGGGAGCGAAATGTGTTTCAAAGAAAATGCGGCCCGAGATGTTCAGCAGATCGTGGAACCTTTTTCCGCAAAGCTCCTCCCGCGAAAATCCAACCCAGGCAGAGAGCGTCACATTTGCCCTGATAATGCGACCGTCGGGCTGCAATGACATGTAGCCGCAGGGCGCATTCTCATAAAGATCTTCGAGATCATCCTCTGCGGGTGTTGCGGCCATATCGTCGGATCAGATGAAAGCTTGAATGGACGAAATTACTTCCTTCGGCGCGCTCAGGTTTGGACAGTGGCCGGTCGCATTCAGGATGACCAGTTGGCTGTGCGGCAGATGGCGGTGCACATAACGCCCAACGTCTTCCGACGCGATGATGTCCTCACGACACTGGAGAACAAGAGATCGAACCTGGACTCTCGGTAGGTCAGCGCGATTGTCCGACATGAAGGTCACGCGCGCGAATTCCTTTACGATGTCAGGATCCGTCCGGCAGAAACTGTTCGTCAATTCCTGCGCTAGCTCAGGGCGATCAGGATTTCCCATTATGGCGGGCGCCATCGTTGCCGACCAGCCCATATAGTTGTCGGCCAGCGAATCCAGCAGTTCTTCAATCTGAATTTGAGTGAAGCCGCCGACATAATCCCCATCATCGATATAGCGAGGCGAAGGGCCAACGAGGACCAGGCTTTCGAACATCTTCGGCGCTTGGAGTGACGCCAGGACGCCGATCATCGCACTCACTGAATGCCCGACGAAAATTGCATCATGCAATTCCAGCTCTCGGCCGATCTCGACGAGGTCATCTGCATAGCCCGAAAGGGAAGCGTACTTTTCGGAATTGTAAGCCGCCAGATCGGAACGGCCGGAACCAACGTGGTCGAAAAGCACAACCTTAAAGCCTTCTTCGAAGGCCGGGTACACCAAGCGCCACATGTTCTGATCGCAGCCAAAGCCGTGAGCAAAGATTATTGGACGATTGCCCGAGCCGGATACGCGAACGTTGTTTCGGCGAACAGTGGACAAACTAGCTCCTAAGGTTTCCTATACGACGTTCCGCGAAGGTGCACGACCCCGGATCATGCGCCAGGTTGTTGTAACGCTTTTCATATGGTCGCCTTGGCGGCCCAGACAATAGCTGACGGGAAACCACTGCGCGGCAAGGAGTTTAGTCGCCTTCCTCGGATACGGAGCTTGGGCCGCCGCTCTCATCTGGGACGACCTCGGCGACTTCCGAGAGGGTCTCTACACTGGTCCAGGCTTGCTTGAGCTCAGAAGCCGCAAGCACCATCAGTGTATGCCGTCTCGCGCCTTTCCCAACCGGCCGCTTGGGCCTGCTCGCATAGGTTTTGGAATAAGGACACGCGATCGCGAAATTGACGCGACAGGTGTGCGATTGGTTGCGACTTGCAGGCCGACCTGTGCGAGGCCACTTGGCGGACGGCGACCGACCGTCTGTTCTTGGGCGATGCAGTCGCCACGGGCTGAAATCGAGCGTAAGCTTTCGGGGAACCGCAGAAAGGGATTACGTCCGAGATGAAGTCGGGAGCGGAACGACCGCTTCAGCCAAATGCCCCCGAACGCGGACTGACTGCCTTCGGCCCTGAATGCGACACCTTTGATTCGGCTCGGAAAGGCTGCTCGGGGCGCAACTGATCACGTGAACGAAGCCGATGTTTGTTCGCTCATGTTGCAACCAAGTTCGAATGTCGCGGCGCCAGCAAAGTAGAAATGTCGCATGGCGGTGGGGGCGGCCACAACGAGAGCGCCCGATCGGGCGTCAGCTGGTCGGGATTGCGCAGCCCAATCGGGTGCGGTTCAGTCAGGCACCCCTCGGCTAGATTAGAGAGCCGCTGCTACGGACTAGCTTCGTTGGCTGGCGTCGACCGCAGCGGGATCCGATAATCGCTCAGCATCGTGACGACATCGGCGATCCGATTCTTGTCACTCTCCGTCAGCCGCAGATCGACCTCAACGGATGCGCGCCCGACTTCCGGTACGGGCGCCTCAGTGGGCGCTTGCTCACGCCGGTAACCAGGCGGCCTGCCGGGCTTGCGACCGCGTTTCACATAACCGTTGCTCTCAGCGCCATCAGGGGTTCCGAACATGTGGTCGGTGTGGCCGGTGCGGCGCGGCCCGCGTTGGCTGCGCTGCAGATCGCGGCCGACCTGCATCTCGGCAACCATCTCGAGGGCGGCGTCCAGCCACTTGTTCTCGACGATCGCCGAACGGTGAACCGAGCGCAGTTTATCGAAGGCTCTGTAGGGCAGGGCGACACCCTCATGCATGATCTCGAGACGGCCATCAGGATAGTCGCAGACGACCACCTTCTTGCAGCCGGCGCGGGCGATACTTGATAAATATGGGGTGGTGTTGGATGGGTGCGACGGAGTGTTGCCCTCATGGAACGACGCCTGGCTACTATCGTCGAATTTCCGAGGCCGCCGCTCATGCTGCCGGAAGCGTTTCTCTTGTCCTTCGTCGACCTGTTTGGGAACAGCAGCTTTGCACGGAGAGCGCGCCGTCACCTGCCGTTGCCCAGATTTGACCCACTTAGAACGCCATCCAGGAGGCTCGTTGCTTACAAGGGTTGTGAGGGATCATTTAGCCTTTGGCTGTCGCCAGATTGGTGCTGAGCTCGAAAGCGGTTCCCGATCTATAGGTGTACTGCTGCAGCACGGACTCACTTTCGCTCACGATCTCGTCCACGACGCGCTTGCGTTCCTGATCGCCCATTTCCTTGCCTGCGGAACTCATCCCGACCAGCGCCATCGCATTCAACCGCGGCAAGGGTACGCTTTCCACGAAATGGATGGTGCGCGATATCGTCCTTGAACGGACGTCGTGGAAGCCGGCATCTCGTAGCAGCGCCTCAAGCGGGGCAGCGTCCCCTAAGCTGTACCGCTGATCGGCGATGGCGCCCAGATGGCGCTCCGCGACGCGGCGCAGCTCCCGAAAGAACGGTATTTCATCGTCGGAACGCCACGTGGCCACTGCCAGCCTTCCATCCTTCGCCAGCGCGCGACGCATCTGCGCTGCCGCCGCGGGTTTGTCAGGAAAGAACTGTATTCCTTGCTGGCAGACGACCACGTCGAACTGCTCTCCGACGCGAAGAGGCAGTGCGCTGGCATTGCCTTCGCGCCAGTCGATGGCTGGTTCCACAGACCGCGCCACGACAAGCATGTCCGGGCTGATATCGACGCCGACGACATATCCGGCTTCACCGAGCCGCTCTCTTGCAACGCGCGCCACTATTCCTGTTCCGCAAGCGATATCGAGGACGCGATCGCCTGAAGACAATGCCAGCTCGTCAAGAGTCATTTCGGCCCATGGCCGGAAGAGAGGACCGACGAGCCACCGCTCGTACATCTCCGGGAAGCTTGCCTGGTTCATTGCATAGCTGGGCAAGGTCGCCGTTGCTTCCATTGCAATCCTCCAATCTCAAATCGTCCCACGCGGCGGCTTGCAGGCTGTGAGGCTTGCGTAGGCGATGTGGCCAAAGAAGGTTCCCGTTTCCACGCGGCGGCGTGCTTCCGACTTTAAGGCGGCCGCCGTTGCTTCACCAATCACGCTCGACGCATGCAGAATGTCGGCACCTCGGTCGATAACGGACAGCATATAGGCGCCGCCGCCGGTTTCCGCGTAGCCGTGGCTTTGGAAGTCCGCCTCTTCGAATCCGCCGGCACGCACGAGCGATGGAAGTCGGCGCATCAGCCAGCGGTCGTTCACTGAGTTGGCCATCATGGCAGCGACGCAGGCCTGCAGCGCATCGTGATCGCCAAGCGCGACAGTCGTGGTCGCATAGTCGCCGTCAAACACCGCGAGCGAGCCGCCCGGCCGCAGCACGCGGTGGGCCTCCGCGAGCGCTCGCTCTGGCCCGGGGACGTGTGAGAGAGTGGAGTCGAAGATGACGACGTCGAACACGTCGTCGCCGAATGGGAGAGATCGCCCATCGGCTTCCTGGAAGGTCACGTTGGCAAGATTGCAAGCCAATCTCTGCGCCTCGCGGATCAGCGATGCCGCCGGGTCGATGCCCACTACCGCTTTGACGTTGGGCCAGCCTGCAAGTACCCGTGTCAGCACGCCCGCTCCGCAGCCCACCTCCAGGACATGCGCACTTGTGGGAAACTTGATGCCGGAAAGAAACACGCGCCGCATCGCCTGTTGTTGCGGGTCCGCGCCTCGCGTCTCAAGGACGCCGGCAAGGCGCTCCTGCACGGAAGACTCAAGCTCGGCGACAGTGGCCCAGACGTCAGGCATCAGATCACCTCCACCAATGGAAACCCTGGGCGCGAGGGACCGCTCGCCTCCGGGCTTCCCAGCCGAGCATACCGACACCGCGAGCTCGAAAGAAATGCTATTGTCTCATCGGCTTGATGCCTGATGCGCATCAGCGGAAATGCACCATGGAGATGCATGAGGTCCGATACTTTCTTGCCGCTTGCGAGACCTTGAACTTCCACAAGGCCGCGGCGCGGTGCCATGTCACACAGTCGGCGCTCACGCGGGCCATTCAGAAGCTGGAGGCGGAGCTTGGGTCGCATCTGTTCCGCCGCGAGCGCAACGGCGTCCAGCTCTCCGACTTCGGGCGGCTGATGCGACCGCATCTTGAAGAGATCCTAGGGCGCACCAAGAACGCACAGGAGGTGGCACGAAGCTTCCTCAGACTCGAAGCCGCATCTCTGACGCTAGGTGTAATGTGCACGATCGGCCCGTTACGCTTCGTGGGGTTCCTGAACGCGTTCCGCGCCTCTCACCCAAGCATCGAGATAGGCGTCGTCGAGAGTGTTCCTTCCCGGCTCGGCGAACTCCTCCTCGACGGTTCGCTCGACATTGGCCTCATGGCGCAACCAGGTCCCTTTGATCCACGGCTGAGCGTGGAGCCGATATATCAGGAGCGGTTTGGGCTGGCCTTTCCAACCGGCCACCGGTTCGAGCAGCGGAACATACTCCATGTTACCGACGTTGCCGGCGAGCCCTATCTCGATCGCATCAACTGCGAATACGCCAACCATATCGACGAACTTTGCGTCGAGCGCGGCATCAAGTTTCAGGTCGCCTACCGGAGCGAGCGGGAGGACTGGATCATGGCCATGATCGCAGCCGGCATGGGCGTCTGTTTCGCGCCCGAATTCTCGGCCATGCTGCCTGGTGTCTGCCACCGCCCGGTCGCAGATCCCGATGTTGTACGCGAGGTCTCGCTTGTCTCGGTCGAGGGCCGGCCGCTTTCGCCCGCGGCCTCGGCCTTCGCCAAAGCAGTGCGCGATTACAACTGGAGCACTGGAGGCAATCCAGCGGCGGCGTAACGAGTATAAACGCGAGGCTGTGCCGACGCTGGTGATCAGCCTGCTCGTCAGCGCGGCCAAAGTGTCGCAGCGTCGCTGAACGGGTGGCGTTCAACTGATCGCGCACCGTGAGGTGCGAGCGTGATCGGTGGGAGCACAAATCAAACTCCGATGCCTTGGGGACCGCCTTTACGCCGCTCTCCGCGCTATTTGGGCTACCGTTACGAACGCGTGATGCCGCCCTTGGTCAGCCGCCTTCGGCTCATCGATGCCGGTGAACCTGAGCCGGAAATTCCGGTGTGGATGCTGCCGGACGTCGCACAAATGGGGAGCAGCCAATCCCGCGAGCTCAAACCGCGCCTGTGCGGCCCGACGTGCCCCGCAGTACCTGTCAGCCGCCCGGCATGAACTGCACGGCTTCATCGGCAGAGGGAAATTCCCCGACCCCAGCCAAGCCCTCGGTAGCGCACTCGATGTTTGGCCCAGCGGATGATCCCGTCACGGTCGATCAAGAACTGGCCCTTGAGTGAGCTCGGGCAATTTGGAGCGCCTTCATGAACTCGGGGTCGCAGTCGGCTTTGGAACGCCATGGTGAATTCGGGATCAGCCGTCAGGCATATCCCTCAGATGTGTGAAAGCTCTAAGTGCTGATTTGAGTGCGCCAGGGGCTTACTCACAGCCGCTGGCCGCCGCCGCACCATCTGACCAACCGCGGCCCCCGGAGTTCATTCAGTCTGAATTTCAACTTAGAGACTGCCCGGTCAGCCGAGCCGATCGGGCACCTGCAGCCCCATCAGTTGTGTCGCGTCCGCGGCCCATTTCAGCGTCAGTTCTCTCGCCGGCAACGGTTTGCCGAGCGCGGCTGACTGTCCGGCCCACAGCGGCGAGAAATCGCCTGAGCCTGTTCCCTCGGCCTTGGCCCTGAGGGGCATGATGGCGGGGGTGGCGAGCGGGAAGTCCGGGATGCTAACGCCGAGCGGCCCCATTTCGCGCATGAAGCGATTGACGATAGCCCGTGCCGGACGCCCGGTGAACACGTTGGTAAGTGCCGTCCCGTCATCACGTGCATTTGCCAGCGCGCTTTTATGGACGGCGCTGGCCAGAGACTCCGGACAGCGCAGATAGGCGGTGCCGATCTGCACGGCCGAGGCGCCGAGCATGAAGGCAGCGGCGATGCCGCGCCCGTCAGCAATGCCGCCTGCCGCAATCACCGGCGCCGAGACTGCATCCGTCACCTGCGGCACCAGCGCGAATGTGCCGGGCTGGCTCGAACTGTCCGAGCCTAGAAAAACTCCGCGATGGCCGCCTGCCTCCGCGCCTTGCGCGATGATTGCGTCGCAGCCACGCGCCTCGAGCCAGCGCGCTTCTTCGACCGTCGTCGCCGAGGCGATCACTTTCGCGCCGGTGGCTTTCACCCGCTCCAATAGGTCTGGCTCCGGCAGGCCGAAGTGGAAGCTGACCACTTCCGGTGAAAGCTCCTCGACGATGGCGCATCCCGACTCCCTGAAGGTAATGGGCGCTGGACCGGAGGGAATCGCATCGGCATCGATGCCGAACTCGCTGTAATAGGGCGCGAGGCGCTTGCGCCAGGCCGCTTCGCGATCCGCATCGGCAACCGGCGGCACATGGCACATGAAATTGAGGTTGATTGGCCGGCTGGTGCGTTGCCGGACGATACCGAAGTCAGCGCGTATCTTGTCGTCGGCCAGCATGGCACATGGCAGCGAGCCGAGCCCGCCCGCTTCGCAGACCGCGACCGCCAGTTCAGGCCCGGACGAAGCCGCCATCGGCGCCTGCAGGATCGGCAGCTCGATGCCGAAAAGATCAAGGATGCGTCGGTCCGGCCACATGGTGCTTTCCCCCGTCCACTAGCATGACGGTTTCGGACTCGAGATCAGGCTACCATACCGTTTGCCCAAATTCCATAATTTGAGTAGCCAAGTACCAACTGCAAGGATTGTAGACGACGGCATTCAGGCGCCAGATCGTGCCGACCGATCGATGGCGCGACAGTTATGTCCCCCTCTTCGACAACCACGTCGTCGGCACCGTATCCTGACAGGATATCTGGCGCGACCGCTGCGATCGTTGGGAGTTCCATCAGCGTCGCCGCAATCTGCGGCCGCCCCTCGCGAAGTCCGACGAGAATGGTCCCGGGGCCCCCGCCGATGTCGATCACCTAACCGATCGCCGAAAGGTCTATCTCCCAGGCCAGATCTCGGCCGAAAATCTGTCCAGCTGCTCGAACTGCTCGGGCATCCCACCCTCCATCCCGGCGATGGCGTTGTCGAGAGATTCCTTCGAGGGATAGAGTTCGTGCAGGACCAGCAGCGTCTTGCCGCCTTTTTCCTCGAAGGTCACTGTGGTCACGGCAGCGTGTATCGAAGCGACGAAGATTTCCCAAAGAGGGGCGGGAGCAGCGACGAACTGTTGCCGCAGGCCGCAGAAGGCAATCAGAAATACCGCTCCGATTATGTTGCTCGAAAGCAGCACGGAAATTGGGCCAACCTGGCGCGACGCGATCTTGGCAGCGAGGTCCGTCAGATCCCATGGTGAGGCCGGAAAAGCCTCCGAGCAGGAGCCACATACCTGCCGCTTCGATTGAGGTTAGGAACTGCCTTCCAGTCCTGAAGCTCCACGTCAATGGAGCGTCCGCGGGTCCGAGCGAGAGGAATTCGAAGTAAGACACAACGCTGAACCTAGCCACCTCTTCATGCTGGAACGAGCGCAGATGCGCCAGCGTCGCCTGCGCGCTCAACGTCAGCCTTATCTGCGGCTCACGGGAAATCGAAATGCTGCCATTCCACGCATCGATGGACCCGACATTGACCCTCAAGCGTCTGGACATAGGAGGCGACGGGCACGGCGGGCCGGTCGCACTCATTGCCAAATTGGCGGACATATCGATCATAGGTGTTGCGGCCGGTGGTCAGGACGACCGCGCGCCGGCTCTGGATCAGCTGCTGCGTCTGTTCGCAAGTCATGGTGCGCGCATCCGGCCGGGCGTAAGCCATGCTTGTGGCGGCGAACAGGATCGCCGCGGCTGTCGATACGATTGGGCGAGCTGGCATGGCACATCCTCACAAGGGTCGTACTAACGCGCACCGTCGCCCGTGGTTCCGCACCTTCACCCGAAGCCGCATCTCAAGCAAGGGGCTGTTACTGCGGCGGCAAAGTGGTTGAAGCGTTCCAGAGGAGCGGCGTGTGCTTTTGGAAGTCTATGCAGCCCGCCTTACCGATGTACGGCGGGCTTTTTTGTTGTCTGGGGGGAACACGATCTGGCGACAATGGTTCGGTGCGGCAACAAAGCGCCGTACCGTCAGATCGAGGACAGGGGATGCGGGAAAGGCAAGGCTTAACCGTAAAGAAAGACACGACCGACAGGAGCGCACGTCGGATGCTGCGCGGGCATTAATAGACATTGATCGCGTCGCACGAGATGCAAAGACGGCTCGGCTGCGGGAGCAACGACTTAAAGCCGAGACTGCTCTCCCTGCTGCATCGGCACCGAAACCGAAGCGGAATTCGAAGACCAAGAAGTCGTAGTAGGCGCGCTGCACCTGGCGCCCATATGCACCGATCGGCCCATGGGGCGCGGGCTCTGCTCACACACGGAACACCAGGCGCGGGTGCGCGTTTCGCCGGCATGAGGCAACTTCTCAGTGAGTTGGCCGCTTTGGCAGATCCAGGTTTTTGGGTCGCGCTAGCGGTTGTTCTGGTCCCCTACGCCATCGGCGTCGCACTGCTGGTCTGGGTGGCTGGTTGACGGTTGGTTGTGTCGTTCCCCGGCCGCCGCCCCTTGCCCTTCTTCGACCGGTAAGCTTGGAACATAAGTGAGGCAGAGAACATTGTTGGCGCCATGGACAAGAACGATGGCGACAATCCTCCTGAGTGGTTTCCGGGCAACCTGCCCGATGATCCAGTAATCCTAGCCGATATCACGAAAAGAATTTCGAGAGAGATCGACGGTAAAATTGGGCCGGACGGTTTGGCGGTCACGGAGGCCAGGCGGGGTCGCAATCTGGTTGAGGAATGGGAAGAAGCTGACCCCGCCCTCGACAGCCAGCCGCCCGTGGTTCCGTTGTTTCTGGTTCTGTATGCGCTCTCGATGTTGGGCTTGGCAGCGTACGCCCTCGCTAGTTGGTATCTTCCATAGCGCGCTTTGAGTTTCCGTTGCGCCAGCCTCTGGCAATATAAGCCGAGCGATTCCTAATAGAGGCGCGGACTTTCCAGTTCAGAGCCGTAAGGTGCTCATTTAGTCACGCGCTTGGGAACAAGCGCGAGATAAGGAAGTTTGGCGTAAGGAGCTTTCCTATGGCTGACGAACAGGATAGGGCGCCGAACAACATTGATATCGTCGTTCGACGCTTGGTCAAAGAAACCGGCATTACCGAAGAACAGGCCCGAGAGCTTATCTTGTTCCTCGGGCTCCATTGGGCATCGCTGCTCCGGGAAGCAAAGGCCCTAGCTGCCAAGCGGTAGGCGGGTTCGTCAGTTATAATCGCGGCCCTAGTGAACGACTAAGCGTCTCGCCCGCCGAAAGGCGCGGCGGTTTTTTTGGTTGTCCGAGATGTCCTGAAGCGTATTATGTTTTAGCCGGAGGGGGTGGTATGCCGATTTATCGAAAGGCTAAAGAATTTGACGTGTTCAGTGCATCCGAAGTAGCTACGCTGGGCCGTGTGTTCGACCGGCTCAAGAGAGAGGGCGACTCCGAACATCTACGTGAGGCTCTCGCATCCCGAATTCTCGCAAACTACTCGGCTGGTATTACGGACGAGGAAGAACTCGTCTCCGCCTCCAAACTACCTCTGGGGCGCTAGCTGTCCGGCTACCGGCTCAGCCTTTCAACCGTCTCAATTATGGCCTTCGCAAGCGCTTCGCCCTCGTGGACCGGCTCGGGACCATAGAGCAGCAAGACAGCTTCTTCGCTCGGCAGCACGCCGGCAGGTCGGGACTCAAACCCGATCGGGGGGTCCGCGCTCTCCGGCAGAGGCGCGGGCTTTTCGGTTGACAGCCCGAAGCTCGTGGCGCCGTGCCGGGTCTTGGTCAAAATTTTACATTACCAACTTGGAACATAAGCGAGGCAGAGAGCATTGTTGGCGCCATGGACAAGAACGATGGCGACAATATTCCTGAGGGGTTTCCGGGCAACCTGCCCGAGGATCCAGTTATCCTAGCCGATATCACGCAAAGAATTTCGAGAGAGATCGACGGTAAAATTGGGCCGGACGGTTTGGCGGTCACGGAGGCCAGGCGTGAACGCAATCTGGTTGGGGAATGGGAAGAAGCTGACGCCGCCCTCGACAGCCAATCGTCCGTAGTTCCGTTTTTCCTGGTTCTGTATGCGCTCTCAATGTTGGGCTTGGTAGGGTACGCCATCGCTTACTTTTTATGGCGTGCGTGAGTTTCCTTCTCTCATTTAACTCACAGGCGGCAGCGCCCCGAGGGAGTTGATTTCCTTCATGGTCAACCTCGACATGGAACAAGCCACGCTGCCTCACGGTGGCGGGCTACCTACCTTGCAGGTCGCTAGTCAAAACTCTAACGCGGCCCATCTCGTCCAACTGCCCTGCATCGTACTTTTTAGATGCCATTTCACGGACGGCATCAAACCCGAAGTCTGCGATCGCTTCGGTCGATGTCACGACGAGGACACGCTCTGTTCCATCAAAGGCTTCAAGCCACAACTCGAACCGCTCAGTGGTTCCGTCTTCGCCAGTAAAAACCAGACCCATATGCCCTCTCCCAGACCAAATAGGAGGGTCTACTGTTCTACCGGAAGCGGTTGGTGCTCCGGCCCGGCATGGTGAAGCACCTGGCCAAGATCGCGCTTGTCGAAGTCCTGTCCACAAACGGGGCAATGCTCGAAATGCTCCGCCTCGGGCTTGATTGGCTGGTCGTGGTCCTTGCCTCGATATCCCGTGCCTTCGTTGTTGGTCCGGTATCTCACTTTCGCTCCCGCAGTACCCTCGCGGCTGATATCAGGGCTTCACGATCGTTGCCGTTGACCTCGATGAGCTTCGGATCGGTGGCAACACCGGAGACGGAATTTTGTTGCTGCAGCCCTGCGGAATCACGTTCTATTCGCTCTGGCTATTGTAAGCCAGCAACCTAGAATCGAATCGGTGCGTAAAATTGTAAGTACCGGCGTCGGCCGGCTTGAGTTCATCCGACCGATGATGCCCAC
>NZ_JBVVQR010000056.1:0-28603 GCF_055811535.1 Mesorhizobium sp. WSM4816 | reverse complement strand
AGAGAAGCTGCGCTTCGCCATCCGTGAAGGCGGCCGCACCGTCGGTGCCGGCATCGTCGTCACCATCAAAGAGTAATTTGGACTTAAACCGATCTGTCGCGGGCGCTGCCCGCGCCGCGCCAGAACAAGGAAGTGACGCATGAACGGACAGAATATCCGCATCCGCCTGAAGGCGTTTGATCACCGGGTGCTTGACGCCTCGACGCGGGAAATCGTGTCGACGGCCAAGCGCACCGGCGCCAACGTCCGCGGCCCCATTCCGCTGCCGACGCGGATCGAAAAGTTCACGGTCAACCGGTCGCCTCACGTCGACAAGAAGAGCCGCGAGCAGTTCGAGATGCGCACGCACAAGCGTCTGCTCGACATTGTCGATCCGACCCCGCAGACGGTCGACGCTTTGATGAAGCTCGATCTTGCCGCCGGTGTCGACGTCGAGATCAAGCTCTGAGGAACCAGAGCGGCGGGGCGACCCGGAACTCTGAAGGAACAAGAGGCGTGGAGGGGCGACAAGCCCCGACAGGGAACTCTGAAGGAACAAGAGGCGTGGAGGGGCGAAAGCCCCGACAGGGAACTCTAAAGGAATGAACCGATGCGTTCAGGTGTGATTGCAAAGAAGGTGGGAATGACCCGCATCTACAACGATGCCGGGGAACATGTTCCCGTCACCGTTCTCCAGATGGAGAACTGCCAGGTCGTGGCGCAGCGCACGCAGGAGAAGAACGGCTATACCGCCGTCCAGCTCGGCGTTGGCCTTGCCAAGGTGAAGAACACGTCGAAGGCGATGCGCGGCCATTTCGCGACCGCTTCCGTCGAGCCGAAGGCCAAGGTTGCCGAGTTCCGCGTCTCCGCCGACAACATGATCGATGTCGGCGCCGAGATCACCGTCGATCATTTCGTCGTCGGCCAGAAGGTCGATGTGACGGGAACTACGATCGGCAAGGGTTTCCAGGGCGTCATCAAGCGGCACCACATGGGCGGCGGCCGCGCGACCCACGGCAACTCGGTCTCGCACCGTACGCACGGCTCGACCGGCCAGCGCCAGGACCCGGGCAAGGTGTTCAAGGGCAAGCATATGGCCGGCCACATGGGTGACACCCGCGTCACCACGCAGAATGTCGAGGTCGTCTCGACCGATGCCGATCGCGGTCTGATCCTGATCCGCGGCGCGGTTCCCGGTTCGAAGGGCGCCTGGATCCTGGTCCGTGACGCAGCCAAGGTTGCGCTGCCGGCCAATGCGCCGAAGCCCGCCGCAATCCGCGCTATTGCAACCAATGATGGCGCCAAGAACGATGCCCCGGCCACAGCAGATGCCCCGGCCACAGAGGGAGCGGAATAATGGACCTCAAGATCACAACGCTTGGCGGCAAGGACGCCGGCAAGGTGAAACTCTCCGAGGAGATTTTCGGCCTTGATCCGCGCGAGGACATCCTGCAGCGCGTCGTGCGCTGGCAGCTTGCCAAGAAGCAGCAGGGCACGCACAAGACCAAGGGTCGCGCCGAGATCGCCCGCACCGGCGCCAAGATGTATAAGCAGAAGGGTACGGGCCGCGCCCGTCACCATTCGGCACGCGCTCCGCAGTTCCGCGGCGGCGGCAAGGCCCACGGCCCGGTCGTCCGCAGTCACGAGCACGATTTGCCGAAGAAGGTGCGTGCGCTGGGCCTCAAGCATGCTCTCTCGGCCAAGGCCAAGAGCGCCTCGCTCATCATCATTGATGAGTTGATGCTGACTGAGGCCAAGACCAAGGCGCTGATCGCGAATTTCGCGACGCTGGGCCTGTCCAACGCCTTGCTGATCGGCGGCGCCGAGCTCGACAAGAACTTTAAGCTGGCGGCGACGAACATCCCGAACATCGACGTGCTGCCCATCCAGGGCATCAACGTCTACGACATTCTGCGCCGCGGCACGCTGGTCCTTTCGAAGGCCGCCGTCGAGGCTCTCGAGGAGCGCTTCAAATGACCGACCTTCGTCACTACGACGTGATCGTCTCGCCGGCGATCACCGAAAAGTCGACCATGGCTTCCGAGCAGAACCAGGTCGTCTTCAATGTCGCCAAGAAGGCGTCGAAGCCGGAAATCAAGGCTGCCGTCGAAGCGCTGTTCGGCGTCAAGGTGATGGCCGTGAACACGCTTGTCCGCAAGGGCAAGATCAAGCGCTTCCGCGGCACGATCGGCCGCCAGAGCGACGTCAAGAAGGCGATTGTGACGCTGGCCGACGGCCAGTCGATCGACGTCGCGACGGGTCTCTGAGCAAGACCGCGAGGACAACAGACATGGCACTGAAAAAATTCAACCCGATAACGCCGAGCACCCGCCAGCTGGTCATCGTCGACCGCTCGGGCCTCTACAAGGGCAAGCCCGTCAAGGGCCTGACCCAGGGCCTGACCAAATCGGGCGGCCGCAACAATTACGGCCGCATCACCGCCCGCTTCATCGGCGGCGGTCACAAGCGTACGTACCGCATCATCGACTTCAAGCGCCGCAAGTTCGACATTGTCGGCACGGTCGAGCGTATCGAATACGATCCGAACCGCAGCGCCTTCATCGCGCTGATCAAGTACGACGATGGCGAGCTGTCCTACATCATCGCTCCGCAGCGCATTGCTGCCGGCGACAAGATCGTGGCCGGCGAAGCGGTCGACGTGAAGCCGGGCAATGCGATGCCGCTGGCCTCGATGCCGGTCGGCACGATCGTCCACAACATCGAGCTGAAGCCGGGCAAGGGCGCCCAGGTTGCCCGTTCGGCTGGCGGTTATGCCCAGCTCGTCGGCCGCGACCAGGGCATGGCGATCCTGCGCCTCAACTCCGGCGAGCAGCGTGTCGTCCACGGCTCGTGCATGGCCACTGTCGGCGCCGTCTCCAACCCGGACCACGGCAACATCAATGACGGCAAGGCAGGCCGCACGGTATGGCGGGGAAAACGTCCGCACAACCGCGGCGTGACCATGAACCCGGTCGACCATCCGCACGGCGGCGGCGAAGGCCGCACCTCGGGTGGCCGCCATCCGGTTTCGCCTTGGGGCAAGCCGACCAAGGGCAAGAAGACGCGGTCCAATAAGGCGACCGACAAGTTCATCCTGCGCTCGCGCCATCAGCGCAAGAGCTAAGAAGAGGTAACGCCAAGTGACTCGTTCGATTTGGAAAGGCCCCTTCATCGACGGCTACCTTCTCAAGAAGGTGGACAAGGTTCGTGAAGGTGGTCGCAATGAGGTGATCAAGATGTGGAGCCGTCGCTCCACCATCCTGCCGCAGTTCGTCGGCTTCACCTTCGGTGTCTACAACGGCCAGAAGCACGTTCCCGTTTCGGTGAACGAGGACATGGTCGGTCACAAGTTCGGTGAATTCGCTCCGACCCGGACCTATTACGGTCACGGCGCGGATAAGAAGGCGAAGAGGAAATAATCATGGGCAAGGCCAAAGCTCCGCGCAGGCTTGCTGACAACGAAGCGCGCGCCGTGTTGCGCACGATCCGTATCAGCCCGCAGAAGCTGAACCTGGTTGCCGCGCTGATCCGCGGCAAGAAGGTCGCGACAGCGCTTTCCGATCTCGAATTCTCGGCCAAGCGGATTTCCGGCACGGTCAAGAAGACGCTGGAATCGGCGATCGCCAACGCGGAAAACAACCACGACCTCGACGTCGATGCGCTGATCGTGGCGGAAGCCTATGTCGGCAAGTCGATCGTCATGAAGCGGTTCCATGCCCGTGGCCGTGGCCGCGCCAGCCGTATCGAGAAGCCGTTCTCGCACCTCACGATCGTCGTTCGTGAAGTCGAAGAAAAAGTGGAGGCCGCATAATGGGCCAGAAAATCAATCCGATCGGTCTGCGTCTCGGCATCAACCGCACCTGGGATTCGCGCTGGTTCGCCAACACCGGCGAGTACGGCAAGCTGCTGCACGAGGACATCAAGATCCGCAAGTATCTTGAGAAGGAACTCAAGCAGGCTGCGATCTCGAAGGTCGTGATCGAGCGTCCGCACAAGAAGTGCCGCGTCACCATCCATGCGGCGCGTCCGGGCCTGATCATCGGCAAGAAGGGCGCCGACATCGAGAAGCTTCGCAGGAAGCTGATGGAGATGACGAAGTCCGAGACGCATTTGAACATCGTCGAAGTGCGTAAGCCCGAGATCGACGCGACGCTGGTCGCCCAGTCGATCGCCCAGCAGCTCGAGCGCCGTATCGCGTTCCGCCGCGCCATGAAGCGCGCCGTGCAGTCGGCGATGCGCCTCGGTGCCGAAGGCATCCGCATCAACTGCGCCGGCCGTCTCGGCGGCGCCGAGATCGCGCGCATGGAATGGTATCGCGAAGGTCGCGTGCCGCTGCATACGCTGCGCGCCGACGTCGACTACGGCACGGCCGAAGCACACACCGCCTACGGCATCTGCGGTGTCAAGGTCTGGGTGTTCAAGGGCGAAATCCTCGAGCACGACCCGATGGCTTCGGAGCGCCGCGCCACCGAGGGCGATCATGCGCATGGCGGTGGTGGTGAGCGCGAACGCGGTCGCCGTCGCGAAAACGCCTGAGACAGTTGAGAATTTGGAGTTAGAACGATGCTGCAGCCAAAGCGCACAAAGTTCCGCAAGCAGTTCAAGGGTCGTATCCACGGTGCCGCCAAGGGTGGCACCAATCTGGATTTCGGCGGTTTCGGGCTGAAGGCGCTTGAGCCGAACCGCGTCACCGCGCGTGAGATCGAGGCGGCCCGCCGCGCGATCACCCGCGAGATGAAGCGCGCCGGCCGCGTCTGGATCCGTATCTTCCCGGACGTGCCGGTGACGTCGAAGCCGACCGAAGTCCGCATGGGCAAGGGCAAGGGCGCGGTCGATTACTGGGCGGCGCGCGTCAAGCCCGGCCGGATCATGTTCGAGATCGACGGCGTCAATGAGGAAACCGCCCGTGAGGCGCTGCGTCTCGGCGCGGCCAAGCTCTCGGTCAGGACCCGCTTCGTACAGCGCATCGCAGAATAAGGACGGGCTGATCATGAAAGCCGAAGACATCCGGACCAAGACCCAGGACCAGCTGACCGACGAATTGGCCAGCCTGAAGAAGGAGCAGTTCAACCTGCGCTTCCAGAAGGCCACCGGCCAGCTCGAGAAGACCGCGCGCGTGAGGCAGGTCCGCAAGGACATTGCGCGTATCAAGACCATCGCTGCGGAAAAGTCCGCGGCTAAGAAGGCTTAAGGACGAAAACCATGCCAAAGCGCATTCTGCAGGGCACCGTCGTCAGCGACAAAAACGAGAAGACGGTTGTCGTCAAGGTCGAACGGCGCTTCACGCATCCCGTGATGAAGAAGACCGTGCGCATGACCAAGAAGTACAAGGCGCACGACGAGAACAACGCCCACAAGGTCGGCGATCAGGTGTTCATCCAGGAATCGAAGCCGATTTCCAAGGACAAGCGCTGGACCGTCGTGTCTTCGGACCAGGCGTAAACAACGAATTTTGGACAGACCGGGGAGGGGCTTTGCGCCCGTCCCGTTAGAAGAGAAGAAGGCGGCCAGTCATGATTCAGATGCAAACAAACCTCGACGTCGCGGATAATTCCGGCGCCCGTCGTGTCATGTGCATCAAGGTGCTGGGCGGCTCGAAGCGGAAATACGCTTCCGTGGGCGACATCATCGTGGTGTCGATCAAGGAAGCCATCCCGCGCGGCCGCGTCAAGAAGGGCGATGTGATGAAGGCGGTCGTGGTTCGCACGGCCAAGGACATCCGCCGCCCGGACGGCAGCGTGATCCGTTTCGACAAGAACGCGGCCGTTCTCGTCGACAACAAGAAAGAGCCGATCGGCACGCGTATCTTCGGACCAGTTCCGCGCGAACTCCGCGCCAAGAACCACATGAAGATCATCTCGCTCGCGCCTGAAGTGCTGTAAGGAGCCGGACCAATGCAGAAGATTAGAAAAGGCGACAAGGTCGTCGTGCTGGCCGGCAAGGACAAGGGCCGTTCGGGCGAAGTCCTCTCGGTACAGCCGAAGGAAGACACCGCGCTGGTGCGTGGCGTCAACATGATCCGTCGTCACCAGAAGCAGTCCCAGTCCCAAGAGGGCGGGATCATCACCAAGGAAGCGCCGATCCAGCTGTCGAACATCGCGCTGGCCGACCCCAAGGATGGCAAGCCGACCCGTGTCGGCTTCATCTTCCAGAAGGACGGCAAGAAGGTGCGCGTCGCCAAGCGCTCGGGAGAAGTCATCAATGGCTAAGGCTCAAACCAAGCAGGCGACTGCCCAGAACACGCCGCGCCTCAAGCAGGTCTACAACGAGACCATCCGCAAGGCGCTGCAGGAGCAGTTCGGCTACGAGAACGAGATGCAGGTTCCGCGCATCGACAAGATCGTGCTGAACATGGGCGTCGGCGAAGCGACCGGCGATTCGAAGAAGCCTTCGATCGCGGCGGAGGATCTGGCGCTGATCGCCGGCCAGAAGGCCGTCGTCACCCACGCGCGCAACTCGATCGCCGGCTTCAAGGTCCGCGAAAAGATGCCGATCGGCGCCAAGGTCACGCTGCGCAAGGAACGCATGTACGAGTTCCTCGACCGCCTCGTGAACATCGCGCTGCCGCGCGTCCGCGACTTCCGCGGACTCAATCCGAAGAGCTTCGATGGCCGTGGCAACTATGCCATGGGCATCAAGGAACACATCGTGTTCCCGGAGATCAACTACGACAAGGTTGATCAGATCTGGGGCATGGACGTCATCGTTTGTACGACTGCGAAGACGGACGACGAAGCCAGGGCATTGCTCAAGGCCTTCAACTTCCCCTTCCGCCAGTAACGGCAGCGAGAAAAGGAAAAATCTGAAATGGCAAAGACCAGCTCAGTCGAGAAGAACAACAGGCGCCGCAAGCTTGTGGACCAGTACGCTGCCAAGCGTAAGGTCCTCAAGGCGATCATCATGGATCAGTCCAAGCCAATGGAAGAGCGCTTCCGCGCTCAGCTGAAGCTTGCGGCACTGCCGCGCAACTCGGCCAAGATCCGCATCCGCAACCGCTGCGAAGTCACCGGACGTCCGCGTGCCTATTATCGCAAGCTCAAAGTATCGCGCATCGCGCTTCGTGATCTCGGCAATAACGGCCAGATCCCGGGCCTGGTCAAGTCGAGCTGGTAAGGAGGACATAACATGTCATTGAGCGATCCTCTCGGCGATATGCTGACCCGCATCCGCAACGCCTATGGCCGCAAGAAGTCGAGCGTTTCGACGCCGGCCTCGCGCCTGCGCACCCGCGTCCTCGACGTGCTGAAGGCGGAAGGCTATATCCGCGACTACAGCCAGACCGACTTCGACAACGGCAAGTCCGAAATCGAGATCGAGCTGAAGTATTTCGACGGTGCGCCGGTGGTGCGCGAAATCGCCCGCGTCTCGAAGCCGGGCCGTCGCGTTTACGTTTCGGCGAAGTCGATCCCGCACGTCGCCAACGGCCTCGGCATCGCCATCCTTTCGACGCCGAAGGGCGTGATGGCCGACCACGAAGCGCGTGAACAGAATGTCGGCGGGGAAATCCTCTGCCAGATCTTCTGATCTGGAGCGCCATCCCGAACCGAACCACGCAGTGAAAAGTGGACCCGGATTCGGACAAGATCACGCTCGAAACAGAGACCTGAAACAAGAGAAGTGACGAGGACAACAGAATGTCTCGTATTGGAAAGAAACCCGTTTCGCTGCCGCAGGGCGTGACCGCGACCGTCGACGGCCAGACCGTCACGGCGAAGGGCCCCAAGGGTGAGCTGAAGTTCGTGGTCAACGACGAAGTGCTGGTCAAGATGGAAGGCAGCGAGATCGCTGTCCAGCCACGCGACCAGACCAAGACCGCCCGTTCCAAATGGGGCATGTCGCGCACGCAGATCGTCAACATCCTGCAGGGCGTCAAGGACGGTTTCGAAAAGAAGCTCGAGATCACCGGCGTCGGCTATCGCGCCGCCATGCAGGGCAAGAACCTGCAGCTGGCGCTCGGCTTCAGCCATGACGTCGTCTACGAAACGCCGCAGGACATCACCATCACCGTGCCGAAGCCGACGGAAATCACCGTGACCGGCATCGACAAGCAGAAGGTCGGTCAGGTCGCTGCCGAGATCCGCGAATATCGCGGTCCTGAGCCGTACAAGGGCAAGGGCGTTCGTTACGCTGGCGAGAAGATCGTCCGCAAGGAAGGCAAGAAGAAGTAATTTCGTCAATGGTGAATGGTGAATGGTAAAATGGCAGTAGGATGGGCAGGAGCCGGGCGGCACCTGGTTTCTACCTTTCACCATTTTTCCATTCACCATTCACTGCAAAGCAACGCCGCGGGGAGCGGTCGCGGGAGGCTTGTCCTACCGCACAGGGTTGCCCCCGTTTTTTGAAGGCAAGGAACTGATATCATGGGCTCGAAAGACTCCACCCAACGCCGCGCTCAGCGCGTCCGCCGCCAGATCAAGAAGGTCGCTGGCGAGCGTCCGCGTCTTTCGGTCCACCGCACGTCGAAGAACATCTACGTCCAGGTCATCGACGACGCCAAGGGCCACACCATCGCTGCCGCCTCGACGCTGGAGAAGGACCTCAAGGGTTCGCTCAAGACCGGTGCCGACACTGCCGCCGCTGTGGCAATCGGCAAGCTGATTGCCGAGCGCGCTTCGAAGGCCGGCGTCAAGGAAGTCGTCTTCGACCGCGGACCGTACATCTATCACGGCCGCGTCAAGGCGCTGGCCGAGGCCGCCCGTGAAGGTGGCTTGAGCTTCTAAAGCATGATCCTGAACCGGAGGTCAGCGCAGCAATAAGTTGCAGACTTTTCGGATAAGATCATGCGAAGGGAAAAATGAGTTTCGCTCCCGGCAACCCACAGAGGGAACCGGATATCATCATCAACCGTGCTTCCGGAAAAAAACAAGGAACAGGATATGGCACAGGAACGTAGGGATGGCGGCCGCGGCCGTGATCGCGAAGAGCGCGACGACGGCATGGTGGACAAGCTCGTCCACATCAACCGCGTCGCCAAGGTCGTCAAGGGCGGCCGGCGCTTCGGCTTTGCAGCACTCGTCGTCGTCGGCGACCAGAAGGGCCGCGTCGGCTTCGGTCATGGCAAGGCGCGCGAAGTGCCGGAGGCGATCCGCAAGGCGACCGAATCGGCCAAGCGCGACATGATCTTCGTGCCGCTGCGCTCGGGCCGTACGCTGCATCACGACGTCGAAGGACGCTGGGGCGCCGGACGCGTTCTGCTGCGCGCTGCCAAGCAGGGTACCGGCATCATCGCCGGCGGCCCGATGCGCGCCGTCTTCGAGACGCTCGGCATGCATGACGTGGTCGCCAAGTCGATGGGTTCGTCGAACCCCTACAACATGGTTCGCGCCACCTTCGACGCGCTGAAGAGCCAGATGCATCCCAAGGATGTGGCTGCCGCGCGCGGCATCAAGTATTCGACCCTTCAGGCCCGCCGCGGCACCGCCGTTGCGGCCGAAGAATAGTCGACGCTGACCAGGGATATTGACCATGGCCAAGAAAGCAACCAAGACCATCACCGTCGAGCAGATCGGTTCGCCGATCCGCCGGCCGAAGGAGCAGCGCGCGACGCTGGTCGGCCTCGGCCTCAACAAGATGCACAAGCAGCGCACGCTGGAGGACACCCCCTCCGTGCGCGGCATGATCGCTGCCGTCCAGCATCTCGTCCGCGTCGTGGACGAGGGCTGAACCAGAGCGCAGGAGAACTCAGATGAAACTCAACGATCTGCGTGACAAGGACGGCGCGACGCATTCCAGGAAGCGTCTCGGCCGCGGCATCGGCTCCGGCTCGGGCAAGACCGCCGGTCGCGGCGTCAAGGGCCAGAAGGCGCGCTCTGGCGTCGCCGTCAACGGCTTCGAGGGTGGCCAGATGCCGCTCTACCGGCGCTTGCCGAAGCGTGGCTTCAACAACATCTTCGCCAAGAGCTTTGCCGTCGTGTCGCTGGCCCGCATCCAGGCTGCGCTCGATGCCAAGAAGCTCGACGCCAAGACGACCGTGACCGCCGAAGCGCTGGTCGCGGCCGGCGTCATCCGCCGCGTCAAGGACGGCGTGCGCATCCTCTCCGACGGCGAGATCAAGTCGAAGCTTGCCTTCGACGTGGCTGGCGCCTCCAAGGCTGCCATCGAGAAGATCGAAAAGGCCGGCGGTTCGGTGAAGCTGCCGGAAAAGGCAGCAGCCGAGTAACGGCGATTTGAAGCGCGATCGGCAGAGCGGGACACGTTTCGCTTTTGATTGCGCTTTGATCCGATCAATATGGCGGCCGCGTCAACGCGGCCGCTTGCATGTTTGCAGTCCGGAGCTTATCTCGTGAGCTTCGGTGACACGCGCCGCCTGAGTTGCGGGCCATCGAGCGTGACCAAGCGGAGAATCAGGCATGGCTTCGGCTGCTGAACAACTAGCCTCGAATCTGAATTTCTCGGCCTTCGCCAAGGCGGAGGATCTGAAGAAGCGCATCTGGTTCACCGTTGGTGCGTTGCTGGTCTACCGCCTCGGCACCTATATCCCGCTGCCCGGCATCAATCCCGACGCTTTCGCCCAGGCCTTCTCGTCGCAGAGCAAGGGCGTGCTTGGCATGTTCAACATGTTCGCCGGTGGCGCCGTCGAGCGCATGGCGATCTTTGCCCTCGGCATCATGCCCTATATTTCCGCTTCCATCATCATGCAGCTGATGACCTCCGTCATCCCGTCACTGGAGGCGCTGAAGAAGGAAGGCGAGCAGGGCCGCAAGGTCATCAACCAGTATACCCGCTACGGCACCGTGCTCTTGGCGCTGGTCCAGGCCTACGGCATTGCGGTCGGACTGGAAGGCGGCAGCGGCATCGTCAGCGATCCCGGCATGTTCTTCCGCATCTCGACCGTCATCACGCTGGTCGGCGGCACCATGTTCCTGATGTGGCTCGGCGAGCAGATCACCGCCCGCGGCATCGGCAACGGCATTTCGCTGATCATCTTTGCCGGCATCGTCGCCGGCCTGCCGCAAGCCATCTCCGGTACGCTGGAACTTGGCCGCACCGGCGCGCTGTCGACCGGCCTGATCCTGGCGATCATCGTTCTGGCCGTCGTCGTCATCGCGCTGATCGTGTTCTTCGAGCGCGCCCAGCGGCGCTTGCTGATCCAGTATCCCAAGCGCCAGGTCGGCAACCGCATGTTCCAGGGCGACACCTCGCACCTGCCGCTCAAGCTCAACACGGCCGGCGTCATTCCGCCGATCTTCGCCTCTTCGCTGCTGTTGCTGCCGGCGACGGTCGCCGGCTTCTCGCAGACGACCAACATGCCAGCCTGGGCCAGCACCGTCCTGGCGGCACTCGGTCATGGCCAGCCGCTCTACATGGCGTTCTATGCGGCGATGATCGTGTTTTTCGCCTTCTTCTATACGGCGATCGTCTTCAACCCGAAGGACACCGCCGACCAGCTTAAGAAGCATTCGGGTTTCATTCCGGGCTACCGTCCGGGCGAGCGCACCGCGGATTACATCGACTATGTCCTTACCCGCATAACTGTCGTCGGCGCCATTTATCTGGTGCTGGTGTGTCTGCTGCCCGAGTTCCTGATTTCAGCGACTGGCGTACCATTCTACCTCGGTGGCACATCGCTTCTGATCGTGGTCAGTGTAACGCTCGACACGGTGGCGCAAATTCAGGGTCACCTGATCGCGCACCAGTATGAGGGCCTGATCAAGAAGTCGAAGCTGCGCGGGGGGAAGAAAGCCAGATGAGGTTGATATTGCTTGGGCCGCCAGGGGCGGGCAAGGGGACGCAAGCACAAAGACTGGTAGAAAAATACGGCATTCCCCAACTCTCGACGGGCGATATGCTGCGCGCTGCTGTCCAGGCCGGCACCGAAGTCGGCAAACGGGCCAAGACGGTGATGGACGCTGGCGAACTGGTTTCCGACGCCATCGTCAACGCTATCGTCGCCGAGCGTATCGATCAGGCCGATTGCGCAAGGGGATTCATCCTTGACGGATATCCGCGAACCCTGGTGCAGGCGGACGCGGTTGAATCGATGCTCTCGGCCCGCCGCCTCACTCTCGACGCCGTCATCGAACTTGTCGTCGACGACAAGGCGCTGGTTGGCCGAATCGGCAAGCGCGCCGAAGAGGCCAAGGCCGCGGGTCTGCCGGTGCGCAAGGACGACAATCCGGCGGTGTTCGAAGAGCGCCTGAAGGAGTACTACAAGAAGACGTCGCCGCTGATCGGCTACTACTATGCCAAGGGCAAGCTGAGAGGTGTCGACGGCATGGCCGACATCGATGCGGTGACGCGGCAGATCGAAGCGGTGCTCACGGCTGCGACCCCAGCGGCGGCGCAACGGTCTGCGAACGGAAAATAAACGATTGCGCTTGACTGGAGCGGTTCGCTGGGGTATGGCGGCCCGTCTTCCTATCAGGCATGAGGCTTGCTTGCCCGCAAGGGCAAGGCAGCCGCTTTGAACTGGAAACTCCCGCATGGGCCGGCCTCCACCGGACGCGGGGCAACTTTGACAGCGCCGGCTTGTCCGGCCCACATGGAGAAGAGAAGAACATGGCTCGTATAGCCGGCGTCAACATTCCGACCAACAAGCGCGTCGTCATTGCGCTTCAGTACATTCACGGCATTGGCAAGAGCTTCGCTCAGGAGATCGTCGACAAGGTCGGCATCCCGGCCGAGCGTCGCGTCAACCAGCTGACCGACGCGGAAGTGCTGCAGATCCGCGAGACGATCGACCGTGACTACCAGGTCGAGGGCGATCTGCGCCGCGAAGTGTCGATGAACATCAAGCGGCTCATGGACCTCGGCTGCTACCGCGGCCTGCGTCATCGCCGCTCGCTGCCGGTTCGCGGCCAGCGCACGCATACCAATGCGCGCACCCGCAAGGGCCCGGCCAAGTCGATCGCCGGCAAAAAGAAGTAATTTAGGGGAATAAGGGAGTAGGGGAGTAAGGCCAGTAGGGAACAGCCGCCAATTGGATTGCGCGTTTCCCTACTCCCTTACTGCCCTATTCCCCTACTCCCTTACGAAGGTGGAGCCGCTGGCATTACGGCGGTGTAGAGATCAACTGAAAGGACCATCATGGCCAAGGAAGCCACACGTGTTCGCCGTCGCGAACGCAAGAATATCTCGTCGGGCGTTGCCCACGTCAACTCGACCTTCAACAACACGATGATCACCATCACCGACGCGCAGGGCAATTCGATTGCCTGGTCGTCGGCGGGAGCCCAGGGCTTCAAGGGATCTCGCAAGTCGACCCCGTTCGCTGCCCAGATGGCTGCCGAGGACGTTGCCAAGAAGGCCCAGGAGCACGGCATGCGCATGCTTGAGGTCGAGGTCTGCGGACCGGGCTCGGGTCGTGAATCGGCGCTGCGCGCATTGCAGGCAGCCGGCTTCACCATCACCTCGATCCGTGATGTGACGCCGATCCCGCACAATGGCTGCCGCCCGCGCAAGAAGCGCCGCGTCTAAAGATTGTCGCCCAAGCATTGCCTCGGGCCTGAACCGAGAGCGCAGCGGTTTGGGGCAACGACAGGCATAAGAACAGAGACCTGAAGCGCTACGCGCTTTAGGGAAAAAATTACCGAACGCCGCGCGAACGCCAGGAGCGTTCCTCCACGGCATTCCAGGTCGCCCGCCACGATTGGATGGTGGCGGGTCAACGGAAGGAAAGCATCATGATCCAGAAAAATTGGCAGGAACTGATCAAGCCGAACAAGATCGAGTTCTCTTCGAAGAAGAAGACGCTGACCACGCTGGTCGCCGAGCCGCTCGAGCGCGGCTTTGGCCTGACCCTCGGCAACGCGCTGCGTCGCGTGCTTCTGTCTTCGCTGCGTGGCGCGGCGGTGACCGCCGTGCAGATCGACGGCGTTCTGCATGAATTCTCGTCCATCGCCGGCGTGCGTGAGGACGTGACCGATATCGTCTTGAATATCAAGGAAATCGCCATCCGCATGGAAGGCGACGGCCCCAAGCGCATGGTCGTGCGCAAGCAGGGACCGGGCGCTGTTCTGGCCGGCGACATCCAGACGGTCGGCGACGTCGAGATCCTCAATCCCGACCACGTCATCTGCACGCTGGACGAGGGCGCAGAAATCCGCATGGAGTTCACCGTCGATACCGGCAAGGGCTACGTTCCGGCCGACCGCAATCGCGCCGAAGACGCGCCGATCGGCCTCATCCCGGTCGACAGCCTCTACTCGCCGGTCAAGAAGGTCTCCTACAAGGTCGAGAACACCCGCGAGGGCCAGGTTCTCGACTACGACAAGCTGACCATGACGATCGACACCGACGGTTCGATCTCGGGCGAGGACGCGGTGGCTTTCGCCGCCCGCATCCTGCAGGACCAGCTTGGCCTGTTCGTCAATTTCGACGAGCCGCAAAAGGAAGTCGCCGCCGAGCAGGTGACCGAGCTTGCCTTCAACCCGGCGCTGCTCAAGAAGGTCGACGAACTCGAGCTTTCGGTGCGTTCGGCCAACTGCCTGAAGAATGACAACATCGTCTATATCGGCGACTTGATCCAGAAGACCGAAGCCGAGATGCTGCGCACCCCGAACTTCGGCCGCAAGTCGCTGAACGAGATCAAGGAAGTCCTGGCGGCGATGGGCCTGCACCTCGGCATGGAAGTGCCGGATTGGCCGCCGGAAAACATCGAAGACCTCGCCAAGCGTTACGAAGATCAATACTGACCGGTGAATTGAGAATGGTGAAATGGTGAATGGTCGTCGGTCGGCGACTTCGGAGAGGTAGAGCCCTTCCATTCACCATTCACCATTGACCATTCACAAAACGAAACAGCCGGGCCAACCGCCCACAACACCAGGAGAAGAGCCATGCGCCACGGATTTAAAGGCCGCCGGTTCGCCCGCAGCATAAGCCACCGCAAGTCGATGTTTGCCAATCTTGCCGTGTCGCTCATCGAGCATGAGCAGATCCTCACCACCTTGCCGAAGGCGAAGGATCTGCGTCCGATCGTCGAGAAGCTGGTGACGCTCGGCAAGCGCGGCGACCTGCACGCCCGCCGCCAGGTGATTGCCCAGATCGGCAATGAAGGCGTCGTCAAGCGCCTGTTCGACACAATCGCGCCGCGCTACGCCACCCGCAACGGCGGCTATCTGCGCATCATGAAGGCGGGCTTCCGCCACGGCGACAATGCCGCCATGGCGGTCATCGAGTTCGTCGATCGCGACACCTCGGCCAAGGGCGCCGGCGACCGTGCCCGCATCGAGGCAGAAGGCACCGACGAGGAAGCCGCAGCCGCATAAGCTTCGGTTTTCCCTCAAAGAGTTCAAAAGGGCCTGCGGGCCCTTTTGTGCATTCTGGCAGCGGTAGGGAGCATTGCGGGGACTGTCTTGACTTAAGCCCATGTCTTTTCCTCGAGAATAATTCGATTACATCGACTTAGCCTTTCATTTTGCACAATCGTCGGGACAATGGCGCCCGACCCCGGAGGATTCGGAATGCGCGTAAAACGGCTGTCCCTTGTTCTACTCTGCGCCTTGATGGCGGCGGCAGTCGTGCCGGCCGCTAGGCAGGCGCTGGCTCAGGACACCAAGGCCGATCCCGGTCTGTCCGACGTGCTGACCGACATGTTGCGCGGCGCCGAAGGCGAAAATGCCACCTCCGGTCCAGACAAGCGCGTGCCGTTCGGCCGCGAGGAGATGCAACTGTCGTTTGCGCCGCTGGTCAAGCAGACGGCGCCGGCCGTGGTCAATGTCTATGCCTCGCAAACGGCCAGGCTGAGGTCGCCCTTCGACGGCGATCCGTTCTTCGAAGAGTTCTTCGGCCGTTCGCAGCCGCGTGCGCAGTCTTCGCTCGGCTCTGGCGTGCTGGTCGACCCGACAGGCATAGTGGTCACCAATTTCCACGTCATCAAGGACGCCGATCAGGTCAAGGTCGCCACCGCGGACGGGCGTGAATTCGACAGCAAGGTGCTGCTCAAGGACGAGACGCTTGACCTCGCCGTTCTCAAGATCTCCGTCGACAAGCCATTTCCCGTCGTCGCCATCGGCGATTCCGACGCGCTCGAGGTCGGCGACCTGTTGTTGGCCATCGGCAACCCCTTCGGTGTCGGCCAGACCACCACCAGCGGCATCGTTTCGGCACTCGCCCGCAGCCACATCGGCGTTTCCGATTCCAGTTTCTTCATCCAGACCGACGCTGCGATCAATCCCGGCAATTCCGGCGGTGCGCTGATCAACATGGGTGGCCAACTGGTCGGCATCAACACGGCGATCTACAGCCGCAGCGGCGGCTCGATCGGCATCGGCTTTGCTATTCCCTCCAATATGGTTCGCGCGTTTGCCGATGCGGCCAAGGCCGGGCGCGACTTCTTCGAGAGGCCGTATATCGGCGCCGAATTCGAGCGCGTGACGCCGCAAATCGCCGAATCGCTCGGTCTCGAGACGCCGACCGGGGCACTGGTTTCGTCCATCGACGAAGCCGGGCCGGCGGCCAAGGCGGGGCTCAAGGCCGGTGACGTCGTGCTGTCGCTCAATGGCACGCCGGTCGAGAGCATCGAGGCGCTGGATTACCGGATGGCGACGCTGTCGATCGGCACCAATGCCGGCTTCGCCGTTCTGAGCAAAGGCCAGCAGGCGGCGATGGACATCGCCCTGGAGCGTGCGCCGGAAGGTGCGAAACTCGCGGAAGTGACGCTGCGCGGTCGCAGCCCGTTCTCCGGTGCCAAGGTTGCGGAACTGTCGCCGCGGCTCGCCCAGCGGCTCGGCATCCGCACGGACGTCAAGGGTGTTACGGTCATCGACATCAATCGCGGTTCGCCCGCAGCCGGTTTCGGCTTCCAGCCGGGCGACATCGTTCGCGAGGTCAACGGCTTGACCATCGATACCGCCGCGACCCTGGAACAGGCAGCCATGCAGGAGACGCGCTGGTGGCGCTTTACCGTCGAGCGCGGCGGGCAGATACTGCGCCAGGTGTTGCGCTACTGAGCCCGAGCGTCGATCCTCCGGACGAGATCGCGCTCCAACGAAAAGACGTGCATGGCCGATCTGTTCAGTGTCGATGAACCGGAAAAAGCGCCGCCCGGCAGGCCGCTGGCCGACCGACTGCGCCCGCAGAACCTCAGCGAGGTCGTCGGCCAGGAGCATCTGACCGGACCCGACGGCGCGCTGACGCGGCTGATCGGCTCCGGCTCGCTCGGCTCGATGATCTTCTGGGGGCCGCCCGGGACGGGCAAGACCACGGTCGCGCGGCTGCTTGCCGGCGAAACCAGCCTTGCGTTCCAACAGATATCGGCGGTGTTTTCCGGAGTCGCCGACCTGAAGAGAGTGTTCGAGGCGGCGAAGCTGCGCCGCACCAACGGCCGTCAGACGCTGCTCTTCGTCGACGAGATCCATCGCTTCAACCGCGCCCAGCAGGACAGTTTTCTGCCTGTGATGGAAGACGGCACCGTCGTGTTGGTTGGCGCCACCACCGAAAACCCCTCCTTCGAGCTGAATGCGGCGCTACTGTCCCGCGCGCGCGTGCTGGTCTTTCATTCGCTCGGTGAGGACAGCATCGCAAAACTGCTGGCGCGTGCCGAGGAGACCGAGGGCAGGGCGCTGCCGCTCGACGACGAGGCGAGGGCGATGCTCGTCCGCATGAGCGATGGCGATGGCCGTGCTGCGCTGACGCTGGCCGAAGAGGTCTGGCGCGCCGCCAAGTCAGGCGAGGTGTTCAGCGCCGAGGGCCTGCTGCGCATCGTCCAGCGCCGCGCGCCGATCTACGACAAGGGCCAGGACGGCCATTACAATCTGATCTCGGCGCTGCACAAATCGGTGCGCGGCTCCGACCCCGACGCCGCCCTCTATTATCTCGCCCGCATGTTCGATGCCGGCGAGGACCCGCTCTATCTCGGCCGCCGCCTGGTGCGCATGGCGATGGAAGATATCGGGCTGGCAGACCCGCAGGCGCTGGTCGTCGCCAATGCCGCCAAGGATGCCTACGACTATCTGGGCTCGCCAGAGGGCGAACTCGCCTTCGCCGAGGCCACGGTCTATCTCGCCAGCGCGCCCAAATCCAACGCCGTCTACACCGCCTTCAAGGCCGCCACACAGGCGGTTAAGGAGTTCGGCTCATTGCTGCCGCCCAAACACATCCTCAACGCCCCGACCAAGCTGATGAAGGAAGAAGATTACGGCGCCGGCTACCGTTACGACCACGACGAGCCGGACGCTTTTTCCGGACAGGATTATTTTCCGGAAAAGATGGGCCGCCGTAAATTCTATGATCCGCCCGAGCGCGGGTTCGAGCGTGATATCAGGAAGCGGCTCGACTATTGGGCGAAGCTGCGCGGCGAGCGGAAAAAGTAGGCTCGCGCCTACTTTCCCGCTCAGGGGCAGGGATTGACCGAGCCACCCTGTAAGGGCAGTAAACGGCGATGATCAATCTCCTCCTCGTTGCTGCGGGCGGCGCTATTGGTGCCGGGCTCCGCCACGTCGTCAATTTCGTTGCGCTGCGTCTTGTCGGCCCGAGTTTTCCCTGGGGCACGATGGCGATCAACATTGTCGGCTCGTTTGCCATGGGCCTGTTCATCACGACCCTGGCGCGGCGCTACGGCGGATCGAACGAGCTTCGGCTGTTCGTCGCCACCGGAATCCTCGGCGGCTTCACCACGTTCTCCGCCTTTTCGCTCGATTTCGCGACACTGTGGGAGCGCGGCGCGACGCTGCCGGCGTTCGGATACGCCCTTGCCAGCCTCATTGGCGCGATCATTGCCCTGTTTCTGGGTCTTTGGCTCGCAAGAAGCCTGCCTTAATGCTATTGCCCCCGCTTGCAGCGCCGCGTGTCCCTCAGGGCGCGCCAAGGACGCTGCAGCTTTTTGATTTTGCGCATGACCCTTTCCGAAGATCGTTTCAGGTCATGCGCTGGAAACGGGTAAAAACGAGACAATGGCAGGCGTAGAACAGATCACGGTGGAGGCCGGCGAGGCGGGCATGCGGCTCGACCGCTGGTTCAAGACCCATTTTCCGGGCCTTGGCTTCGGCCATCTGCAAAAACTGCTGCGCTCCGGCCAGATCCGTGTCGATGGCGGCAGGGTTAAGGCCGATACCCGCGTCGAGCCGGGCCAGACGGTTCGCATCCCACCGCTCGAAGCGGACAAGAAGGGCGAGAGCCCGCTCACCGGTCACTCGATCCGCAACCAGGGCGACGCCGACGTTCTGGCCAAGATGCTGATCCATGAAGATCCGAAGGTGTTTGTCTTCAACAAGCCGGCCGGCCTCGCCGTCCAGGGTGGCTCAGGTGTCACCCGCAATGTCGACGACATGCTGGAAGCCTGGCGCAGCCAGAAGGGCGAGAAACCGCGTCTGGTGCACCGGCTCGACCGCGACACGTCAGGCGTGCTGGTCGTCGCCCGCACCAGGCTCGCCGCCATGAAGCTGGCCGAGGCGTTCCGGGCGCGTGAGACCAAGAAGACCTATTGGGCGCTGGTCAAGGGCGTGCCGCCGAAGCGCGAGGACAAGATCTCGACTTGGCTGATCAAGGAACCGACGCCCGACGGCGACCGCGTGCGCGTCGCCAAGCATGGCGAAAAGGGCGCCGACCACGCGGTGTCTTATTACCGGATCGTCGAGCAGGCGGCGCAGACCCTGTCCTGGCTGGAGATGGAGCCTTATACCGGCCGCACCCACCAGCTTCGCGTCCATGCCGCTCACATCGGCTGCCCGATCATCGGCGATCCAAAATATTTCGAGGCCGACACCAATTGGGATTTTCCCGGCGGCATGCAGAACCGCTTGCATCTGCACGCGCGCCGCATCGTCATCCCGCATCCCGACAAGGGTTTTATCGACGTCACCGCACCGATGCCGCCGCATATGCGCCAGAGCTGGAACCTGATCGGCTTCGACGACGCCAGCGCGGAGGACTAGGTCCAGTGGGCATGGCCACCGATACGCTCGACCGCCGCGACAGGGTCGACATGGCCGCCGCCGCCATCATGGTCGGACTGACCTTTTCCTGGGGGCTGAACTACGTCGCCGCCAAGATCTCCTATGCTGGCTACGATCCCGTTTTCCTGTCGATCGCGCGGTCGGTCATCGGCGGGCTATGCGTTCTCGTCTGGTGCCGCTGGCGCGGCATTGCGCTTTTCAGCCGCGACGGAACCCTTGTCGCCGGCATTCTGGCAGGCGCGCTCTTTGGTCTCGAGTTCCTGTTTCTCTATGTCGGGCTCGAACAGACGACCGTCGCGCGCAACACCTTGCTGGTCAACACCATGCCGTTCTGGGTGCTGGTCGGCGGGCATTTCCTGCTCAACGAACGCATCACCGCGCGCCGGCTCGTCGGCCTTCTGCTCGCTTTCGCCGGCCTGGTCGCGGTGTTCTCCGACCAGTTGAGCGCCGATAATGGTGCGACCCTGATTGGTGATCTGCTCAGTCTCGGCGCCGGCATTCTGTGGGCCTTGACCTACATCGTCATCAAGCGCACGAAACTGGCGGAAACGGGCGCCGAGAAGTTGCTGCTCTACCAACTGGCGGGCGCTGCGATGGTCGGCGCCTTGGTGCTGCCTTTCGCCGGGCCGCCCGTCCGCGACTTCGCCGCTTTGCCGACCTTGGCCTTGCTTTTCCAGGCGGTCTACATCGTCGCCTTCACCTATGTGCTCTGGTTCTGGTTGCTGCGGCGCTATCCGGCATCGGGCCTGTCGAGCTTCACCTTTCTTTCGCCGGTGTTCGGCGTTCTGTGCGGCGCCATCTTCTTGAACGAGCCGCTGACCATCCGTATTTTCCTGGCACTCGGCCTCATCGCAGCCGGTCTGATCATTGTGAATCGGCCGGCCCGAAAACAGATCCCCGGATGAAAGGCTCCGGCATGCGCGATATTCTCAACGACCTCGAAGCGGGAAAGCAGCTTTCCGATCCGGATCCGGTACGCCGTGCCCAGATCCAGATGAAGACGCATCTGCCGAAACGCTTCTACAAAACCGTCTCGGTCGCACCGGCCGAAGCTGGTTTTGCGGTTCATCTCGATGGCAAGCCGGTCCGTACGCCGGGCAAGGCGTTTCTGATCCTGCCGACCGAAAAAGCCGCCGCTCTGGTCGCCGGCGAGTTCGCCGCGCAAGGCGAGACGATCGACCCGATGACGATGCCGGTCATGCGTCTGGTCAACACGGCCATCGACGGCGTTGCCAGCGACCCGCAGGCGGTTTTGGAAGACATCCTGCGCTTTGCCTCGTCAGACCTGCTCTGCTATCGCGCCGACGCCCCCCAAGGGCTCGTCGATCGGCAGAACGAATATTGGGATCCCGTCATCGATTGGGCGCGGAGCGCGCTCGGCGCCCGGTTTCACCTCGCCGAAGGGGTGATCCATGTCGAGCAGCCGCGCGAGAGCATCGCGGTGCTCGGCGTTCATCTTGCCCAGCGTGCCGACCCGCTCCGGCTTGCCGCCATCCACGTCATGACCTCGTTGACGGGATCGGCACTGCTGGCGCTGGCCGTCGATTTCGGCGAGATCGACGGCGAGGCAGCCTGGGCCGCCGGCCATGTCGACGAGGACTGGCAGGCCGAGCACTGGGGCCATGACGCGGAAGCCGTCGCCCGCCGTGCCCACCGCAAGCGCGACATGATGGCCGCCGTCGGTCTCCTCGATGCGCTCAAGGGCTGACGGCAATCGCCGCCCTCATTCGTTTCGCCTTGCCTTATTAGAGCGACGTGCGTTCCAGTTGGACGTGCAAAATACGCTCTAACACTTTGAATCTATGCATCGTGCTTTCCGAACATCGATTCCGATGTTCGGGCCGATGCATTGGACCAAAGTCATAATCCCAAAGACGGGCTGCCTCTGGGCGGCGCTTTCTGTCACTTCTCGCGGCGATAGCTGCCCGAGTTCGATCCCAGAGGCGACACCGCGCAGCATCAAGCACAGCGAGATGTCACGGGAGGACGAATTCATGGCAATGGCAGTGACCGCCGGCAGAGCAAGCCGCGGAATGACGCGGGAAGAGAAGAAAGTCATCTTCGCTTCCTCGCTCGGCACCGTTTTCGAATGGTACGATTTCTATCTCTACGGCGCATTGGCTGCCGCGATCGGCTCGACATTCTTCAACTCGTATCCGGAAGCGACGCGCAACATCTTTACGCTGCTGGTTTTCGCCGCTGGCTTCCTCGTGCGCCCGTTCGGCGCGCTGGTGTTCGGCCGCATCGGCGATCTCGTTGGTCGCAAATACACCTTTCTCGTCACCATCATGATCATGGGCCTGTCGACGTTCCTGGTCGGCCTGCTGCCTGGTTCGGCAAGCTGGGGCATTGCAGCGCCTATTATCCTGATTGCGCTGCGCATGCTGCAGGGCCTGGCGCTCGGTGGTGAATATGGCGGTGCGGCGACCTATGTGGCCGAGCATGCGCCCGACGACCGCCGCGGCTTCTATACGTCGTGGATCCAGACGACGGCGACGCTCGGCCTGTTCCTGTCGCTGGTCGTCATCCTTATCGTGCAGAATTCGCTGAGCAAGGAGGATTTCGACGCCTGGGGCTGGCGTGTTCCATTCCTGCTCTCAGCCATTCTGCTCGGCATATCGGTCTGGATTCGCCTGTCGCTTGCCGAATCGCCGACCTTCCAGCGCATGAAGGACGAGGGCAAGGGCTCCAAGGCGCCGCTGACGGAAGCCTTCGGACAGTGGAAGAATGCCAAGATCGCCATTCTGGCGCTTTTCGGCCTTACCGCCGGCCAGGCCGTGGTCTGGTACAACGGCCAGTTCTACGCGCTTTTCTTCCTGCAGAACGTGCTCAAGGTCGACGGCCAGTCGGTCAACATCATGATCGCTATCGCGCTGGCGCTCGGCACGATCTTCTTCGTCGTGTTCGGCTGGCTCTCCGACAAGATCGGCCGCAAGCCGATCATCATGGCGGGCCTGGCGCTGGCGATCGTCACCACCTTCCCGCTGTTCAAGGCGCTGACCTGGGCAGCCAATCCGGCGCTCGCCACCGCACAGCAAAACACCCGTGCCACGATTACCGCTGCACCTGGCGACTGCAAGTTCCAGTTCAATCCGACCGGAACGCGCAAGCCTCTGACGTCGTGCGATATTGCGACGGACTTCCTTGCCAAGAGCTCGGTGCCCTATGACATTGTCACGACAGCGGCACCGGGGACCGCGGCCAGTGTCAAGATCGGCACCGCAACGGTGGCGTCCTATGATGCCGTGGCAGCCGCAGACAAGGCAACTTCAAGCGACGCCGCGTTCAAGAAGGCAATCAACATTGCATTGCGGGACGGCGGCTATCCGCTGAAGCGTGCTGCGGCCAAGGTCGCCGACCAGAAGCTTGACGCCTTCGTCGCAGCCAATCCGGAACTGAAGCTCGACGCCGCCGCAATCCGCGCCGGCGACAAGACGACGGTTGCGGCCGACCGGGCGGTCAAGGACAAGCTGCTGACGGCCGATGAGGCCGCGGCAGTGCCCGAGATCACCGTCTACAACGTCCCGGCGGCAGGCGCCTTTGCGATGTTTGCCGACCCTGAACAGGTCAACTGGGCAAAGGTCATCGGCGTCCTGTTCATCCTGGTCATTTACGTGACCATGGTCTACGGACCGATCGCCGCGATCCTGGTAGAAATGTTCCCGACCCGCATCCGCTATACCGGCATGTCGTTGCCCTATCACATCGGCAATGGCTGGTTCGGCGGCCTGCTGCCGGCGACGGTGTTCGCGCTCAGCGCCTACAGCGGCGATATCTATTACGGCCTCTGGTATCCGGTGGTGATTGCGGCGATGTCGCTGGTCATCGGTACGATCTTTGTCAAGGATACGCTGGGAACGGACTTGCACGCCAAGACCTGATCCTTGCCTGACGGCAAAATGAAAAGCCCGGCGCGAGCGATCGCGCCGGGCTTTGCAATTCGTCAAAAGCGATGCGGAGGAAAGGTTAGCTCTTCCGGTCTTGTTTTTCTTCGTCGATGGCCGCTTCGTGATACCAGCCGCTTCCGAAATCCGTACGGTTGCGCAATGAAGCAAGTTCTGCCGCGAACTTAGCCTTTCCGCTTAAATTTGAGGCAGAAGCGCGCGCTGCCACCGGGAACATCAGGATTTTGGCCGACTGACGGGTAGGAGTGATTTCCATTGTCGGTCTCCCTTCTTGAGCAGAGCCTTGCCGATTCAATCTTTCCTCAAGATAAGTTCTGCAATCCAGTTAGGCAATATGATTATAAAAAGATCAGTATCTGCCTGTTATTTATGCAGAGCATGCTTGTGATTGATCCGGACGCATTGCGATTACGCGGCAGCGGATTTGTCGGGATGCGGCGTCAGTTTTGTCGCATCCTTCGCCGGTGAAAATGGCACACGAATTGCTTTTTGATAATCCGGCAGGTCGGCTGCAGGGTGGCTGGCATGCCGGCGCCGTCCAAGGTTCGGTGATCAAAGCAACGAGAGGCTAGAATGACGAAATACAAGCTCGAGTACATTTGGCTCGATGGATACACCCCGGTTCCCAACCTTCGTGGAAAGACGCAGATCAAGGACTATGCCGAATTCCCGACGCTCGACCAGCTTCCGCTGTGGGGCTTCGACGGTTCCTCGACCATGCAGGCCGAAGGCCACTCGTCCGACTGCGTGCTGAAGCCGGTCGCCATCTATCCGGATCCCGCGCGCAGCAATGGCGTGCTCGTCATGTGCGAAGTCATGATGCCGGACGGCGTGACGCCGCACGCATCCAACAAGCGCGCCACCATCCTCGACGACGAGGGCGCCTGGTTCGGCTTCGAGCAGGAGTATTTCTTCTACAAGGACGGCCGCCCGCTCGGCTTCCCCGAGAGCGGCTACCCCGCGCCGCAAGGCCCGTACTACACCGGCGTCGGCTACAGCAACGTCGGCAGCGTCGCCAGGCAGATCGTCGAGGAGCATCTCGACCTCTGCCTTGCCGCCGGCATCAACCATGAAGGCATCAACGCCGAGGTGGCCAAGGGCCAGTGGGAATTCCAGATTTTTGGCAAGGGCTCCAAGAAGGCCGCCGATCAGATGTGGATGGCCCGCTACCTGATGCAGCGCCTCACCGAGAAATACGGCATCGATATCGAATACCACTGCAAGCCGCTCGGCGACACCGACTGGAATGGTTCCGGCATGCACGCCAACTTCTCGACCGCTTATATGCGCGAAGTCGGCGGAAAAGACTATTTCGAGGCGCTGATGGCCGCCTTCGACAAGAACCTGATGGATCACATCGCCGTCTACGGGCCGGACAACGACAAGCGTCTGACCGGCAAGCATGAGACCGCGCCATGGAACAGGTTCAGCTATGGCATCGCCGACCGCGGCGCCTCGATCCGCGTGCCGCATTCCTTCATCAACAATGGCTACAAGGGCTATCTCGAGGATCGCCGCCCGAACTCGCAGGGCGACCCCTACCAGATCGCTTCCCAGATCCTGAAGACGATCGCCTCCGTGGACACGGCTGAGAAGAAGGCCGCTGCCTGAGCAGTCACGGCGTAGACGCCCTGCGTCTGCGCCGTGACCGCTCTCCGTCGCGTCGGCGTTCTGCCAGGCGACAACACCAGCCGCTAAGTTGAGTGTTCGCCATCCCAAACAAAACCCCGCCGGAATCGCTCCGGCGGGTTTTGTTTGTCCTGATTTCGTCCGCTCAGAGCGAATAATACATGTCGAATTGCGCTTGTGCCAAGTCGCTTAGGAAAATCAAGGGGTTAGGAGAGTCTAGGTTCCAGCTAACGTACCCTGTGCCGTACCAGAGAGAAGCCGAGCATTTCGAGCACGAAAGTAGCAAAGATTTACTTTCGGCGGAACAGCAGTATCAGTTCGAGGACGTTCGGTGTGATTCTCGCAATGTTCGATGTCTGAGCTAAGCCTTAAGGGCTGACGAAAGCGGAACTCGGCAGTGGGATGGAAGTGTCCTTCAAAAACAGAACGCTTCGCACGTTATGCGAAGAACCGGAGGCCGCTACCGCGCGGTACGGCATCGACGTGGCCCGCGATCTTTTCAATCGTATGGCCGATCTCTTGGCAGCAGAATGCATCGCAGATGTTGTCGCCGGCGTTCCCATTATATCGGAAGCAGGGCTCGGTGAAATGGTTACTATTACCATTGGGTTCGATCGCTTCTTAATTTTGAGATGCAGTCACCTGAATCCCCCTATGGCGGCGGTGGGCAAGGTTGACTGGTCTATGGTGAGTAGGGTGCGGGTAGAAAAAATAGAGGGCGACGATGCCTGACCTAGCTAATTTCCAGCCTCGATGGTGTTCGCCACCAGGAGCCACGATTGGCAACTTAATGGCAGCACGCTCTATGTCCCTCGAAACCCTCGCCGATCTGCTAGGCGAGTCCAGCGAATTCACATCTCAGTTGCTAGTGGGGAAAGTGCCCATTGATAGCGACATGGCCGAGTCGCTGGCTGATATCTTGGGTGCGTCAAAAGCCTTTTGGCTGCAGCGGGAGGAGCAGTTTCGCACTGCGCAGGAAAGGACAAGGTCTAGCACGCCGACTGCCTCTTCTGCAGAGTGGTTGGGAAGGCTGCCTATTTCCGACATGAGGAAATTTGGATGGATATCGAGTGCACGGGGACCGGACAAACTTTTGGCCGAATGCTTACGGTTCTTTGACGTTGTGTCTCTAGCCGACTGGGAGGCGACCTATCGGCCGCTCGCGCGCGCCGCCGCGTACAGGCTCTCAAAATCCTATGTTTCCGATCCTATATCGATCGTCACTTGGCTTCGGTTTGTTGAGACAAAGGCCGAAAACATTTCGGCAAATAAATTCGATGCCTCGGCCTTTCGAAGGGCTTTGCCCAACCTACGAGCACTTACCCTATTGAAGGACCCAAAGATTTTCATGCCAAAGCTCCGGCAGCTTTGCGCGGCATGCGGCGTCGCATTAGTCGTCGCCCCGACGCCGCAGGGTTGTCCAGCCAGTGGCGCAACACGCTTGTTGCCCAGTGGAATTGCAATGATCGCATTAAGCTTGCGATACAAGACTGATGATCAGTTTTGGTTCACGTTCTTCCACGAGGCGGCTCACCTCCTCTTGCATTCAGACCGAGCTTTTTTTCTCGAAGATGGGAGCGATGTCACCCAAACAGAAGAAGATGAGGCCAATGAGTTTTCCGCGAATCTTTTGGTGCCTTCGGAGACATGGGAAAGGCTCTCACCGGGTATGAGGGATTTTAGGAGTGTCGTCCGACAAGCTGTGTCGATCGGCACCTCACCCGGAATTCTAGTGGGTCAGATGCAGCACAAAGGGCATCTGAGATTCAACCAACTCAATTTCCTAAAAAGACGGCTGAGTTGGCATATGATGCGGGAGACGGTCTAGCCCCTAAAATAGCGGTAGATTGTTGGGCTCTTTTGCCAGTTACATATCGAGTCTTCCAGCGCTTGCATCCCTACGTTGAGATGTTGATTCAATAGCCGGGCGCGGTCTTCGAGCACTGCTGCAGTGGTTGCGGAATTGGCGTCATTGTTGAATAGCAGACGAGCGCCTCTAAGTGGACCTGTGGCCTCGCTTAGATAGGCCAATGGCGGTTCAATCGGGGCCAGATGCAGCTTGCCTAACATAGTCAGATAGTCGAATTTAGCCAAGCGGCCGAAGCGTCGAACACGGTCCATGGTGCTGTAAAGATAGTCGAAGGCTTCGCCGGGATGCTGCCCCACCGCTTGATGTGCAGCGACTATAATTCTCCTGTTATCTCCCGCCTCTAAGACCCATTCCACAAAAGACTGAACTACCTCAGGCGTCCCGGCTCCGTGCGGAGCAACTATGCTTTCGTATTTGCGGTGATTGCTGAAACGGCGGCTCACACCATCGGTGCGCAAACGACCTACGTTATCGCGGAGCCATCGTCCGAAAGCTGGTGCGTCAGCAATCAACTGCTCCCATGTCCAAAAAGGCGCTTGGCCCAGCCTGCCGTAAACATCGCGGCACAGTCGCCAGCCATCGATCGCATGCTTGCCGAAATGTGTAGCAAGAAAGACCAGCCAGAAGGCTTCGTCATTATGTCCTTGTCGGCCGTGCAGGGCCGCCGCCTTTAGAGGATCAAAAAAGTCGGAGGTCGGGTCTTTGCGCCGCTCATCATGATCGTGATCGCGGATGTGAAAAATATACTCAATGCGGCGCAAGCTATCGATCAACTGATCGACCAAGACGTCCAAACGGTTGGCCGGAATGATGCCCGGCAGCGGCATGACTGAGTGGTGGAAGGTCATCAAACCGTCGCGGAGCAGCACTCCTCGCGCGCGTTCACTTGGTTTCATCTTCTGACCCCACTGACTCAAAGTTTGGCAGTTGCAGTTGCGCCGCGCGAGCTTCTCTAGCTGCCAGCCGGTCGTGTTCTCCACGGATATAAGCGTCGTAGACCGGCGAATGCATTTCACTTCGGACTTGACGCATTGCGCCGCGCCTGTGCTCCACGAAAAGACGCTTTGCCATGAGGAGCCGAGCTAAGTCGCCCCAGTAGGGCTCAAGCCCAGCTACGGTAAAGTCTTCAACCGTGCCCGTTCGGTACAACCGCTCTAACTCCACGAGCCGCGCGACAGATTGGGTAGGATCACCGACAGGCATCGAAGGCATAGCCAAACGCGACTGAAGCGACTCACCCAAGTATTGGCGCGCCTTACCTCGATCTGCATCATAAAGGTGCAAACTGCCCGCAACATGATGATATTCGCCTAGAGCACGTCCCGTGATCGATGAATCGATTGTGATGTGACGACGAGCTTCTCCGGTGATTCAACATCCACCTT
>NZ_JBVVQR010000055.1:9580-29042 GCF_055811535.1 Mesorhizobium sp. WSM4816 | reverse complement strand
AGCCAGCATGTTGAATCAAATCCCCGCTGATTTGGGAATCCCCCTTCGATTCAGCCTCTCTTCATCCCGCTCTAGCGAGTGACATGCCGACCCGGCGAAAGGCATCTCTTCACCTGTGCGACGCGTGACACGCCGCACAGTTCTACTTTCGCTGCCTAGCCCCGAATTTGTTCTTGAGCCATGCCGTTGGCAGCGCCGGCACGAAATTGCCGTCGCGCCCGGTCATGTCGTCATTGGCGACCAGCGCATTGAGGATCGCTTCCTCCACACTCCCGATCACGGCGTCGAAGAACGGGTCGATGTCGGTATCCGGGATAAAGTCGGCGCTGGCGATGCGGCCTGGCGGCGCCAGCGCCGCCTCGCGGTTGGCGGTCGAAAAGGCCAGGAAAATATCGCCCGAGCTGTGATAGCCGAAGCCGCCGGTCATGGCGACGCCGAGCGGCGCCCGGCGTGCCAAGCGCTTCATCTGATGCGGCAGCAACGGCGCATCGGTGGCGACGATCCCGATGATTGAACCCTTTTCCGCACGCGGCGTGCTTTCGCGGATCGCCGGTTCGATGAGATCGGGCCCGGCGCGCAGGCCGCGAATGGTAAAATTGCTCCGCCTGCCGAAATTCGCCTGCACGAAGGCGCCGACCGTGTAGCGCCGGCCGTACCATTCGACGAGGCGCGATGCCGTGCCGGAGCCTGCTTTGAAACCGAAGGCGATCATGCCGGTGCCGCCGCCGACGCTGCCTTCCTCGATCGATCCGCTGGTCGCGCCATCGAGGGCCGCGGCGACATGCTCAAACCCGAGATGGTGGCCATTGATGTCGTTCAGGAAGCCGTCATAGGTCTCCGCCGCCACCGGCAGGCCCCAGCCGCTGTCGAGCGCGGCCGGCAGCACGCGCTGTATCCAGCGCAGCGTTCCGTCGCGTGAAACGCCGCAGGAATGCGTGTTGGTGATGGTGATCGGAAAATTGAAGGCACCGGTTTCCTCGATGATGTGCGAGCCGGTCAATTCGCCATTGCCGTTCTGGCCGAAAATGCCGGCAAAGACCGGCGTGGCCAGCTCGGCGCGCGGTCTGGGCAGGATGGCGGTCACGCCGGTGCGGACCGGCCCCTCGCCGACCACCAGCGCACCTTCGCCCGAAATCAGCGTCGAATAACCGACCGCAACGCCAGCCACATCGGTGATGGCGTTGAACGGTCCGGGCGTGCCGTCAAAACGAATGCCGAAGGCTCGCGCGCGCTGCTTGCCGGAAGGCGTCGTCTGGTGATGTGGATTGCCGGAAATCATCGGCACTCAAAACAGCGAGCCTTGGCTGCCGGGCTCCTTGGCTTTGGCGGCCGGCTTTGCAACAGTTTTCGGCCGTGCCGTGCCGCCGGTCGCAATCGCATCGGCGGTCCCGTCGGCGAACTCCAGCGAAAGTGCCAGCCCCGGCGTCACTTCCGCCGCTTGCTTGATCACCGCCCCGTCGGCGTCTTTCACCAGGGCGAAGCCGCGCGCCAGCACCGCCTTGTGCGACAGCGTCGCCAGCAGCCGGTCGGCCTGGGTCAGTTTCCCGCGCAAGCGCTCGAGCCGCACCGAAATCACCCGGTCCTGTCGTCGCGACAGCGCCACCAGGGCATCTGCCTGCAATTTCTGCCGCCTTGCGAGCGGCGCCGGCGACAGCCGCGCCGCGGTGCGCGAAAACCGCGTTCGCCGCTCGCGCACGATGGCGAAGAACGCCGCTTGCGCGCGGCCGAGGTCGCGGCCGGCCAGTGTGCGGGCCTCGTTCATGCGTCGCGACAGGGTGGCCGGCGTCAGCCGCTGCGCCTGAAGCCTGGCTCGCTTGCGCTGGACGCTGACGGACAGCGCTCGGCCAAGCCGGCTCGTCGCCTCGTCGAAGCGCCGGCGCGGCAATGCCAGCAACTGGTCGGGCGAGGGCAGCGCCCGGGCGGCGGCACGCACCGCCTGGCGCTTGCGCTCGAAATTGCGCGATACCGCGGCCTTGAGCCGCGCACCAAGGCCGGCAAGCGTCACTTCGAGGTCGGCGCGCACGGGCACGGCGATTTCGGCGGCACCCGTCGGTGTCGGCGCCCGCACATCCGCCGCCAGGTCGATCAGCGTCCAGTCCGTTTCATGGCCGACGGCGGAAATCACCGGAATGCGCGAGGCGGCGACGGCGCGGGCCAGCGCCTCGTCATTGAACCCCCAAAGATCCTCGAGACTGCCGCCGCCGCGCGCCACGATCAGCAGGTCGGGCTGCGGGATGACGCCATCCTGCGCCAGTCCGTTGAAGCCGTTGACGGCGGCGGTCACTTCGGCGCCGGCCGTTTCGCCCTGCACCCGCACCGGCCAGACCAGCACATGCAGCGGAAACCGGTCCTTGATCCGGTGGATGATGTCGCGGATGACAGAGCCTGTCGGCGAGGTGACGACGCCGATGACGCGCGGCATGAACGGCAGCAAGCGCTTGCGGCCGGCATCGAACAGGCCTTCGGCCTGCAGCCGGCGCTTGCGCTCTTCCAGCAGTGCCATCAGCGCCCCGGCGCCGGCGGGCTCCAGATTGTCGATGACGATCTGGTAGGTGGATTTTCCGGGATAGGTGGTGAGCCGGCCGGTGGCGATCACCTCCATGCCTTCTTCCGGGCGGAACTTCAGCCGGCCCATCGTGGTCTTCCAGACCACGGCGTCGAGCCGTGCGCGGTCGTCCTTGAGGCAGAAATAGGCATGGCCGGAGGAATGCGGTCCGCGATAGCCTGATATTTCGCCGCGCACCCGGACATTGCCGAAGACGTCCTCGACCGTGCGCTTCAGCGCGCCGGAAATCTCGCTGACTGTGTATTCGGTGGCGTTGGTACGTGATTCGGATGCTGCGTCGCTCATTGGCCGATTGGGGGGCGGTTGTTGGCCGGCGTCAAGGCCGTCGCTCGTAGCCGACGTCATAACTCGATCTTAACCCGATCTGATGACTGTGCGGAAAAGAGAGTGGCCAGGACGCATGAGCCGTCGTCTTCAACGCAGCCCATTAACGTTCCAGGTCACGCTGACGGTGATGGCGCTTGCCATTTTCGCGCTTGCCATGGTCGTCGGCTTTGGCTTTTACGCCACTGTGCAGGCGGATAGCGTCTCCCTCGAGCGGCAGAAAATCCTTTTCGCCAACGGCATGCGGGACCGGATGGCGGCGGTGGATCGCGAGCAGGAAAGCATCGCAGTCTGGGACGATTCCGTCATCAATGCCAAGGCCGGCAACGTGGACTGGATGATCGATAACATCAGCGTCTGGATGTATTCCTACTATGGGCATGATCGGGTCTATGTACTGGATGCCGCCGATCGTCCGGTCCATGCGATGCGTGAAGGAAACGTGCTGGCGCCGGCGCGTTACAGCGAGGATGAACCGGTTCTGTTGCCCACGGTCGAAAGGGTGCGCCGGTTGATCCGCGAGCCGGCGAAAGAAGACCTGGCCGGCGGTCCGGTCAAATTGGCCGCAGGGGATCTGGTGGAGCTTGACGGAAAACCTGCCATCCTCAGCATCATGCCGCTGGTGCCGAGTTCCGACCGCGTCATCCAGACGCCTGGCAGCGAATACCTTCATATCTCGGTGGACTTCATCACCGACGCGCTGCTGGCCAAGATCGCCGGGCAATATCTGTTGGCGGGCGCCCGCCTGCTGCCGTTGTCGCAGCCGGTCGGCGGGGCTGCCATTCCGCTGGTCGACTCACACGGCGTCATCCTGGCTTATGCCGGCTGGGATCAGGAGCGGCCCGGCAGCGCGCTTGTGCGCGAGGCAGGGCCGGCCCTGATCGGTGGCGCGCTGCTCGCGGCAGGTGTCCTGGCATTCCTGCTGCGCCGCCTCCGCCGTGCATCGTCGGCGCTGCAGACCAGTCAGGCCGAGGCGCAGTATCTCGCCTTCCACGACACGCTCACCGGCCTTCCCAACCGGGCGCTGTTCGAGGACCGGCTCCGGCGCGCTTTGCTCACGGCCAGTCACGAAACAGCCAAAGTGGCACTGCTTTATCTCGACCTCGACCGTTTCAAGCACGTTAACGACACGCTTGGCCATCCTGCCGGCGACGAGCTTGTCCGCCAGACCGCCGCGAGGCTCCAGCAGGCAATCCGGGAGGTCGACACGGTGGCACGGCTCGGCGGCGATGAGTTCGCCATGATCCTGATTGATGTTGACGACATCCGAGGCGCCGAGGATGTTTCGGAGGGTCTGCTTCAAAAGCTGCAGGAGCCGTTCAAGCTGGCCGACGACCAGGTTTTTGTCAGCGCCAGCATCGGCATAGCATTGTCGACCGGTCCGGATGCCGATGCGGACGACTTGCTGCGCAAGGCCGATATCGCGCTTTATGAAGCCAAGAAGAACGGCCGCGGCCGCTACCAGGTCTTTGCCGGCGACATGGACGACCTCCTGTTGCGCAAGCGCCAGGTTGAGAGCGAGCTTCGCCATGCCCTGAATGGCGGAACCGGGATCAAGCTGGCGTATCAGCCGATCTTTGCGGCGGACGGCAGCACGATCCTCGGTGCCGAGGCGCTGATCCGCTGGGGACATGAGGTCCACGGTGGCTTGCCGCCAGCACAATTCATCGCCATCGCCGAAGAACGTGGCATGATCGGCCAGCTTGGCAAATGGGTGCTGCAAGAGGCTTGCCGCTTCGCTGTCGGCACCGAATTGCCTTGGGTGGCCGTCAACGTGTCGCCGCTGCAACTGCGCGACACCGGTTTCGCCGAGCAGCTTGCGGCAGTTCTCGCCGAGACCGGATTGGCGCCAGGGCGCCTGCAGCTCGAGATCACCGAGGGCGTGCTGTTGGACAACAACGATACGACCAGGGCGGCTCTGGCTGCCTTGCGCCGGTCGGGGATCGCCATAGTGCTCGACGATTTCGGCACCGGCTATTCGTCGCTGAACTATCTGCGCCGCCACGCCATCGACAAGCTCAAGATCGACCGCTCCTTCGTGAACCTCCTCGGCCGCGACGAGAGTTCGGCGGCGATCGTCAGGGCGCTGGTCGATCTTGCCGACGCTCTTGACGTCGGCGTCACCGCGGAAGGCGTGGAGACCGAGGAGCAAAAGGCGCTGCTCGTCGCCATGGGCTGCCGAGAGTTTCAGGGCCACCTGCTGTCGCTGCCGCTGGAGCCGGCGCAATTGCTGCGGCTGGCCGGCCTTTTGTCTGGCAACGACAGCACGCCGGCAGCAGTTTCCGCCTGATCCTTACCACCCCGGCACGATCTGGTTCGGCTTGCCCCGCTTCATCTTCGAAAAGGCTGCGAAGTCGAAGTTTCCCGTCTCTTCGCCGAGCGGCACGGAAATATTGTCGAGGCTTTCCGAAATGTGACGGGCCAGCGCGTCGACGATCTCCGGCCGCGACGTCTGGCCGCGCATGATGCCGATGCGGCAATCGGGCAGGACGCCGAACCCGTCGGCGTCGCCCAGCACCCGCATGCCGGGGCGCAGCGCGCATTCCGGCAGCACCGAGATCGCCAGGCCGGAAAGCACCGCGGCGGTGATGACGGTCGCCGAGAAGCTGGTGAATAGGATGCGGTAGTCGCGGTTCTGCCGGTCGAGCACGTCGACCGCGGCCCGCCGCCAGATGCAGTTCGGCCGGCCGAAGGCCATCGGCAGAACGTCCTGTTCATGCGTCGCATGGTTGGCCGAAGTCACCCACAGCAGCGGTTCGCGCCGCACCACTTCCGACTGGCCGTGCGCGTCACTATGCGTCACCAGTGCCAGATCGAGATTGCCGCGCTTGATATGCTCGACCAGCCCCGGCGTCGGCTCGCAGATCACGGTCAGTTCGACACGTGGGTTGGAACGGGCGAAGCGGGCCATGATCTCGGGCAGGAAGCGATCGGCATAGTCGTCCGGCGTGCCGATGCGGATCGTGCCTTCGAGCCGCCGGTCGTCGAAGGCGGCCAGCGTTTCCCGATTGAGGAACAGCAACCGTCTTGCGTAGGAGAGCAGCCTGTCGCCTTCCTCGGTCAGCCTGTTGGTGCGCCCGTCCTTTTCGAACAGCGGCTTGCCGATCCGTTCCTCCAGCCGGCGCATCTGCATGGATACCGCCGACTGGGTCCGATGCACCGCTTCCGCCGCGCGGGTGAAGCTGCCGGTGTCGACGATTGAGACGAAGGTCTGCAACTGATCGAGATCGAGTGGCGCTTTCATCGGTCTAATCCATCACTAGAGTTGATGCTAAAGATTAGAAACATTCGTTGGATTAATCAATCGAACGATGGCAAATTTACGACTGTCCACATGACGGCAATGCAGGTCGCCTAAAAGTGGTCACCGGTTTTAGGACAACGACCTGCATTTTCTATGTGAATCGGGACCGGAACGGCGGCTGTTTCCAGCGCCGATCGCCCGTCTTCGTCCGTTCGAATATGAAGGAGACTGACATGGCTACGTTTGATTTCGCCACCGAGACTTCGCGCATCACGTCGCGTCCGGCTATTGCGACGCGCGTGGTCAACACCATCTCCAATGTCTATCGCGCTTGGAAAAACCGCCGCGCCTTCTATCGCCTTGGCGAGATGTCGGACGCCGAACTTGCCGACATCGGCTTGACGCGCGGCGATCTCCACGTCGCTATCGAGGTGCCGTTCGGCCGCGATCCAACCGAGAGGCTTCGCGCCATCGCGGCCGATCGCACGGAAACGATCGAGGATATTGCCCGCAGGTGACCTGATCGCGCTGGCTGCGTGCCCTTTGGGGCACGGCGCTAAAGCACTTCGCAGGCCCCCACTCCCTGCCGGTTTCCCCGCCGGCCCGCCTGCGCACTGCCCGGTCCTCCCAAGGATCGGGCATTTTTCTTTTTGAATCAGGCGAAGGCCAGCTTTCGCGACGGCCGTGGTACCGATCTACCAACTTCGTGCGCGGCTTCTATCCAGGATGATATGGCGTCCTGGACGTTCGCGATGGCCTCTTCAGGAGTATCGCCATCGCTCATGCAGCCGGGCAGGTCAGGTACCAGCGCCGAAAATCCGCCCCCGTCTTCCGTAGCCAGCGGTGCGATGACGACCGGATATTCAAGTTTTCCCGTCATGTCTCTTTGCCTCGTCGATGAATGCCACGAGTTTTCGAATATATACGGGTTTGATGGGGCGTTTGAAAGGCACGGTCAGAATGTCGGTCATTGCTGAATGATAGACCTTGTAATGCGACCCACCGGATCTTGGCGGCACACAATAGACGCCTGCCTCGTCACAAACTGCCTTTACATCCGATATTGACCAATCGCCGCGAGGGTTGCGGCGCATCTGCTCCAATCTTCTGCTCACAGGATCTCGACTCGGGTGCTTGCCACGCTAGCGCCGGTCCATGCCTCGCTTGAACTGATCGAAGATCGACTCCATGCCCTTCTGGTAATCGTCGCGTTGCTGCGCACCTGCCTCGAACATCTTGCCGAACAAATCGTCGAACGGATTGCGTGGCCTGCCGCTCGGATTGGTCTGCGGCTGCGGCGCTTCGCGTTGCTGCGGCGCTTCGCGCTGCGGCTGTTGCGCGCCGCCGCCGAACATGTCCTGCAGCACCTTGCCGAGCGGATTGTCGCCGTAGGGATTGGGCGCCTGCTGCGGCTGACCCTGCGGCTGCTGCGCGCCGCCGAACATGTCCTGCAGCACCTTGCCGAACGGATTGTCCATCGGGCCGGGCTGCCGTGCCTGGCGCTGTTGCGGCGGCTGCGCGCCGCCGCCGGCCTGCCGCATCATCTGCTCGATGATTTCGCCGAGCGGATTGCTGCCGCCGCCGAATCCGCCTGCTGCCTGCATCTGATTTGTGGTCTGCTTGAACAGGCCGCCCATCATCATCGAAGCCATGACCGGCAACATCTGCTGCAAGATCTGCTGGCTGACGCCGCTCGCATGCGCTGCCTGGCTGGCAACGGCGCGGGACAGGTCTTTTGAGCCGAACAGATGGCCAAGAATGCCGTTGCCTTCATCGACGCCCTGCGGCGAGAAGGCACGGCCTGCGTCCTCGAAATATTTGGCGTGCTGGCCACTGGCCATTGCCGTCATGAACGCGCCGAGCCCGTAGGGGTCGGAGGTGCTGCGCTTCAGCCCCTGTGAAAAGGCCGGCAGCAGCGCCTCGACCGCCGATTGCGCTTGCTGCTGCGAAAGGCCGAACTGTTGGGCCAGGGCCTGCATGCCGTTGCCGTTCTGCGCCTGCGCCAGAATGTCGAACAAGGAAGCCATTGGTTTTCTCCTCGGGAAAATCCTCGTAGGAGAGCCTACCGCATCGGCCCGAAAATCGGAATCGATTTCGGAAAGCGCGTTTCCCGAGCCTTCGGCCAAGCCGATAGCAAACGGCTAATACGCATACTCCATGAACACCGGCTCGATCGAGCCGCCCCAGCGCGTATGATAGGCGGAAAGCAGTTCCTCGGCGCTGGTGGTGCCGCGCGCGACGACTTCGTCCAGCGTGCTGAGGAACGACGTTTCGTCATAGCCGTCGCGGTTCTTGCGGCCGCGGTTCTTCAGCCCCATGCGCGAGATGACGAGCACGTCGCGGGCGATCTCGCGCAGTGTCGTGTTGCGGAACGGCGCCGAAATGCCCTGTTCCGGCACGGCGTTGCGCATCGCCAGCACCTCTTCATAGCTCCAGCTCGAGGTCAGCGCCTCGGCCGCGTCGAGCGCCGCCGCGTCGTAGAGCAGCCCGACCCAAAAAGCCGGCAGCGCGCAGATGCGCCGCCACGGTCCGCCATCGGCGCCGCGCATTTCAAGGAAACGCTTCAATCGCACGTCGGGAAACAGCGTCGACAAATGGTTCGCCCAATCGCCCATCGTCGGCAGCCCGTCAGAAATCTCGTTGCGGGCCGCACCTGCCATGAACTGGCGGAAGGTGACGTGCGTCATGTCGTGGTAGTGGCCGTCGCGGATGACGAAGTACATCGGCACGTCGAGCGCCCATTCGACATAGTCGGCGAAGCCGAAATCGGGCGAGAAGCAGAAGTCGAGCAGGCCCGAGCGCTGATTGTCGGTGTCGCGCCAGATGTCGCCGCGCCAGCTCTGAAATCCGTTGGGCCGGCCCTCAGTGAACGGCGAGTTGGCGAACAGCGCCGTCGACAGCGGCTGCAGCTTCAGCGACACCTGCATCTTGCGGCGCATGTCGGCCTCGCTCTCGAAGTCGAGATTCACCTGGATGGTGCAGGTGCGGTACATCATGTCGAGGCCCTTGCTGCCGACCTTGGGCATGTAGCGGGTCATGATCTCGTAGCGCGACTTTGGCATTTTCGGCGTCTCGGCCAGCGACCATTTCGGGCTGCCGCCGAGGCCAAGGAAGCGGATGCCCATCGGCTCGGCGATCTCGCGCACCTGCGCCAGGTGCGCATTGCCCTCGCGGCAGGTCTGGTGGATCGTCTCCAGCGGCGCGCCGGACAGTTCGAATTGGCCGCCGGGTTCCAGCGAGATCGCTCCCCGGCCGGTCGGCTCGACCAGGCCGATGATGCGGCCAGCATCCATGATCGGATCCCAGCCGAGTTTTTCCTGCATGCCTTCGAGAATGGCGCGGATGCCGTGCTCGCCGCCATAGGGCACCGGCGCATTGCCGTCGACATAGAACGGGAATTTCTCGTGTTCGGTGCCGATGCGCCATTTGTCGCGCGGCTTGTTGCCTTCAGCCAGGTGCTCGACAAGCTCGTCGACGCCTTCGATCGGCCGGAAATCGGTTGTGTCGCGCGCCATTACAGGTCCTCTAGCATATGACCCCGAAAATCGGCTTCGATTTTCGGAAAGGATCATGTGCCCAATCAAGTGCTACAGCGTCCTTTGCGCGTCCGAAAGGACGCGCGGCGCTGTAGGTGGTCGGACGACCGCCGGCGCTAGATGGACGAAATGTCAGTAGGCGATCAAGCGAAAAATCCTGAGCCACAGGGTAACTGGAATTGATTGGCTGCTTCTTCCTTCTCCCACAAGGCCCACAAGGGGAGAAGGGAAGTGCCTCACCAATCGCCGATTGTCGCCTGTATCACCGCCAGCGCCGCCACCGCAGCCGTGTCGGCGCGCAGGATGCGCGGCCCGAGCGGAATCGCGGTGACGAAAGGCAGCGCCCGCAGCATCCTTCGTTCCTCGTCGGAAAACCCGCCCTCGGGGCCGACCAGCAGCCCGAGCTTCTTCTCCCGCACCGCCTGCAGCGCCGGCAGCGGATTGTTGGTGGAAGCATCCTCGTCGCAGTAGATCAACCGCCGCTCCTTGTCCCAGCCGGCCAGCAGGCGCTCGATTTTTTCCGCTTCGCGCACTTCCGGCACCGCAAGGATGCCGCATTGTTCGGCGGCCTCGACGACATTGGCGCGCAGCCGTTCGATGCCGGGCTTTGCCACCTGCGTGTGCTGGGTAATGACCGGCTGCAGGACGCCGGCGCCCATCTCGACCGCCTTCTGCACCAGATAGTCGAGCCGACCCTGCTTAAGCGGCGCAAAGCAGTAGACGAGGTCGGGCAGCGGCGGCTGCGGCCGCTGCAAGGCCAGCACCTTCAGCCGCACTGTCTTTTTGGACCTGGCGGCGATAGAAGCCGACCATTCGCCGTCGCGGCCGTTGAACAACAGGATTTCGGCGCCCTCGCCGAGCCGCAGCACATGCATCAGGTAATGGCCCTGCTGCGGGTTCGCCTCGAACTCGATATCCGGTCCGAGGTCGTCCGGCACGAACAGCCGCTGCATCTTGTAATTGGCGCGCATCGCCGAGGAATGGGCGAGCCGGCTCTTGGCGTCAAGTCTCGGCCGACGGATGCCACACTGGCACATAGCCTTGCCTCAGCACGGCAACGGTGGTCGCCGGCGTGAGCAGGCGGATTGGATGGCCGGCAAAACCGCCGAACCCCACGGGATCGCCGTCCACCGGATCGCCCCCCACACGATCACAATAGCCTGCGAACGACCAGCGCAGCGCCTTGCCGCCGCGCATCGCATAGGCATTGCCGCCGTCCGCAACCATGGCGCCGTCCGGCAACCCGGCAAGCTCTTCCGCGGATACGACCGGTGCCTGCCCACCCGACGCCAGCCGCTCCCTATGCAGCCGCTTGTCGACCTGCGGTGCGCGCGGCGCGGCAATGCCGAAGGCCATGCCGAAGCGCCGGACGAAGTCCCTGGCCCGCTCGCGCCGGCAGAAGAAGCATGGCCGATGCCCGGCCGAGAGCGCGGTCACCTCGTCCAGGAAAAACAATTCGGTCCAGCCGGCCTTGCCGCCGTTCCGGTTGCGGCCCATCGGCTCGCGTCGCACATCGCGGAATCCGCATGCGCAGATGATCCAGGCCTGCAGCGCCCAGCGCTTTTTCAGCAGCGTCTTCGTTTCGGGGTCATGGATGATGCCGCGATTGCCCATGAACAGGCCGCGCTCCGGCACGGCGTGGATGACGCCGAACGGGTCGACCCGATTCTGCAGTGGCATAGCTTTCTCCCCGAATACGTATCTTGGCCGGAATAACGGCGGCATGATATCGCTCGTCGCATCGTTTTCATGTCAGCAGGTTTTTCGATGCGGGTGCTGGTGGTCCAGAATTTCGACAGCGAGGGCCTTGGCCAGATCGGCGCAGCGCTTGTCGAGGCAGGCGCCGATATCGACCTGCGCCGGCCCTATGGTGGCGAGATGCTGCCGCAGGACAGCGCTGCGCACGACGCCATGGTCGTGCTCGGCGGCGCCCAGAATGCGCTGGACGACGAGATCTGCCCGTATTTTCCTGAACTTCTCGACCTGACGCGCGATTTCGCCGGCAAGGATCGCGCCGTGCTCGGTATCTGCCTTGGCAGCCAACTGGTGGCGCGCGCCTTCGGCGGCGAGAACCGGATCGGCGGCGCCTCGGAATTCGGCTGGCACAAGGTTTCGCTCACGCCGGCGGCGACGGCCGATCCGGTGCTCGGCGCGCTGCCCGAAAATTTCCCGATCTTCGAATGGCACGACGACACCTTTGTCTTGCCCGAAAATGCCGTGCGGCTCGCCGGCAACGAAGTCGCCGAGAACCAGGCGTTTCGCATCGGCCGCGCCGTCTATGGCTTCCAGTTCCATTTCGAGGCGGACCGGCCGATGGTCCGCGACTGGAGCGCATCCTTCGCATCGCTCATTGCCGAACGGCACCCGGACTGGAGCGATCGGCTCGACGACGAAATGGCCCGCCACGGAGCGGCTGCCGATGCCGCCGGGCTGGCCATCGCCCGCGCCTGGGTGGCGACGATCTGATCAGTCAGTACCGACGTTGCATATTTGGCACGCCGGTAAAAATCCGCTGTGGACAGCATGTTTCGTGCTTGGCTTGTGGCCGCCCGCCACCCTAGAAGGCACGCGCTCTGCATCGTCCGTGCAACGCGATGAACCTTTTGGGTCACTCGCGCGACACATCGCCGATACAGAACATGCCTAAAAGCGCGAAATCGTCGAAACTTTGAGACGCATTTTCCGTTTCAACCCATTCGTAACCCGCCCCGTGCACAGATGCAGAAAGCCTAACCAAGAGATGACGTCCGTGAAAGCAGCGCTTCTGTCCTTTGTCATGTTGTCGGCCATAGTGTTGTGCGGCTTCGGCACCTACGCCGGCGACGCAGCCAACAACCACAACGCCGTCGACGGCTACGGCGTCACCGCCGCGCTTCGCTAAACGCTTTAACCCCTCTCGCCTGACACCACCAGGATACGCTTGTCGGCTCCGTCGACGACGAGCGCGCTGAGGTTTCCCGTCTGGTAGGCGAGCGTGTCGATATTGACTCGGTTGACCATCACCTCGGCCTCCGGCACCGGCGTGTGGCCATGCACCACGATTTTTGGATGCAGGCCGGAATGAGTGTGGAAGACATCGCGGATCCAGATCAGGTCCTGCGCACTCTGACTTTCCAGCGCAATGCCCGGCCGGATGCCGGCATGGCAGAAGAAGAAGTCGCCGAAGGTCAGTGAAAACGGCAGCGACTGCAGGAACTCGACATGGCTTTTCGGCACGGCCTCGACAAGCGCTGCATGGCCTTGCCGCAATGCCGCCTCGGACCTGCCGAACCACGCGCCACCACCTTCATTGAGCGCTACGCCATAGGATTGCGCGGTCTGGATGCCGCCATAGCGCATGAAAAGCCCGTCCGCATCGGGAGTGTCGAGGAAGTCTAGGAAGCCGATGTCGTGGTTGCCGGCGAGCATCAGGTGGCGCGGGTCGCGTTTTCGCACTTCGATCAGGAAATCGATAACGCCCTTGGAGTCCGGGCCGCGGTCGACATAGTCGCCGAGATGGACGACACGCCAGTCGACCGGCCGCGCCTGACTGATCTCGGCCGCAATCCGGCGGTACATGGCGGCGAGCAGGTCGAGCCGGCCATGCACGTCGCCGACCGCATAGATGCGCATGCCTTCCGGTCCGCGCGCGTCGAGAAAGTGGATGCCGGGGGCAGTCAATGCTTCCATCTCCGTGACCATGCCGCCACGGGAGTCTAACGCCGAAGCTGATCCTTGCCCATGTCGGTCACCAGACGCTTTCCGCACAGTGCCAGCGTTATGTCCATCTCCTTGCGGATGATTTCCAAGGCTTTGGTGACTCCTTCCTTGCCGAGCGCGCCGAGGCCGTAGAGGAAAGGCCGGCCGATATAGGTGCCCTTGGCGCCGAGACACAGCGCCTTCAGCACGTCCTGGCCAGAGCGGATGCCGCCATCCATATGCACTTCGATCGTGTCGCCGACCGCGTCGGCGATTTCTTCCAGCACCGAGATCGACGACGGCGCGCCGTCGAGCTGGCGTCCGCCATGATTGGAGACAATGATCGCGTCGGCGCCGGTCTTGGCCGCCATCAGCGCGTCCTCCTTGTCGAGGATGCCCTTCAGGATCAGCTTGCCGCCCCAGCGCTCCTTGATCCAGGCGACGTCCTTCCACGACAGATGCGGATCGAATTGCTCCGTCGTCCACGACGACAGCGAGTTGAGGTCGCCGACGCCCTTGGCGTGGCCGACGATGTTGCGAAAAGTCCGGCGCTTGGTGCCGGCCATGCCAAGGCACCAGCCCGGCCTGGTCGCCACCTGCCAGACATGCTTCGGCGTGAAGCGCGGTGGCGCCGACAGCCCGTTGCGGATGTCCTTGTGGCGCTGGCCGAGGATCTGCAGGTCGAGCGTCAGCACCAGCGCCGAGCACTTCGCCGCCTTCGCCCTGTCGATGAGACTGAGGACGAAATCCTTGTCGCGCAGCACATAGAGCTGGAACCAGAACGGCTTCCTGGTCACCGATGCGACATCCTCGATCGAGCAGATGCTCATCGTCGACAGCGTGAACGGCACGCCGAATTCCTCCGCCGCCTGCGCCGCCAGCATCTCGCCGTCGGGGTGCTGCATGCCGGTCATGCCGGTCGGCGCCAGCGCCACCGGCATCGCCACCTTATCGCCGATCATGGTCGATTCCAGCGAGCGGTTGCTCATGTCGACCAGCACGCGCTGGCGGAACTTGATCTTTTGGAAATCCTCCTCATTGGCCCGGTAGGTGCTTTCGGTCCATCCACCGGAATCGGCATAGTCGAAGAACATCTTCGGCACGCGGCGGCGCGCCAGGTCCTTGAGATCGGCGATGGTGAGGATCATGCTCATAGGCTTCCCGCTGATGGTTCGCTAATTCGTCGCAATTCTTGGCCGGCGCTCACGAGCGTTTCCGTGCCGGCTCGCTGTCGCCGGCTTCGGAGCGCTGCATCAGCCTCAGCCGCGACACGCGTTGCCAGTCGCCGCTGCGCTCGGCCTCGGCCATGGTGCGTTCGACATGGGTGATGTGGTCCATCGCCGCCTGCCGCGCGGCCGCCGGATCGCCGGCCTTGACCGCCGCGTAGATCGCCCGGTGCTGCGAAAGCAGCGCTTCGCGCGCGCCCGGCACGTTGAACACCAGGAGCCGGTTCTGGAAGACGCCCTCCGACAGCAGCCGGTAGCACGAGCGCAGCGTGTGCAACAGGATGATGTTGTGCGCGCATTCGCAGATCGCGTGGTGGAACTCGACGTCGATTTCCGCCTCGTCGTCGAAATTTCCGGTCCGGTGCGCCTCGTCCATGCGCGCCATGATGCGGTCGAGCAACGCCAGATCGTCTGATGTGGCGCGCCGCGCCGCATACTCGGCCGCCACCGCCTCGATCTCGCGGCGGTATTCCAGATAGTCGGTCGCCGCCTTGCGATGCATGGAGATCAGGTCCGTCACCGGCTTGGTGAACAGCTGGCCGATGACATCGGCGACATGGGTGCCGCCGCCGGGCCGGGTCGTCAAAAGCCCGCGCCCCTCCAGCGCCTTCAACGCATCGCGCAGGATCGGCCGCGACACCTCGAACCGGCGCGCCAGCTCGCGCTCGCCCGGCAGCCTGTCGCCGGTGCGCAGAACGCCTTCGAGGATCAGACTCTCGATCTGCTGCACCACCTCGTCGGCGGTGCGGGAATGCTCGATCCTGGAGAAAATGTCGCTCAACGGGGATGGCCTGGGGATTGAACCGGTATGGCGCAGGATAAAGCCAGTGTCGGCAACTGGTCAAATTATTTATCCAGTTCGCCCGTTTGGCCGGGCCGACGTCGTCCCGGCATATCGCTTTCGGCTAATTTGTCGTTTGCGTGCCCCGGCAATTGGCTCTAGAGGGACGCGAGTGCACCAGGCCCGGGGGACCAGCCGTGGCAGATGACCCGTCCAATCCAAAATTCCAGCCGCGCGTCGAGGGCAGCGTCATGGGCTTTCCCGCGCATGAGGGACGGCCTGGCGCGCTCGGCGAGGTTCACGCCCGTCCGCATCCGCTGGTCGAGAAGCCGCGCGTGCTGGTGCAGCTTTCGTTCATGACCGAAGCCGGATCCGGCGTCGACCAGGCGGTGCTTTCCGAACTGTCGCGGCGCCTCGGCATCGCTGCGCCGGACCCTCATGCCCGCCACCACGCGATGAAGTGGGGCAAGGGCTCGCTGCGCTGGGAGCGGCATACCGAATTCTCCACCTATCTGTGGGAAGGTCCGCTCTCCGAGAGCGGCCAGCGCCAGGAAGGTTCGCCTTTCGGCAACGGCTTTTCGCCGCCGGGAACGGTGATTTCCGGCATCAGGCTCGAAATCCGCAAATGGACGCAGGCGAGCGAAAGGCTGATCGCCGGCTTCGACCCGACCAGCCTGTGCTATTCGCTGGTCGAGCGCGGCAACGCCGCCATCGTCACCGATTTCCGCCAGGACGGTGACGGCATGACCCGCATGCTGGTGCTCGACCGCGGCCTGACGCCGGCACGCACCGGCGCGCTGGCGCAGCGGCTGATCGATATCGAGACCTACCGCACGCTGGCCATGCTTGGCCTGCCGCTGGCGCTGATGCTGTCCGGTCGCGCCCGCCGCATCGAAGACAGGCTGGCGCAGACCACATTGGAAATGAAGGTCGTCGAAACCCGCGACAACCAGACGCTGCTTGCCGACCTGACCGAGCTTGCCGCCGAACTGGAGGCCGATGCAGCCTCCAGCCTCTATCGCTTCGGCGCCAGTCGCGCCTATGACGGCATCGTCCGCGAACGGCTGGAGGCGCTGGAGGAAGAGGCGGTGCCCGGCTACGACACCTGGGGCGGCTTCCTTCAGCGCCGCGTCGCCCCCGCCATGCGCACCTGCCGTTCGGTCGAGGAGCGTCAGGCCAATCTGTCGACCAAGCTCACCCGCGCCACCACGCTGCTGCGCACCTGGGTCGACGTCGAGGTCGAGAAACAGAACCGCGATCTGCTGGCGTCGATGAACAACCGCGCCCGCCTGCAGTTGCGGCTGCAGCAGACGGTGGAGGGTCTCTCGGTCGCCGCCGTCTCCTACTACGTCGTCGGGCTCATCGGCTACCTCGCCAAGGGCGCCTCGATCTTCGGCCACGCCGTCGCGCCCGAGGTCGTCACCGCCACCTCGGTGCCGCTCGCCATCCTGCTGGTCTGGTGGGGCGTGCGCCGAGTGCGCCGCCTGCACTCCGAACCCGCCAAGCCGGCAGGCGAGCAGGCAGGCAATCTCCCACCTTGAGGGGGAGATGTCGCCGAAGGCGACAGAGGGGGGAGAAAGTCAGCGCTTCCCTCTCGCCGACCCGCGCAAGATCGTCCCGATTTCGGCCAAAGCAGGATTTGCAACAAGCGCCTGCCGCTGGTAAAAGATTTTTACCAGTCGATCGAAGGAACTGTCGATGTCCGGCCTGCTGATGCCGAAGCCAGACGACGCCACGATGCGCCGGCGCGACGAGATCGTCGCCGATATGCGCATCATCGTGCCCGGCGAGGGCGTCGTCGACGCGGCAAATTCGATGCGCGCCTTCGAGAGCGACGGCCTCACCGCCTATCGGCAGCTGCCGCTGGTCGTGGTGCTGCCCGAAACGGTGGCGCAGGTCTCGCGCGTGCTGAAATATTGCAACGACCGCAACATCCGCGTCGTGCCGCGCGGTTCCGGCACCTCGCTGTCAGGCGGCGCGCTGCCGCTGGAAGACGCCGTGCTCTTGGTGATGAGCAGGTTCAACCGCATTCTCGAGATCGATTTTCCCAACCGCATCGTCGTCGCCCAGCCGGGCGTCACCAATCTCGGCATCACCACCGCCGTCGAGCAGGAGGGCTTTTATTACGCCCCCGATCCATCTTCCCAGATCGCCTGCTCGATCGGCGGCAATGTCGCGGAGAATTCCGGCGGCGTGCATTGCCTCAAATACGGCCTCACCGCCAACAATGTGCTCGGCATCGAGATGGTGCTGATGAACGGCGAGGTGGTGCGGCTCGGTGGCAAGCATCTCGACGCGGAAGGCTACGACCTGCTCGGGGTGATGACCGGTTCCGAAGGCCTGCTCGGCGTCGTCACCGAGGTCACCGTGCGGATCCTGAAGAAGCCGGAGACGGCGCGCGCGCTGCTGATCGGCTTCCCGACCAGCGAGCAGGGCGGCCAATGCGTCGCCGACATCATCGGCGCCGGCATCATCCCGGGCGGCATGGAGATGATGGATCGTCCGGCGATCCATGCGGCCGAGGATTTCGTCCATGCCGGCTATCCCCTGGATGTCGAGGCGCTGCTGATCGTCGAGCTCGACGGGCCGGGCGTCGAGGTCGATCATTTGATCGGCCTGGTTGAGGCAATCGCCTATAGGAACGGCTCGACCACATGCCGCATCTCGCAATCGGAGCAGGAGCGGCTGAGTTTCTGGGCCGGCCGCAAGGCGGCCTTTCCGGCGGTCGGCCGCATCTCGCCGGACTATTACTGCATGGACGGCACCATCCCGCGCAAGGAACTGCCGCGCGTCCTGCACGGCATGCGGGAACTCTCCGAAAAATACGGGCTCGGGGTCGCCAATGTATTCCATGCCGGCGACGGCAATCTGCATCCGCTGATCCTCTATGACGCCAACGTGCCGGGCGAGCTCGACAAGGCGGAAAGTTTCGGCGCCGACATCCTGCGGCTTTGCGTCAAGGTCGGCGGCGTGCTGACCGGCGAGCACGGCGTCGGCGTCGAGAAGCGCGACCTGATGCCGGAAATGTTCAACCAGATCGACCTCGACCAGCAGATGCGGGTCAAATGCGCTTTCGACCCCAACCATCTGCTCAACCCGGGCAAGGTGTTTCCGCAGCTTCGCCGCTGCGCCGAGCTCGGACGCATGCACGTGCATCGCGGCCAGATGGCGTTTCCGGACATTCCGAGGTTTTGATGGTAGCGTCGCGGAATGGCGGTTCCTCGCCCCCGCAAAGCGGGGGAGAGGTGGCTCGGGCAAAGCCCGAGACGGAGAGGGGGGCGACCGACACGCCGAGCCGGCGTTCACCTGAGAGGATCACACGTGCCCGCGCGCTTCGCCGCGGCGACAATCAGGCGGAAGCGACCCTCTGGAACGAGCTGAAGGCCAAAAGGCTAGGCGGATACAAATTCGTGCGCCAGATGCCGATTGGACCGTATTTTGCAGACTTCACGTGCCGCAGCGAAAGGCTGGTCGTGGAACTGGACGGAAGTCAGCACGCCGACAATTCCTACGATCGACGGCGCGATGAATTCATGCGCGGTGAAGGGTTCTCGGTGATACGATTCTGGAACTTCGACGTTCTGAAAAAACCGAGGAGCGTTTGCGAGACTATTCTCGCGGCGCTGGAAGGGCGATTAGCCGAAGACGTGTCTGCCCCAGACCTGCGCTTCGTTTTTGCGGCCAAGAAGATCGGGGACGACGCCCTATGATTGCCCCCTCTCCGGTTTGCTTCGCAAACCACCTCTCCCCCACTCTGTGGGGGCGAGGAACCCAAGTTTTAGCGTTCCAGGATAGGGGTTCCTCGCCCCCGCAAAGCGGGGGAGAGGTGGCTCGGGCAAAGCCCGAGACGGAGAGGGGGTCTGCGGCCGATGTGCCAAGCCGGCGTTTCCTCGAAAAGAACTCCCGTTCCCCCGTGCTTCGCCATCGCAAAAAGCACGCCGAAACGACCCTCTGGATCGAGCTAGGGGTCCAATACAGCTCCTCGCGAAATGTCATAGCTCCGCTTTTTCACAGCCAAGAAGTTTGGAGGCGACGCCCTATGATTGCCCCCTCTCCGGTTTGCTTCGCAAACCACCTCTCCCCCACTCTGTGGGGGCGAGGAACCCA
>NZ_JBVVQR010000055.1:0-9480 GCF_055811535.1 Mesorhizobium sp. WSM4816 | reverse complement strand
AGTTCTGCGGCCATGACCACCTTCACCGCCGCCACCACCGCCGAAACTCTCGCCACTGTCGCCTGGGCGGCGGCGGAAGAAACGCCGCTCGAAATCCTCGGCCATGGCTCCAAGCGTGGCATCGGCCGTCCGCTGCAGACCGAGCATACGCTCGACCTGTCGAAACTGTCAGGCGTGACGCTCTACGAGCCGGCTGAACTGGTGCTGTCGGCGAAATCAGGCACGCCGCTCGCCGAGATCGAAAAATTACTTGCCGAAAACGGCCAGCAGCTGGCTTTCGAGCCATTGGATTATGGCCCGCTGCTCGGCGGCGGGTTGGGAAAAGGCACGATCGGCGGTGTGCTGGCCGCGAACCTTTGCGGCCCGCGCCGGCTGAAGGCCGGGGCGGCGCGCGACCACATTCTTGGCATAGCAGCGGTTTCCGGGCGTGGCGAGGCGTTCAAATCGGGCGGCCGCGTGGTCAAGAACGTCACCGGCTATGACCTGTCCAAGCTCATGGCCAACAGCTGGGGCACGCTTGCCGTTCTCACTGACGTCACTTTCAAGGTGCTGCCCGCTGCCGAGACCGAAGTCACGCTGGCTGTGCGCGGCCTGCTCGACGATCATGCCGCGGCCGCTATGGCGCTGGCGCTCGGCTCCAGCGCCGAAGTGTCGAGTGCTGCCCATCTTCCCGAACGCGTTGCCGCACGGGTCGCCGGCGGCGTTCTCGGCAGCACCGCCGCGACATTGCTGCGCGTCGAGGGGTTCGGCCCGTCGGTCGCCTACCGCATCGCAGCGCTGAAAGATCTGCTCGGAAATGCCGGCCCGCTCGAGGAAATCTCGGGCGAGACTTCGCATTCGGTCTGGCGCGATATCCGCGATTGCGCGCCGTTTGCCGACGGCCTGGAAAAGCCGGTGTGGCGCGTGTCGATGGCGCCGGCGCAAGGCCACCAGATGGTGCTGGCGCTGCGCATGCAGGCGGCCGTCGATGCCTTTTATGACTGGCAGGGCGGACTGATCTGGCTGCGCATGGAGCATGGCGATCCCGAAGCCGATCTTCTGCGCGCACTGGTGAGACAGTATGGCGGCGGCCATGCGACGCTGGTACGCGCCGCCCCTTCGCATCGCGCCGCAGTACCGGTGTTCGAGCCGCAGGCGCCGCACCTGGCAGCATTGTCGGCGCGGCTCAAAGCCGAATTCGATCCGAAGGCGATCCTCAACCCCGGCCGCATGGCTTAGGAGGTACGAGATGCAGACCAATTTCTCAGCTGCCCAGCTTGCCGATCCGCATGTCGCGGAATCGGAAAAGATCCTGCGCAAATGCGTGCATTGCGGCTTCTGCACGGCCACCTGCCCGACCTATGTGACGCTTGGCAACGAACTGGATTCGCCGCGCGGGCGGATATACCTGATCAAGGACATGCTGGAGAACGGCCGACCGGCCGACAAGCAGATCGTCACCCATATCGACCGTTGCCTGTCCTGCCTCGCCTGCATGACAACCTGCCCGTCGGGCGTCAACTACATGCATCTGATCGACCACGCCCGCGTCCATATCGAGGAAACCTACAAGCGGCCGCTGCCCGATCGGCTGACCCGCGCCGTGCTGGCCTTGGTCCTGCCTTATCCCTCGCGGTTTCGCGCTGCGCTCAAGCTGGCAAAGCTCGGCCAGCCATTCGCCCGACTGCTGGAAAAGCTCCCGGCGCTGAAGCCGCTGGGTGCGATGCTCAAGCTCGCCCCGGCGTCGGTTCCTGCGGCCTCGCCAATGGCTTCACCGGGCATTCATGCCGGGCAGGGCACGAGCAAAAATGGCCGCGTCGCCATCCTTACCGGCTGCGCGCAGTCCGTGCTCGATCCCGCCATCAATGACACGACGATCGCGCTGCTGACGCGGCTCGGCGTCGAGGTCGTGGTTCCCGAGGGCGAGGGCTGCTGCGGTGCGCTGGTGCATCACATGGGCCGCGAGGCGGCAGCCCTTGCCTCGGCCAGGCGCAATGTCGACGCCTGGACGCGCGCCATCGAGCAAGGCGGGCTGGACGCCATCGTCATCACTGCGTCGGGTTGTGGCACCACCATCAAGGATTATGGTTTCATGCTGCGCCTCGATCCCGCCTATGCCGAAAAGGCGGCGCGGGTATCGGCGCTGGCCAGGGACATCACCGAATATCTGGCAAGCATCGATCTGCCCGAGCCGGTGCGCAAGCCCGGCACCGTCGTCGCCTATCACTCCGCCTGCTCGATGCAGCATGGCCAGAAAATCACCCGCCAGCCGAAGGAGCTTCTGGCCAAGGCCGGCTTCGTCGTGCGCGAGCCGCGCGAGGGGCATTTGTGCTGTGGCTCGGCCGGCACTTACAACATTTTGCAATCGGAGATTTCGGCTCAGCTGCGTGACCGCAAGGTGAGAAATATCGAGGCGACCGGTGCTGAAATCGTCGCCACCGGCAACATCGGCTGCATCACCCAGATTGCTTCTGCCGCGAAGCTGCCGGTGGTGCATACGATAAAGCTGCTCGACTGGGCTTATGGCGGGCCGCAGCCGGAGGGCGTTCCGGACAGCAGGGCAGCCGTTGCAGCGGAGTGATCCACCGGCGCTGCCGGCTTATTCCGCCGCGAGCTTGTCCACCACGCCATAGGTCGCATGGTAGCGCGCGCGCTGCCGGCTGAGCGCCACCATCGTGTTGCGCAAAAGAATCGCCACGGTGATCGGGCCGACGCCGCCCGGCACCGGCGTGATCCAGGACGCCACATGCTTGACGCTCTCGGCGTCGACGTCGCCGACGATGCGGCTCTCCCCGTCCGGTCCGATCTCGGCATTGATGCCGATGTCGATGACGGCCGCACCGGGCTTGACCATGTCAGCCTTGATCAGCCGCGGCTTGCCGACGGCGACGAACAGCGCATCGGCACGCCGCGCATGCGCTGCCACCGAGCGCGTCATGTGATGGCACACCGTCACCGTCGCGCCTTCGCTCATCAGCAGGAAGGCGATCGGCTTGCCGACGATCTCGGAGTGACCGACGATGACGACCTCGAGCCCCTTGAGATCGAGACCGGTCTCCTTGAGCAGTTCGACCGAAGCGGCGGCCGTGCACGGTGCGAGGTCTAGCTGGTTGTAGACGATGTTGCCGATCGAGGCTGGATGCATGCCCTCGACGTCCTTGAGCGGATGCACCGCCGCTTGCAGCGTCTTGATCGGGATATGCACCGGCACCGGCCGCTGGATGATGATGCCGGTGACGCGCGGATCGGCGTTCAGGCCGTGGATCGCTGCTTCGAGTTCGCCGGCGGTGATGTCGGCGGGAAATCGTCTTTCCTCGAAACCGATACCGGCCAGTGCCGCCTTGGCGCGCTGGTTGCGCACATAGACATCGACTGCAGCCGTGTCGCCGACGGTGATCGATATCAGTTTGGCCGGAAAGCCTTCGGCGGTGGCGATCGCTGCATCCTCGCGCACCGAGGCGATGATGCGTTGGGCGACCGGACCGCCCCGGAGATAGCGGCTGTCGTCGGACAGGGACATTGAGCTTAAGCCTTTGTCTGGAAGCGTTGCAGCCGACATAGCAAAATACCGAGGAGAATGGCAGCGAGAATGCGAACCGCCATGCCGCGGGCGCGACGTACCACCCGATCCTGCCAAACTATCCTATCGCGTCCCGGAAACAGAAAGGGCAGCGCGGTTTGCCGCGCTGCCCTTTCGTGACCGACCGTATCCCCACACGGCCCGTCCCCCGTATTCTGATGATCCCGAGACTTCTGGACAGACTCGGCAACAAAATCAACCGCAGATTACATCACCACAACCGTCGTGCCAACATCGACCCGCTCATAGAGATCGACGACGTCCTCGTTGCGCATACGGATGCAGCCCGACGACACGGCGCCGCCGATCGTCCATGGCTGGTTGGTGCCGTGGATGCGGTAGAGCGTCGAGCCGAGATAAAGCGCGCGCGCGCCGAGCGGGTTCTCGACGCCGCCGGCGAGATAGGTCGGCAGATAACGGCCATTGGCGGCTTCACGCGAGATCATCTGCGCCGGCGGTCGCCATTCGGGCCAGACCTTCTTCTGCGAGATCTTGTGCTTGCCGGCCCATTCGAAGCCCGGCTTGCCGGTGCCGACGCCATAGCGCCGCGCCTTGCCGTTGTTCTCGACCAGATAGAGGAAATTCTCCCGTGTATCGATAACGATCGTGCCCGGCTTCTCCGGGCCGTCATAGGCGACTTCCTGCGGCAGATAGATCGGGTTGATCTGCGGTCGCGCGATAATGCGCTTCTTGGCCGGCGCTTGCATCGCGGCCGTGTGCAGCTGAGCCGGTTGCGCCTGCCGCTGAGAACGGCGCTGTGGCTTTTGCATCTCTTGCCGGTTCTGGCGGACGATGCCCGGCGCGCGGCCAAGCTGCAGCACCCAGGGCGCCGAAAGGTCGGGGCTCACCATCACCGGCGGCCTGTCGGCATAGCGGTCGTTGGCGCTGGAGGATGTAGCGGCAGTGGCCAGCACGGCTGCGGCGCCGAGCAGCGGGAACAAAAATGTCTTCATCGGAACGCACCCTGATCGTCGAACATGCCGGGGCGCTCAAGCGTCCCCGATGTCGCGAACATTGGGCGCGGAGCAGCAACCGAAATGTGAATCGGAATGCGTAAAATGCTGCATTGTCAGTAAAGCTTTCGGTGTGGTTACCGGTCGGTTCAGGAATCTGGTAAAGCCGCGGTAAAGGCAGCGCTGAGGCGCATTAACCAATGGAATTCCGCCATGGATGAGAAGACAGGCCTGCTCGCTGGACCCGATGGTATCGCGCGCTGCTTCTGGCACGGCAATCTGCCGGACTATTTGCACTACCACGATCACGAATGGGGCCGGCCGGTCGACGACGACCGCAGGCTGTTCGAAAAGATCTGCCTCGAAGGCTTTCAGTCGGGCCTGTCCTGGCTGACCATATTGCGCAAGCGCGAGAATTTTCGCGAGGCGTTCGCCGGCTTCGATATCGACAGGATCGCCGCCTTCACCGAACAGGATGTCGAGCGCCTGCTCGGCAATGCCGGCATCATTCGTCACCGCGGCAAGATCGTCTCGACCATCAACAACGCCAGGCGCGCGCGTGAATTGGCCGACGAGGCCGGCTCGCTGGCGGCCTGGTTCTGGAAATTCGAACCCGGCCCGGACGAACGGCCCGAAATCGTCGATCTCGCCCATCTGCGCGCCAACCCGACCACGGTAGTCTCGGTGCGGATTTCGAAGGAGCTGAAGAAGCGCGGCTGGAGCTTTGTCGGCCCGACCACCGTCTACGCCTTCATGCAGGCCATGGGGTTGGTCAACGACCATCTCGAAGGCTGTGTCTGCCGCGAGCAGGTCGAGGTGGAGCGCAAGGCGTTCAAAAGGCCGAAGTAGCTCCCTTCTTTTTCCTTCTCCCACAAGGGGGGAAGGCAAGGGGCGTTCAACAACTCAAGCGCCGGCGCCCGCCAGAAAGAGCCCGGCAACGATAGCCGCTATCGTGGCAAACGCCGGATAGATCACGAGCAGGCTGGTCAGCAGCGCATCGCGCATGGTCGGCCCCGTACGCTTGTCTGCGGCAACCTCGAACGGTCCCGCCATTTGGGCTGCAGGTCCCGGTGCATGATGATCGGCCGGCCTCAGCTGGGCGGGCAGCTCGCGGGTGCGGCTGTCGTTGATGTCGAATTTCTGCGCCAAGGTCATGGCCCGAACCCCTTGTTTCGGCGAGCTTTATCGGCTGCGATTGTGTCGGCACGATGCCGCGCTTATGGCGGAATTGTTTCAGCTTCTTGCCTTCTCCCGCACGGGGAGAAGGCAGGGAGCAAACCCTTGCCGCGCCAAGCCCCATCGGTTAGGACACGCCCACTCGAAACAAGTCAGCTTTACCTAGCGAAAAGACCCATGCCATGGCCGACAAATCGGAAAAGATGAAAGCGCGGCTGCCGCGCGGGCTTGTCGACCGCGGCGCCGAGGATATCCGTGCCGTCGAGAAGATGATGGCGACGATCCGCTCGGTCTATGAGCTGTACGGCTTCGAGCCGGTCGACCAGCCGCTGATCGAATACACCGATGCGCTGGGCAAGTTCCTGCCCGACCAGGACCGGCCGAACGAAGGCGTGTTCTCCTTCCAGGACGATGACGACCAGTGGCTGTCGCTGCGCTACGACCTGACCGCACCCATGGCGCGTTTTGTCGCTGAAAACTTTGAGCGCCTGCCAAAACCCTATCGCAGCTACCGCTCCGGCTGGGTGTTCCGCAACGAAAAGCCCGGCCCTGGCCGCTTCCGCCAGTTCATGCAGTTCGACGCCGACACGGTCGGCACGCCAGGTGTCGCGGCCGACGCCGAAATGGCGATGATGATGGCCGACGTGATGGAAGCGCTCGGCATCAAGCGCGGCGACTACGTCATTAGGGTCAACAATCGCAAGGTGCTCGACGGCGTGCTGGAGGCGATCGGCCTTGGCGGCGACGAGAATGCTGGGCGCCGGTTGCAGGTGCTGCGCGCGATCGACAAGCTGGACAAGTTTGGACCGGAAGGCGTCAAGCTTTTGCTGGGCAAAGGTCGCTGGGACGGCGGTAAAGAGGGCGAGGGGGATTTTACAAAGGGGGCTGGGCTAGACGAAGTTCAAGCAGCGTTCATTGTCGCCGTCGTTCTTCACAACCAACACGTCGAGGCTGGGCTCAAAAACGATGTAGGAAAATGGACCAGGGTACTTGAGGCCAACCTCACCGCCGAAGCGGGATTTGCTGAACTCAAAGAGATTGAAGCGCTTGTCCTGGCTGCCGGCTATGGTCCGGACCGCATTCGCATAGACCCCTCCGTCGTCCGCGGCCTCGAATATTACACCGGCCCGGTCTATGAAGCCGAACTGCTGGCCGAAATTCCCAACGAAGAGGGAAAAATCGTCCGCTTCGGTTCGGTCGGCGGCGGTGGCCGTTATGACGGGCTGGTGTCGCGCTTTCGTGGCGAGCCGGTGCCGGCGACCGGTTTTTCCATCGGCGTCTCCAGGCTGATGACGGCGCTAAAAAACCTCGGCAAGCTCGATACGTCAGACGTGATCGCGCCGGTCGTCGTGCTCACCATGGACAAGGACACCGAAAGCCTCGGCCGCTACCAGAAAATGGTGGCCGAGCTGCGCGCCGCCGGCATCCGCTCGGAAATGTATCTCGGCGGCGCCGGCATGAAGGCGCAGCTCAAATATGCCGACCGCCGCGGCAGCCCGGTCGCCATCATCCAGGGCGGCGACGAGCGGGCGAAAGGCGAGGTGCAGATCAAGGACCTGATCGAGGGCGCCCGGATGTCGGCGGAGATTGTGGACAACGCCGAATGGCGCTCCGCGCGCCCGGCGCAGGTGACGGTGGCGGAAAGCGATCTGGTTGGCGAGGTAAGGAAGATACTGGCGGCGCAGGCGGCCGACCGTGCGAAGGGTGGCGCGTGAACACCCCCCTCTGGCCTGCCGGCCATCTCCCCCTCAAGGGGGGAGATTGGCAGCCGTACCGCCGGCACTTACCTTTCAACCTTGAAAATAGGGCGAAGGCTGCGACGAGACTAATCTCCCCCCTTGAGGGGGAGATGCCAAGTGGTGGCAAAGAGGGCAGGCCAGAGGGGGGTGCCTCGCGCCCAACCGATCAATGACCTCCCGCTACCCCGCCATTGCATCAGACATCACAAAACTCTTTGCTGCGCGAAACACGCATGCGGTCGAGGTGGCGGTGCTGCAGCCGGCCGACCCGTTCCTGGACATGGCCGGCGAGGATTTGCGCCGGCGTATTTTCCTCACCGAAAGCGAGACCGGACAGACGCTTTGCCTGCGGCCGGAGTTCACCATCCCGGTCTGCCTCGACCACATTGCCAGCCAAGCCGGAACGCCGCGCCGCTATTCCTATCTCGGCGAGGTGTTTCGCCAGCGCCGCGAGGGCGGAAACGAGTTTTTCCAGGCCGGCATCGAGGATCTCGGCGACGGCGACATCGCACAGGCCGATGCCCGATCGCTGGCCGATGCGCATGCGCTGCTTTCGCTGGTGCTGCCGGGCCAGGAACTAACGATCACGCTCGGCGACCAGACTGTTTTCGAGGCGGTGCTCGCCGCACTCGGCCTGCCGCGCGGCTGGCGCATGCGGCTGGCCCGCGCCTTCGGTTCGGCGGCGATGCTGGAGGCAGCGCTTGCCGACCTCGCCAACCCGCCGCGCAACGGCCAGCTCGCCGGCGCGGCCGCAGCCCTTGTCCTCGATGGCAATCTGGAAGCGCTTTCCTCGCACATCGCCGGCGGCATGGAGCAGGCGGGTCTGTCGGCGTCGGCCGGACGGTCGCCGACCGAGATTGCGCGGCGCTTGATCGAAAAGGCCGAGCTGCGCAGCGTCAGGCTGTCGAACGAGGCATTTTCGGCGCTTAAGGATTTTCTGGCAGTCGATGTGGCGCTCGACAGCGCGGCAAAAGCGCTCGAAACCTTTGCGACCGGGGCTGGCGTTTCGCTGGGCGCGGCACTGGAAGATTTTTCAGCTCGCGCCAAGGCGATCGAAGCGCTTGGCCTGTCCACGGCAAAAATCCGCTACGACGCCGCCTTTGGCCGTCCGCTCGATTACTACACGGGCCTGGTCTTCGAGATCGCGGCGGAAAACGGTGACCGGCCGCTGGCCGGCGGCGGCCGTTACGACCGCTTGCTGACGTTGCTCGGCGCGAAAACGCCGATCCCCGGCGTCGGCTTTTCCGTCTGGCTCGACCGCATCGAAACGTTGCGGGAGAAGGCGCAATGATCACCCTGGCGATTCCATCGAAGGGCCGGCTCAAGCAGCAGGCGCTGGAGGTGCTGGCCGAGGCCGGGCTTGCCGTCAGCCTGCCCGGCGACGAGCGCAAGTACCGCGCCCGCATCGAAGGCGTGGAAGCGGTCGAGGTGGCGTTCCTGTCGGCGTCAGAAATCGCAGGCGAAATCGGCCAGGGCTCGGTCGACTTCGGCATCACCGGCGAGGATCTGTTGCGCGAAAGCCTCGCCGACTGGGAGGCGCGCGCGGAGATCGTCGCCCGCCTCGGTTTCGGCAATGCCGATGTCGTGGTGGCGGTGCCCGACATCTGGCTCGACGTCGATACGATGGCCGACCTCGACGATGTCGCCGCCGATTTCCGCCAGCGCCACGGCAGGCGGCTCAGGATAGCCACAAAATACTGGCGGCTGACGCAGCAGTTTTTTTCGCAAAAGCACGGCATCCAGGTCTATCGCATTGTCGAGAGCCTCGGCGCCACCGAAGGCGCGCCGGCGGCGGGATTGGCCGATGTCGTCGTCGACATCACCACGTCAGGCTCGACGCTGCGCGCCAATCACCTGAAGGTTTTGGCGGACGGCGTCATCCTGCGCTCGCAGGCCTGCCTCGTCGCGTCGCGGAAGCCGCGTGCGGCGACCGACGAGGCTGTCATGCGCGACATCGCGGCGAAGATGGGTGCCTTCCCTCCCCCTTGAGGGGAGGGTGGACAGCCGCCGAAGGCGGATGGACGGGTGGGGTCGTTGCGGCAGTGCTCGACGC
>NZ_JBVVQR010000054.1:0-30248 GCF_055811535.1 Mesorhizobium sp. WSM4816 | reverse complement strand
CCAGCCAGCAGGTTGAATCTGATTTGCTCGCCTTCGGGAATCCCCTTTCGATTCAGCCTCAATTCATCCCGCTCTAGGCGGCTCACGCCGTGGATCTTGCGCTCTCGCAGGCATCGAGTGGGTTGGAAATGGCCGTGCCCTGGTTTGCCGACAATTGTGCGGCCATACCCATGGCGACAGCTTTCCAGCCATCATCCAGCGTCACCTCGACCTGGCCCTCGCCTCGCAGGGCGGCGCAGAACCGCTGATGCTGATAGAAAGTCGAGCCATTGTGATCGCCGGCCGTCAACAATTGCGGGTCGACCGGGATCTCGACGGTGTACGGTCCCTGCGGAGCGCGCGGGCTGACGATCAGCTGCGGCGTTGGCGCCGCGCCGAGATGAGCTGGCCAGAAGCGGCCGGGACCCGGCACCAGGCATTCGACTTTACCTTGCGCACCGACGGCGCTGATCTCCTCCTGGTAGCGGCTGCCCTCTGCATACATGCATAGTTCCAGCATGGCGCGCGCGCCGCTGGCGAAATCGACCAGCACGTAGCCGCAATCCCAGATATCGGGTGTCTCGCCATCATAATGCTCGTTGAGATGGTTCACTTCCTGCCCGGCCGACGCCATGATCCTCACCGGTTCCGATTTCAGGATCAGCCGCATGAGATCGAAGAAATGGCAGCATTTTTCGACGAACGTGCCTCCCGATCGACGGTTGAAGCGGTTCCAGTGGGCGACCTTGTCCAGGAACGGGTAGCGATGTTCCCGGATTGTCAGCATCCGGATGCCGCCGGTGGCGTCCTGCGCCTGCTCGATGAATCGAGCGACCGGCGGCATATAGCGGTATTCCATCGCGACCCAGACTGGTGCGGCATAGGTCGCGACGAACGCCTTCACCGCGGCTGCGTCGACCGGATCGGTGAAAAGCGGCTTCTCGACCAGGATGGGCAGCGCACGGATAGCAGCGACTTCCCTAAGCTGCGCGAAATGCACATGGTTCGGACTGGCGATGAGCAAGCAGTCGACGCGCGGATCGGCCGCCACCTCCGCGACCGAGCCGGCGATCGATGCATGCGGGGCAAGGTCTGCCGCGCGGGCGCGCATCGTCGCATCGGGCTCGAAAATCGAAGCGACGCCGACATCGGGCAGCAGCGCGATATTGCGAAGATGCTCCTGCCCCATCATGCCGCAGCCGATGATGCCGTAGGAAATGTGCTTCGCCATATCCGTTCCTTATCGCAGCCGCGCGACGTAGCGTGCGACGCCATGATCAAACCAGGTCCTGGAAAACTCCCCGCTGGCGCCGTCCTGCATCCAGCCGGTACGCTCGATGAAGCCGGCGGCGGCGCCCGGCGCCAGGCCGAATTCAGGCGGCGCCCATCCGGGCACTTGGCCGACCCCGACGCGGTCCTCTGCACGCAAGATCCAGATGCCGAGCGCCTTGCGGTAGTAGAGATAGAGCGAATCCGACAGTTCTTCGACAGCAACCGTCTCCGCACGGGAACCGTCGAGCCAGATCTCCTCCAACGCCGCCGGCTTGCCGCCGAGGCTCCGCAGCCGTCTTATTCTATGGGCCTCGCTGCTCGACCCGAACACCGGCAGGTCCGTCGGTTTCGCCAACCGATCGACTGACAGAACGCGCGCCGTCGGCAGCCCGCCTCCCTCCAGGAGTTCCAGCCGGAACATCGAATAGACACTGGCCACGTCGGGTTGCGACCGTACGTAGTTGCCGGAACCCTGGATGCGACTGAGCAAGCCCTTGCGCTCGAGATCGCCGAGCGCCTTGCGCAAGGTGCCGACCGCTATTCCGAGCCCCGCAGCCATGTCGCGCTCCGGCGGAAGCTTCTCGCCCTCAATCATCCGCCCGGCCGCGATCTCGCGAATCAGCATTTCGCTGACCTGCTGATGCATCGGAAGCGCATAGGCGTTTCTGGACGTCGTCACATTGTCTCCAAACAAAATTGATACACTATTGATCTACACAAACACGAATGATATGCAACAGGGAAATCCAGTCTCTGACAACGAGGAGTGCCGACATTGACGGTCGTTCCGGTGACGTCCGCAGATCTCGATGCTGCTGAAGTGTCGTGGTTTTCCGCTTTGTGTTCCGATGATTTCCGCTATCTCGGCGTACCGGATGGTACGCTGCGGTCGAGTTGGGAGCATTGCTCCGACATCGTCAAGACAGCCGAAGGACTGGGCTTTCGCAATATCCTGTGTCCCTCGTCCTACCAGGTTGGCCAGGATACTCTGTCCTTCGTGGCGGGCTGCGCTCCGATAACCCATTCGATCAACCTTCTCGCGGCGGTGCGTTGCGGCGAAATGCAACCGATCATGCTGGCGCGCACGCTCGCAACGCTCGACCACATGCTAAAGGGCAGATTGACTATAAACGTCATCTCTTCCGACTTTCCCGGCGAACTCGCCGACAGCCGCTTCCGCTATCAGCGTTCGCGCGAGGTCATCGAGATCCTGCGTCAGGCCTGGACGCGCGACGAAATCAACCATCAGGGCGAGGTCTACCAATTCGGGAAAGTAACCGCCGACCCCGCAAAGCCCTATCAACAGAATGGCGGACCGCTGCTCTATTTCGGCGGCTATTCGCCCGACGCGCTCGAGCTCTGCGGCGCACAGTGCGACGTGTATCTGATGTGGCCGGAGGCGAAGGACGTGTTGGCGCACCGCATGCGTGATGTTCACGAGCGTGCAGCCGCCCATGGCCGCACATTGGATTATGGCCTGCGCGTCCACGTGATTGTGCGCGACACCGAAGCCGAAGCCCGCGACTATGCCGAGGAACTGATTTCGAAACTCGACGACGAGCAAGGCAGCGTTATCCGTGCCCGCGCACTGGACGCGACATCGCTGGGCGTCGCGCACCAGGCAAAGAACCGCGCCGGCGCCGACGCACAAGGCTATGTCGAGCGGCATCTGTGGACCGGCGTTGGCCGCGCACGCTCCGGTTGCGGCGCCGCGATCGTCGGCTCGACCGATCAAGTCATGTGCGAGATCGAGGAATACCGGAAAATGGGCATCCGCGCCTTCATCTTCTCCGGCTATCCGCATCTCGACGAGGCCTTGTCCTTCGGCAAGCGCGTGCTGCCGAACATCAACACCTGCTCGCTGCCGCATGTCTATGGCCGGGTGCCGAACATCACCCCGCCGACTCCGCTCGGAACCGGGGAGCGGCGATGATGATGCTGCGAATGCGCGTCAACGAGATTGAAGCTTCCACCGCAGCCCTTGGCCAGGAGGGCGCCTGATGTACCACTTCCTCAACCCCGAGCAGCAACCGATGAAAAGCTTCGTGCCCAGCCCCGACCGCAAGCGCGAGTTCCGCGACGCGCTCGGCCGGTTTGCGACCGGTATCACCGTCGTCACCACGATGACGCCTGATGGTCCCGTCGGCATCACCGCGAACAGCTTTGCATCGGTGTCCCTCGACCCGCCGATCGTGCTCTGGTCGATCGGCCGGCATTCGAGGCGCTTTGCCGCCTTCGCTGGTTGCGAGCATTTCGCGGTTCATGTCTTGGGCGCGGAGCAGATCGAGCTGAGCCAGCGCTTCGCTCGCGCCGGTCAAGCCTTCGACGGCCTCCCGCACGACCTGAATGATGCCGGCGTGCCGCTGCTGGGTGGCTGCCTGTCGCGGTTCGAATGCGTGCGGATCTCCGGGCATGAGGGCGGCGACCATTTGATCGTCGTTGCCCGCGTAACCGCCGCGACCTTGCGAGACGGCGAACCTCTGCTTTTCTTCGGCGGAGGTTACGGACGCTTCGAAGACGGTTCGAACGTGGCCACACCGATGTAGCGATGGCCTGGCCCGGACAGCGGTGTGAACCATACGTCTCAGGCGCGAACCGGGCCGGTCGACTGGCGTTGCACGATATGGCAGGCGAATTCGATACGGCGCGGCGGCAGGTCCCCGCCGAGATCGGCGAGCAGGAGGTCGAGCGACGCCGCGCCTATCTCGCGCATCGGGATATGCATCGTCGTGAGCGGCGGGTTTTGGAAAGCTGCCTGCGGAAGGTCATCCATGCCCATGACCGACACGTCGGCAGGCACCTCGTAGCCCGACTTCCGGATCGCCATCATCGCGCCGATAGCGAGGCTGTCGCCCGCGGCGAGCACAGCGGTGAAGTCGAGGCCGCGCGCCTCGATGCGCCGCGCGATCGCTTCGGCCGCAAGGTCCGGCAGCCAATCCGCCACCCCCACGGCCAGGTCGCCGGCCGCCAGGCCGCGCTCTCGCAGTGCATCCTGCCAGCCCTCGAAGCGACGCTCGATCGTGCGCCGCCCGCGTCGCATCAGGAACAGGATGCGCCGGTGGCCGAGGTCGAGCAGGTGCTGCGTCGCGAGATGCGCCGCCGAGCGGTTGCATGGCGTCAGGCTCGAATGGTGCATCGCCGGGTCGTCGCCGTTTATGAGCACGATCGGCTTGCCGAAACCGCCGGTCAGCGTCAGCACCGCCTCGTCGTCAAGCGTCAGAAACAGGCAACCGACGACGCTCTTGTCCTGGCTTGCCTCATTGAGCAGCGCGATCTGCTCACCGGAGTCGGCGATCGAGCGCGACACCAGCTCGACACCGAGATTTTTTGCGCGCTCGTTCAGTCCGTCGAGCACATAGAAGGTGAACTGGTTGCGGCCATAGTCGATCCTCGCAGCGTTGCTTGCGGCGAGGATCACCTTGCGGCCGGCGATCGACGTGGGGATCGTGTAGTTCAACTTCCTGGCGGTTTCGATGATCGTCGACCGAAGGTCGCCGCGCACGCCCTTGCCGCCGGCAAGCGCCCGCGACGCCGTGCTGACGGATACGCCACAGCGCGCGGCGACGTCTTCGAGCCGCACGCGCCGGCTGGGCGTGCCGCGCTTTCCGCTTTCGACCTTGACGACCATCGGCTGCTGTTTCCTCACCAGGCCTTCATGTTGCAAAAAAATTTCAGATTGCGCAATAAAAATTCTTGTGGCACCCATTTGCCCGACATCGCGCAAACTTGGGAGGAGTGGTGGCGTCGTCCATGAGAGATATGCGCTCAAAGCTCGACCTGCTCGTGCGCGGCATGACTGGCCTGCGCCATGACGGCCGTTTCGACGAGCCCAACCTCGACGGCACGGCCGGCGACTACATCAGCTTCGATTCCTGGGAATGGCCGCAGGGTGTAGGCCTCTACGGCCTCGTTTGCCTCTGGCGGCACAATCGCGACCCGAAACTTTTGAAGACAATCGAAGATTGGTACGAGCGCCATTTAAGGGCGGGCCTGCCGCCGATGAACATCAACACCACCGCTCCGATGATGGCGCTGGCATTGCTCTGGGGCGAAACACGCGACCCGCGCTGGGAAACGCCTCTCGGCCAATGGGCCGAAAGGCTGCTTCGCGACATGCCTCGCACGCCCGAGGGCGGGTTCCAGCACAATGTCTCAGACAAGATCAACGACGACGAATTGTGGGACGACACGTTGTTCATGGCCGGCCTGTTCCTCGCTTTCCACGGCCGCGCGGCCGGCCGGCAAGCTTGCATCGACGAGGCTGTTCGCCAGTTCCTCGTCCATGCGCGCTATCTCGCCGACCGGAAAACCGGCTTGTGGTTCCATGGCTGGACATTTGCCGGCCGACATAATTTTGCCGGCGCTCTCTGGGCCCGCGGCAACGCCTGGATCACAGTCGGCATCCTCGACCTGATCGAAAATGGTGGTGTCGGCAAGCCAGTCGAAGCCTATCTGCTCGGCGTGCTGGAAGCGCAGATCGAAGCGCTGCTGCGCCTGCAGGCGCCATCGGGAGCATGGCACACTTTGCTCGATGACCCGACCTCCTATGAGGAGATGTCGGCCACCGCCGGCATCGGCTATGGTCTCATGAAAGCTGCGCGCCTGGGCGTCGGGCCCAAGGCGTGCGGTCCGGCGGGCCGGCGCGCACTCGACGCGGTGCTGGCCAGCATCGACGAGAACGGCGTGCTCGGAAACGTTTCCTATGGCACCCGCATGGGCCATGATCTCCAATTCTACCGCGACATCCCGATCCAGCCTACCGGCTACGGCCAGGCCCTGGCGATCCTCTGCCTCACCGAGGGGATGATCCATGCCGAAGCTGACGAGGCAGCGGCATGACGATGCGCGTTCTCTTCGGCGCCGGTCCGGGCGACATCGATGGCTACGGGACGGAGCGGCTGCGCGCCGAGTTTCTGGTGGAGCGGCTGTTCGAGCCCGGCCGTATCGCCTTCGCTTACACCCATGTCGACCGCATGATCGTCGGCGGCGCGTGCCCAACCGGAGAGCCGCTGAGTTTCGGCGATGGCGCGGACGTCGGCACGCCTCATCTGTTCACCGCGCGCGAGATGGGCATCGCCAATCTCGGCGGCGCAGGAACGGTGAGCGTCGACCAGCAGCGCTTCGCGCTCGCCAACCGCGATGTGCTCTATGTCGGGCGCGGCGCTAAGCAAGTGACGCTCGAAAGCGACAGCGCCGCGCACCCCGCCTGGTTCTATATGAACTCGGTTCCGGCCGGCGCAGACATCAAGCATCGGCTGATCACGAAATCCGAGGCGAAGCCGCTCGAACTCGGCGAGGAGCGACGCGCCAACAAGCGCACATTGCGCATGTACATTCATCCGGAAGTCGCGCCTTCCTGTCTGCTGCTGATGGGCATCACGGATCTCGCTGCGGGCAGCGTCTGGAACACCATGCCCCCTCACCTGCATGAGCGGCGCATGGAAGCCTATCTCTATTTCGATCTCGCGGCGGAAGATCGGGTAATCCATCTGATGGGACGGCCGGACAATACCCGCCATCTGATCGTGGCCAATGGCGACTGTGTCATCTCGCCGGCCTGGTCGATCCATATGGGCAGCGGAACCGGCCCCTACGCCTTCGTCTGGGGCATGACGGGCGAGAACCAGGCCTATAACGACGTGTCGCCCGTGCCCGTTGAGACGCTGCGATGAACACCGTGGAACCGATCACGCATGATCTTGCACTGCGCCGGCCGCTCGCGCTCGGCGGCCCCGTCGTTTACTGGCTCGTCGGCACGACGTCCGAGCAGCGCTACGATGTTGCGGATCAGCCGATGCAAGGGGAGATGGATCCCTTCTTCTTCCTGACCAAGCACAAGAATTTCATCCCGCACGAATATCCCTGCCGAACCGAGTTTGCCGCCGAACGCCGCGGGAAACGGCCCAAGCCGCAGGGCGTGTTCGAGCCGGACCGTGTTTGGCTTCCGTTCGGCTCGCCGCGCGTCGACCTGTCGGGCTTCTGGTTCCGCCCGACCGTGGTCGCCACCTGGGCAAGTACCGTGCTCGACGCAGGCTCGGACGGCCGGGCGCGGCTGCGGCTGCGCACCTGCGGCGGCGCCGTTTTGTTCGTCAACGGAATAGAGGCCGGCTGGATGGCGCCCTACGGGCGCAATCTCGAGGCTTCCCAGGATTTCGAGGTCGATCTCGTCGCCGGCGCCAACGAGATCAGCATCTGGTTCGACGATCTCGCCGAGCGTGACGCACGCTACTTCTTCCAACTCGACTATCTCCGGGGCCCAACTGCCGAACAGGTCTTGCCCACGACCGTCAAAGGCGACGTCGCGGCGGCCATGGAAGCCGCTCTCGACGCCATGCATTTCGAGCGTCCATTTTATTCCGGCGGCGAAGTGGCGCTGGTGACGGATGTCGCGCTGCCGGTTGCGGTGGATGTAGCGATCGTGATCGAGGGCGACTTCATGTCGATCGAGGCGCCCGTGATCTTCCGCCGCCGCATCGAAGCGGGGGCAAGACGCATCACGATCGCGGCCACGGAAGACCTTCCCGCCGACTTCCGGCATTTTGCCGTATCGCTCTTATCTTCAGGCTTTGTTGCCCGGCGGGTCTTCGGCGTCGAGATCTGTCATGCGGCGCGTCAGGGCCGCGCCCCTGCCATCCTTGCCGACAGGATCGGCGAAGCCCTGGAACAGGTCTCCAGTTTCGCGGAGGCCGATACCGTGCGGGCGCTGGCGCGGCTGGCGACCGGCCGTGGCGGCGCCGAAACCGACGCCATCATTGCTGCTGCACTGCCGGCGATCGAGGATTGCCACGACTGCGCCGATTTCATCCTGGTTCCACTGCTCTGGTGCCGTCGTGCCTATGGCGACAGGATCGCGGTCGATCTCCGTCACCGCATTGACGAGGCGATCCTCAATTATCGCTATTGGATGGATGAGCCGGGCAACGACGTGCAGTGGTACTTTTCCGAAAACCACGCGCTTCTGTTTCACACCGCGGCTTATCTCGGCGGCCATCTCCTGCCCGATGCCCGCTTTGTCCGCTGCGGGCGCACCGGCGCGGAGCAGTCGACCGTGGGCCTTGCCCGCGTGCGCGCCTGGCTTGATCATTTCGAGGCATGGGAAATGGCGGAATTCAACTCCGCGCCTTATTTCCCGATCGATCTCAAGGGATTGACGATTCTTTACGCGCTTGGGCCAGATGCCGATGTGCGCCGGCGTGCCGGGGCTGCGATCAACCGCCTGCTCGAGATCGTCGCCCGCTCGGCTCAGCAGGGCATGCTTACCGGCGCGCAGGGCCGCTCCTACGAACACACGCTGCGCGCCGCCCGTTCGCTGGAACTTTCCGGCATTGCACGCATGCTGTGGGGCAAAGGTTTCTATGGCATGCGCTTCCACGCCCTGCCGCAGCTTGCGCTCTGCCTGCGCGACCATGGGCTCGACGTCCCGCAAGAACTGACCGGTATCGCCTGCATGGCCGGCGACGACGCGCAGGAATGGTGCTTCGCGCAGGGCCAGAACCGGATCGCCAAGCTCTACCACTACAAGACCCGCGATTTCGCCATGGGAAGCGCAGCAGCCTATCGCTGGAACGAATGGGGTTATCAGGAAACGGTGCTGCACCTGCGCCTCGGCGGCAATCCCGACGCGCAGATATGGATCAACCATCCGGGCGAGACGATTCATTCGGGCTATGGCCGGCCGTCCTACTGGGGCGGCTGCGGATCTCTGCCGCGCGTGCATCAATACCGCGACCTGGCGGTTGTGCTGTTCAGCTGCGCTGCCGAGCAACCCGACTTTACCCATGCCTGGTTCCCACAGAGCGCGTTCGATGAAGCGTGGGTCAAGGAACATATCGCTTCGGCGCGCGGCGGCGATGGCTTCGCGATGCTGAAGGCCGACAGCGCCTTCGAGCTGGTCGGCCGCGGGCCGACCGCTGGAAACGAGTTGCGGGTGCCGGGCCATCATGCCGCATGGATCATCCGCTTGGGCCGGCGCCGGCAATACGGGTCGCTGGAGGAATTCGAGGCGCAGTTTTCTCAGCTCGCCCTCGGCCACGGAAAAAACGACCTTCTGCATGTCAATGACCCGGAATACGGCGACGTGCTGTTCCATCCGGATGGCCGCATGGAGGCTGAGGACCGTGTCGTCGATCCGGCCGACTGGCAGGTCAGCGGCGAAGCCACGTTCTTCGCAGCCGACGCCATCGCAACCAGGTGAGGATCAAAAGGAGCAGGACAAGCAGCTCGGACAGCGACAATCAAGCGGTGAAGACCGCAAAAGCGGAGGAGAGTGAACCATGAGAATGAATTCGATAATCCTGGGCCTTTCGGCGGGCCTTCTGTCGTCGACCGCGTTCGCAGGCGACGTTCGCGTGATGTGGTACTCGGACGGCGTCGAGGGCGAGGTTATACAGGACCTGCTCAACCGCTTCATGAAAGACAATCCGGACATCAACGTCATTCTCGACAATGTCGCCTACAAGGTTGTTCAGGAGCAGCTTCCGGTCGAACTCGAGGCAGGACGGGGTCCTGATATCGCCCGCGTCACCAACATCAAGGAACTCGCCGATCATTGGCTCGACCTGACGCCTGTGGTTGCCGATCCAGCATACTGGCAGACGAATTTCGGCGACCAGTTCGACTGGATGCGCCCTGACGGTTCCAAGGTCATTCCGGGCTTCATGACCCAGATCACGCTGACCGGCGGCTTCGTCAACAAGACGCTTTTCGAACAGGCCGGCGTGCCGATCCCGGCCGACACCGCAACCTGGGACGAATGGGTCGATGCCGCCGGCAAGGTGCAGCAGAGCCAGCAGCTCAACGCAGCCTTTGCCGTCGACCGCAGCGGCCATCGTATCTCGGCGGCGAACATCTCTTATGGCGCCAACTACATCGGCGGTGATCGACTGCCGGCGCCGATCGACGCCGGCACGAAAGCCTTCGCCGAAAAGCTGGTCAATTGGGTTGCCGACGGCCGCATGAACAAGGAAATCTGGGTGTCGGCGTCGGGCACCACCTATCGCGCCGGGGCCGACGACTTCATCAATGGGCAGATTGCCTACTATTATTCGGGCAGTTGGCAGGTTGCCAACCTGGCCAGCAAGATCGGCAAGAACTTCGACTGGGTGGCGACGGGCTCGCCGTGCGGCACCGCGGCCTGCACCGGCATGCCGGGCGGCGCCGCGCTGGTCGCCGTCAAATACACCAAGAACGCCGCTGAAGTCGGCAAGGTGATGGACTTCCTGGGCCGCGAGGACATCATGCGCGAATTCACCGAGCGCACCCTGTTCCTGCCCGCACACAAGGGCGTTCTCGCCGGCAAGATCGATTACAAGACCGATGACGAGAACGTCAAGGCGTCGCTCGAAGCCTTCCTGAAGGCATCGGGCAAGATCGCGCCGAATGCCGCCGCCCTGCCGGCATGGAAATGGGGAACTCCGGTTTATGGCGCGCTGGTGACCCGCATCAGTCAGGTCATGGCCGGCGAGCTGAAGCTCGACGAGGCTTTCGTCCGCATCGACGAGGACATCAAGGCACAGGTGGCCGAGGCATCGAAGTAGCGTCGCGGCAGTGTCATGGCAGACGTCCGAAACGGCATAGCAACCCGCGCCGGCGCCATGATCCTGGCGCCGGTCGGCTGGCTTGCGAATTTGTTCGATGCGCCACTGCGCATGTTGCAACGGCGCACGGGCAGCAATGGCATGGCCGTGTTCTTCCTGGCGCCGAACATGCTGGTGTTCGGCATTTTCGTGCTGTTTCCGCTGGTCATCAACATCCTCTATTCGATGACCGGTGGCGGGGCGCTGTTCCTCGGCGAGCGCACCTTCGTCGGCGCCGACCAGTATGGGCGGCTGTTCAGTTGCGGCAGCTATCTCGACCCGAAGAGCTGCACGGAGGACCTGTTCTGGATCGCGGTTTGGAACACCCTGGCCTTCGTCGTGCTGCAAGTGGCGATGATGGTCGCCGTGGCGCTTGTCACCGCACTCGTACTCAACCGTGAGTTGCGTGCGCGCAGTTTCTGGCGCGCCGTGTTCTTCTTCCCTGTGCTTTTGTCGCCGGTCGTGGTCGGTCTCATCTGGCGCTGGATCCTGCAGCGGCAGGGACTGCTCAACCTGATGGTGTTCGAGGCGGGCGGAACCCCGGTCAACTGGCTGGTGGAGCGCAACTGGGCCTTCACCGCCGCGATCATGGTGTCGGTCTGGGCCCATGTCGGCTTCTACGCGCTGATCCTTCTCGCCGGCCTTCAGGCCATTCCGAAAGACCTCTATGAGGCCGCCGAGATGGACGGCACGCGGCCCATGCGCGTCTTCTGGCGTATAACGCTGCCCTTGCTGGCGCCCAACCTCCTGGTCGTGCTGGTGCTGACACTCATCCGCGCCGTGCAGATATTCGACGAGATCTATGTGCTGACCGGAGGCGGTCCCGGGACCAGCACGCTGTTCCTCACGCAGTACATCTACGAGGTCGGCTTCGCCTCGATGCTGCGCAATCCGGGGCTCGCCTCCGCGGCCTCGATCCTCATGGGAGCGGTGCTGGTCGTGCTGACCTTGATCCAGTTGGGCATCGCAAGGCACAACGAGCAGCGGGGCAAAATGCGATGAGCAGGGTTGCGGAATTTCTGTTGCGCCGGCGCGGCGGCGCCGGCTGGCACTGGACCGACGTTTTCACCTGGTTCTGGCTGATCGGCGGGCTGCTTGTCATGTTCGGCCCGGCGCTGTGGCTGGTCAACTCGTCGTTCAAGACGCCTGCGGCGCTGGCGGAGTTCCCGCCGACTGTTTTGCCCTATGTCACCGCCGACGCGATCGTGGAAGGGTATGAGGAGCCGCTGCAGCTCTTCGAAGTGCGCAATGACGACGGCAGCGTGCGCGTGCTCGCCGAAGTGCGCCGCCTAGGCACCGTCGCGCAGATGGTCGATCCCGCCAACCCGGGCGAGATCATACGCGTCAACATCCGGAACCGTACGCCCAAGCGCAGCATCGCCTTCGCGCTCGACAATTATGTCCAGCCTTTCCTCGCTTTTGACTTCTTCCTCTACCTGCGCAACTCGGTCTTCGTCACCGTGGTCGCCACCCTGATTACGCTGCTGACCAATTCGATGGCTGCGTTCGCACTGTCGAAGTACAATTTTCGCGGACGCTCTGCCGTGATGATGCTCATCGTCGCGACGCTGATGGTGCCGCTCTCCGTCATTCTGGTGCCGCTCTATTCGGTCATCTCGGCAATGGGACTGTTCAATTCGCTATGGGGCGTGATCCTGCCGACAGTGGCGACGCCCACGGGCGTCTTCATGCTGCGCCAGTACATGCTGACGATCCCCGACGAGCTGATCGATGCAGCGCGCATGGACAAGGCGTCGGAATGGCAGATCTACTGGCGCATCATCCTGCCGCTGACCGCCCCGGCGCTGGCGGTGCTGGCGATCTTTTCCGTGGTCTGGCGCTGGAACGACTTCCTCTGGCCACTGATCGTCCTGTCGCGCAAGGAGGTCTATACGCTGCAGGTTGGTCTCAACACCTATGCCGGCCAACTCAATGTGCAATGGCATTACATCCTGGCCATGACTGTCGTCACCATGATCCCGGTCGTGCTGGTGTTCATATTCCTTCAACGCTTCATCACCACCGGCATTGCCGGCTCCGGTCTGAAATAGAGGCTACCATGAGCCAGATCACACTCACCGGCGTATCGAGGGCTTTCGGCAAGGTCGGCGTGCTGCACGACATAAATCTCGACATCCTTGACGGCGAGCTGATCGTCTTCGTCGGCCCCTCCGGCTGCGGCAAGTCCACGCTGCTGCGGCTCATCGCCGGGCTTGACCGGCCGACAGGCGGCGTCATCGCGATCGACGGCAAGGACGTGACCACCGTTCCGGCCGCCGACAGGGGATTGGCGATGGTGTTCCAATCCTACGCGCTGTACCCGCACATGAGCGTGCGCCAGAACCTGGCCTTCGGACTGGAGAACGCCCGTATGGCGCGCGCCGAAATCGATGCGCGCATCGCCGAAGCCGCGCGGATGCTGGAAATCGCGCCATATCTCGACCGGCGCCCCGGCCAGCTCTCCGGCGGCCAGCGCCAGCGCGTCGCGATCGGCCGCGCCATCGTGCGCAATCCAACCGCTTTCCTGCTTGACGAGCCGCTGTCCAATCTCGACGCCGAACTGCGCATCTCGACACGCGCCGAACTGGCCGCGCTGCACGAGCGGCTGTCGGCGACGATGGTCTATGTCACGCACGACCAGATCGAGGCGATGACGCTTGCCGACCGCATCGTCGTGCTGCGCGCCGGCCGCATCGAGCAGATTGGCACGCCGCTCGAGCTCTACAACCATCCGGCCAATCTGTTCGTCGCCGGTTTCATCGGTGCACCGCGTATGAACTTCCTGCCGGTAAAGGTGGCACCCGGGGGCGCTGGCCAGTCAAGCCTCACGTTGGACGGTTCAGCTGGATTCGAGATCGACGGGAACGTCAGCGCGGCCAATGGCGACGTGACGCTCGGGCTGCGGCCACACCACATCAGCCTCGCCGGTGCCGGCAAGGGAGACGTTGCGGCGCGCGTCGCGCTGGTGGAAGCCCTCGGCTCCGAGACAATCGTCCACACCAGGACAAGCGGCGGCAAGACCATGCTGGCGGTTGTCGCCGGACAATGCCCGGTGGCTTCCGGCGACACGGTGGATCTGAAGTTCGATACCACCCATCTGCATCTTTTCGACGACACCGGCGTGCGCATCGCTGTGGGTTAGAAGTCGGCTTACCCCGTCTGGGGCGTCATCATCTGCATGCCCCGCCTCTCTCAACGACGCAGGCTGGCATGGCGGGCATGCTCGCGGATCTCTTCGCGAGAAATGCCAGCATCCGCCAGTGTGCTGTCTGGGGCCTGCCTCAAGCTCGCAAGCGTCTGGCGATAGGCAAGCCAGCGGGCGAAACGGTGTCGAAGTCTATACAACATGATCGTCTCCTTTGGCGCGCAGAAAGCCCACGCCTGGGTTGGTCGAATGCGCAAAGCATCTGCGCGAAGCACATGCGCGATCGAAAGGATGGCGCTGGCTTCTTGGCCAGCCGAGGCGCTTGTCACTGTCGCTCCAGGCAGGATTGTCCAACGCCTTCAATGCCTGCATGCTTGCTTGTGATGCCCGCCTCGCGCTACAGCCAAGGTCGCAAGGAGTTTTTCATTTCTGCAAAATGGATATCGACTGGGACGATCTGAGGCTGTTTCTTGACGTTGCGCGGCTGGGTGGCTTGAGCGCAGCGACGGGAACCACGCGCCTCAGCGCAGCCACCCTTGGACGTCGCGTCACCGCGCTCGAAAAGCAGATCGGCGAACCGCTGTTCGTGCGCCAGCAGACAGGCTACCGGCTGACCCCGGTCGGTGAAGAACTGCTGCGGCGCGCCGAAGACGTCGAGGCAGCAATGCAGTCGCTGACCCGCTGGCGCGAGGGAAACCTGCCCGACCGCATTGTCCGCGTCTCGGCCGGGCCATGGACCTCAGCCTTCGTTTCCGCCCATATCGGCGAGATCTGGACGGTCGATGACGGCATAAGGGTGGAGCTCGTCACCACCACCGACCGTGTCGACATCGGCCGCCGTGCCGCCGACATCGGCATCCGCAGCGAGCGCCCGACCGAGCAGTGGCTGGCCGGCCGTCAGAGCGGCAAGGTCGCCTACGCCATTTATTCCGGACGCCACCTGATCAACGGCATCGCCGCCGGGTTGTTCGTCGGCGCCACCGGCGAAGCGGCAAACATTGCCTCGGCGCGCTGGCTGCAAGCCCATCACGGCGACCGCATCGCCGTGCGCGGCAACAACACCCATTCGGTGCGCGAACTGGTGGCCGCCGGCGCCGGCCTTTCGATCTTCCCGTGCTTCGTCGGTGACAGCGATCCGCGTCTGGTTCGCGTCGCTCAGCCTATCCCCGAGCTGGAAACAGACCAATGGATCGTCACCCACCACGAGGAACGTCACTCGCCGCCGGTACGAAAAGTCGCCGACCGGATTGCCGCCTTGATGCGGGCGCACCAGCCGCTGTTTCGCGGCGAGACGCCGATCCGGTAGGCCTCAGGCGTCGATCGGCCGCCAGCTGAGCCGCATGCTGGCACTCGTGCCCGGACTCCTGCGGTCAGGCCTAGGCCGTAATACTTCAACGGGGACTCGAACTCGCCTTGCCGCTGCGGCACCGACCATCGAGCCCAGCGGACGCTTTGTTCCATGGCTGACCACCGTCAAAAAGAGCGCTGTTAACCAAATTTTCTAACCCGCCAGTGCTTATTCGCGCGACTGAAGGGGTGAGGTGATCGATGTGCGATTCAAACATAAGCGCATTTCCGCTGCATCGGCGGCGGAAATTGGTCGAAGGGATCGCCCTGGTCCTGGAGTCCAAGAACGGGGAGGACGCGAACGCCTTCTGGCGCAACACCGCCAAGGCAATTCTCGTTCAATTATCCGAATCAGGAATTGCACCCGGGCTGGCCGAACAGGAAGTCGGAACGCTTCTTCATGCTGTCTTGGATGATATAGCCACCCGCAAGTGCGGCGAAACTAGCACAATAGCATCGGCTGGCTCACGACGATGGATTGCCGCGTGGCACCACTGCATCCGTCAAATGCAAGGTTTTTCAATGCGGATGAAAAGATAGCCGCGTTCGTCGAAATCATGCCTCACCGTTGCAGACACCAGCCAGTCGGGTCATGAAGGGCTCGGATGAGCCCTGACGCCCCTTACTGCGCAATCGGGGAGGAAATCCTGCGCATGGGCGCGATCACGCCCGGTCTATGTAGCTGCGCCCCACCATGCGCGCCTATAGCACGAAGAAGTCGTCCACTGTGAGGAATGTGCTCGGGTCCAGGGCGGCAAACTTGACAGTCGCCGCTCCTCCTGCTCCGTCCACATCGAACAGCAGATCGCCGGTCTCCTTGTCGTAAATGATGTGGTCGTTGTCATCGATGGCGTGCTTGCCGACGACGAAAACCGCAGCGGAAAGCGAGCCGGCCGACAGCCCGACGAATGCGGAGCTGTCCAGCCAGAACACATCGTCGAGCGCATTGAAGTCTTCTATCCTGTCGTAGTTCGCCGGCCCAAGTGCGTCGAACACGAAGACATCCCTGCCCCCCTCGCCGGCCAGCCGGTCGCGGCCGGCGCCGCCATTGAGGGTGTCGTCGCCAGCACCACCTCGCATGTCGTCGGAGCCGGCGCCGCCGTCGAGGACGTCGTTGCCAGTGTCACCGCGGACGCCGTCTGCGCCCTCACCACCGCTGATCTCGTCATCGCCACCGCCGCCCTTCAGCCAATCGGTGCCCGCGCCTCCAATGATGTCGTCGGCGCCCGCGCCGCCGAACAGCTGGTCGTGGCCGGCACCGCCGTCGAGCGTATCGTTGAACGCGGTGCCGCTGATGCGGTCGCCCCCGTCCAGCGCGGCGACGAGCACGGCGTGATCATGGCTTGCGTAGCTCGCGATGTTTTTGGCGTCGGTCAGGGTAATGGATTCGGCCGGCGGAGTGACTGTGATCGTAATCGTCGCCACATTGCTGTGGCCCTGGCCGTCCGTAGCGTAAACCGTAAAGCTGTCGGTGCCGATGAACCCTGCCTCCGGTGTGTAGTCGAACAGGTTTCCGCTCAGAAAATCCGCATGATAGTGCAGGGTAGTGCCATAATGACCCTGGTGAAACGGGTAGTGGTTACCGTCGAAACTCGTCTCCTGCTCCAGGGTGCCGCTGTCCGGCCCGTCCAAGACGATAGAGTTCAAGAGATCGTAGTCGGCATCTGTCGCGCTGAACTTGACGTCGTCGAGAGATTGCGCCTGCGAAATCGACAAGTCCAGGTCGGCAACGGCGGGCGCGTGATTAACGAAGGTGTCGGGCTGAAGCACGCCCCCTTTCAAGATGATCTGGTGCTGACCGTATTGGGTGTTTTCGCCGCCGAAATATTCGTTCGCCCCGATCCATGTTACCGTGAGGTCGTCGGGGCTGTCGGCGCTGATCGAGACGATCCGGACCGACTGGAAGGCCGCCTGGTCGGACACGGTGCGGAGAAAATTGCCTTCGTTGTCGAAGACCTGCGTTTCCACTGTCGTCCAGGTTTCGGTCCTGCCCTCGTGGGTGAAGCTGGTGATGGTGAAGAAGCCATCGAAGACATCGACCGAAGCTAGTTCGATCCCACCGAAAGGGAAATCCGGCTTTGCGCCTATCGGTCCGATTACGTCGCCGTCTGTTTCCGTAATGCTGAAAAGGACCGAGTCAGGGGTCGGATTGGGATTCTCTGGTTCGTTCCATACGATGAGTTCACTGCCATTGCTTAAGGTCGGCATCCTTTCTCTTCCTTGCCTTTGCGCCTGGACGTGCTGCGGATGCCCCAATTCCAACGGTAACATGTTACGCGAGACGGATCGGTGACAAACCCAACCGCCTTTCGCCTTCTTCGAATGTGGTTAATTCGGTGATCATGCCGAACTGTCTGATTGGATTCGGCAATGGCCGACGCACTGGTTCCGGACGTATCCGAGCACAGCCGAGCGCATCGCGCGCCTGGCGGAACTCGTCTCGCCCGTTCGGCCCGATCTTCCGCTTGCGAACCGGACGGCCTATCTCGATCCGCTCGTCGGACGCGGCGACCGGTCCTGGCGGCGGCATCTCATGCGCCCGTTCTTGTAGGGCAAAGCGTTGGTTTCGCGCTGAACAACGCTTAGTTCTTCATCCGGACTCTTGCCGCGAGCACAGCGCCCCTGTTCGATTGGGGACTCGAGGCTGGCCTTCAAAGGCCGTTTCCAGACCTCGCCTCCCGCGGTCAGCAACGCCAAGCCTTGAGCGCACGGGTGAGGAGCCGGGCGTCATTCAGCTGGATCACGCACCTCTCGAACGTTTTGGTCGGGCCGTGCCAGCGAAGTTCCTCGATATTATCGAACAGCCGAGCGTCGGTGCGCAGCGTCGCGAGATTTTTGAACAAAAGCGCGAGCTCTCTCCGCTTGCCGAGGGCTTCAGGCGGAAAGCTTTCAAGAGGGCCGTAGCGGCCAAGCAGCCGGGCGGCCGAGACCAGGCCGATGCCTTCGAGACCCGGATAGCCATCGGCGGCATCACCCACGAGCGCGAGGAAATCTGGAATCAGGGCCGGCTCAACTCCGAACTTCTCGCGTACGCCGGCGGCATCGCGAATTTTCTGGGTCCTGCGGTCTACCTGGACGACATGGTCGCCGCGCACACACTGCGCGAGATCCTTGTCCGGCGTCCAGATGCACACCTTCTGCACGCCCTCATCGGCAGCCGCGCTGTGTGCCGCGGATGCCAGCGCGTCGTCGGCTTCCAGCTCGATCATCGGCCAGACCGCCACTCCCATCGCCGCCAGGGCGTCCTCGAGGGGGTGGAACTGGGCGAGCAATGCCGGCTCGATGCCATCCCCGGTCTTGTAGCCGGGCCAGAGCTGATTTCTGAACGATTCGATTACATGATCGGTGGCCACCCCAACATGTGTGGCGCCGTTCTCGATCATCTCCAGCACTGTATTCAGCACGCCGACGACGGCGCCAAACGGCTTGTCCTGGCCATTGTTGAACCGGCGTTGGCCATAGAAGTGGCGAAACAGTTCGTATGTGCCGTCTATCAAATGAACGATCATCGCAATCCTTAGGGAAACAGCATCCGGCCGGGTCTGCAAAGCCTGACCGATGCTGGCATCCAGGGATGGTTCAGTCGAAGAAGCCCGCATCCTCTTTCCTGAGATACTTTCGGGCTGCTTCGGCGTCGAGATCGAGGCCCAGCCCCGGCGCTTCCAGCAGATCCACCATGCTGTCCGTCACGATCTGCGACGGCAGGCCGATTACGAGGTCCTCCCACCAGGGGTCGGAGGCGCTCGGATATTCGAAGGCGATGTAGTTGGCGGGCAAGGTGGCGCAGACGTTGATCAACGCGCCGAGGCCAAGCAGGCCGTTCGCCGTGCCGTGCGGCGCCATCAGAATCGAGTGCATATGGGCGTGCTCGGCGACCCATTTGAGCTCGGCAATGCCGCCGATATCGGCAGGATCGGGGCCGATGACGCGTACCGCCTGCGTCTCGATCAGTTCCTTGAAATTGTGCCTGAGGTAAATCTGCTCGCCGGTATGGATTGGCGTCGAGGTCGAGGTGGTCAGCTCCCGATAGGCCTGCGGATTGACCCACGGCACATAGTCGCCAGTCAGCATGTCCTCCAGCCACATCAAATTGTATTTTTCGACCGCGCGAGCGAACTTGATCGCATCGGGCAGCATCCAGCCCGGGCCGCAGTCGAGCGCCAGGCTCACCTTGTCGCCCAGCACTTCCTTCATCGCGATCACGCAGTCGAGCATGTGATTGAAACCGCGCTCGCTGATCACACCCTGATCCATGGCCCCGTGATAGCCGGCCTGCTTCTGCGTCACGCCATAATGGAAGCCGTCGATGGTGTCCTTCATGTTGGAGTGGAACGAGATTCCCTGCTTGATCATGAAGAAGTTCTGCGGCTGCTCCATCATCCATTTGACCTCAGCGGCGTAATCCTCCGGCCGGTCGCCCGTGCGTTTCCTGCGGATCGAGCCGTTGTAGACGCGCACCTGGTCGCGCACCTTGCCGCCAAGCAGTTTGTAGGCCGGCACGCCTGCGGCCTTGCCGGCAATGTCCCACAGCGCATGCTCGATAGCGCTGACCGCTGCGCCATAGGGCTTGAAAGAGCCGCGTTGGCGGATCTTCAGCATCACCCGTTCGACGTCGGTCGGGTCCTCGCCGAGCAGCGCCTCGCGAAAATGCAGGACCCAGGGCTTGAGGTAGGGCTTGGTGTACTCGACCTCGCCCAGGCCATGGAGGCCCCCGTCGGTGACGATGCGAACGATGGGGTGCTTGCCGATAACGGCACAGCGGAGGTCGGTGATCTTCATCTTCGGTTCTTTTCGCCTCAGCTCCAGGTGCGATCCCAGGAATATTCGTTGTCCCAGTGATCCGTGGGCTGCCAGATGCCGGTGACACCCGGCTGCAGATGCTGCGAGATCACCTCGTCGACGACGTCGTCAATCCCCAGGCCCGGCTTGTCGGGAACGGTGATAAAGCCGTCCTTCACGAGCGGCCTGGCAACGCCGGTGACGATATCGTCCCACCAGTCGACATCGGCAGAGTGGTATTCGAGCGCCATGAAGTTTTCGGTCGCGGTCGCGACATGTGCCGCGGCCATCGCGGCGATCGGACTTTCCGCCATATGGATGGCCATGGCGACGCCGTGGTCCTGCGCCATGTCGCCGATCTTCTTGGTCTCGAGGATGCCCCCGCTGGTGAGCAGGTCCGGGTGGATAATGGAAAGGCCGCCGCTCTTGAGCAGAGGCTCGAAGCCCTCCTTGAGATAAATGTCCTCGCCGGTGCAGATCGGCACCGTGGTGGCGTCCTGCAGTTGTCGGTACTGCTCGGTGTACTGCCATGGGATCACATCCTCGAGCCAGGCTGGCACATATTTTTCAATCCGCCTGGCAAGGCGAATACCGTCCTGCAGCGAGATGTGGCCGACGTGGTCGATGGCGAGCGGAATATCCATGCCGATAACCTCGCGAACCTCGGCAATGTACTGCTCAAGCAAGTCGAGGCCCTTGTCGGAAAAGTGGAGGCCGGTAAACGGGTGGGGGACGTTGTGCAAATCGTAGGCGGCGTTGCGGGCGCGCCGCTCTTCAAGGGACTTGACCTGGCCGCGGCCGGGCTGGACGCGGTACCCATCAAGTGAGCCGGCAGGAGACACGACCGCACCGGGGACATCGGCGATCTGCATCAGCCCCAGATCCATCTTGAGGAACGTGAAGCCGAGCGCCATGCGCTGCTTGAGGCGCTTGCCGGTCTCGGCCGGCACGGTGGCGTCGGTATCGCAATAGAGGCGCACCTTCTCGCGAAACCGGCCGCCGAGCATCTGGTAGATGGGCACGCCATAGGCCTTGCCGGCGAGATCCCACAACGCGATTTCGACCGCCGAGACGCCGCCGCCTTGCCGGCCGTGTCCGCCGAACTGTTTGATCCGGCGAAACAGGCGGTCGATGTTGCAAGGGTTCTCGCCAAGCAACCGGCTCTTCAGCATCAGCGCGTAGGTGGCGCTGGCGCCGTCGCGCACCTCGCCAAGTCCGACGATGCCCTGGTTGGTGTAAATCTTGAGCAGGGTCGAGGTGAACGGCGCGCCGACGATTTCAGCTACCCGCATGTCGGTGATGCGAAGCTCGGACGGCTTGGAGTTCGCGTTCACCCGATTGAGCGCCTCGTCGGCCGTCTTTGCCATGACTTGTCCTCGTTCTGGTGGGTGTAGCTTGTCGCCCGCACGCCGCGCCGGCATGGAGCGTTGCTAGGCCAGCTCGATCTCGTGGGCCTGCAGGTAGTCACGGTCCATCTCGATACCGAGACCAGGCCTCGACGTCAGCTTGAGGCTGCCGTTCGAGACGTCGAGCGGTCTGTCGATGAGGTGATTGTATTTGCCCAGGTTCCACTCCGACGTTTCGAGCTTGTAGAAGTTAGGAACGGTCATCATCACCTGCGCTCCCGCAACCACGTTGATCGGTCCCGCGGCGTCATGCGGCGAGACCGGGAGGTAGTAGGCTTCGCATAGGGCAGAAATCTTCTTGAGCTCGGTAATGCCGCCGGTCCAGGTGATATCAGGCATGATGTAGTCAGCGAGCCTGTTCTCGAGTACCGGCACGAAATCCCACTTCGTGTGGCCGCGCTCGCCCCACGAGATGGCAGCACTGACTTTTTCACGCACCTGCTTGAGGGCGTTCAGGCTCTCGGGCGGGCAAGGCTCCTCGAACCAGTCGATCTGGCCGGCTTCCTCGAGGCTCCGACAGAGGCGAATGGCGGTGGGAACGTCGAAGCGGCCATGCGCGTCGATGAGAATGTCGACGTCAGGCCCCGCCGTTTCGCGGATCAGCGCCGTGAGTTCGGCGGCTTCGCGCTCGTCCTTGCGGGTCATGCTGCCATCAAGGTAGCCGTCCCGCTGTTCGCGGGACAGGCCATCGTCGCTGCGGCCCTGGTGGGGGAAAGGATCGAACTTGAGCGCAGTGTGTCCGGACTCGACGATGTCCAGAATTTCGCGGACCACAGCCTCCTTGCTGGTGAATTTGGCCTGGTTGGGATGGGTGTAGAGCGCGATTTCGTCGCGTACCGGTCCGCCCAGCAGCTCGCAAATCGGCTTGCCGAGGACTTTGCCGCGGATATCCCAGAGGGCAATATCGATGGCGCTCACGCATTCGACGGCGGCGCCGCGGCTGCCCATGTAGGTGAAGCTGCGAAAGACCTTGTGCCAGAGATGCTCGATGCGCGCTGGATCCTCGCCTGTCACGGCGACGCCGATCTGCCGCAGGATCGTGCAGAGAGCGCGGTTGGCGAGCCTTGTCGTGGTGGTGATCTCTCCCCAGCCACTCACCCCCTCGTCGGTCGTCACTTCGACGAACAGGAACTCTCCCCAATAAGAAGCATCGGACTTGATCAGCCACGGCCGAATGCTCGTGATTTTCATCTCAATCCCTTTATCTGAAATGCTTAGGGCTAACGGTGTTCGAGACTGGACCTTCGTTCCTATCCGGCCCGAGCGGCGTTGCGCGCACGCATCTGTTCGAGGATATGCCGGCCGGAACCCTCGACATGGCGGGAAACGAGTTCGGCCGCCTTGTCGGCTTCTCCCGCTTTCACGTGCGCGATGAGTTCGCGGTGCTCGCGAATGATCGCGGCACGACGCGCCAGCGTGAAATTGAAACGCCGGCTCACGGCTCGCAGCACTTCGCGATGCTTCCACCAAAGTTCAGCGGCATGGCGGTTATAGTGCCGCTGGTACATCACGGTGTGGAAGGCGGTATCCAGTTCGCTGTGCCGGAATGTGTCGGCAAAATTGTTCTCTTCAATCAGCCCTTGGAGACGTTCGAGTTCGGCGATGTCCTCGCCGGTCGCCATATTCACAAACCATCGCGTCAGGGCCGGCTCGATCAGAACACCGATTTCATAGATATCCCGGACAAAATCCTGATCTATGGGTCGCACGCGCGCCCCGCGGTTGGGGAGAAAGGTGACAAAGCCCTCCCCGCGCAAGAGCTGCAGGGCCTCGCGCACCGGGTTTGTCGAGGTGCCGTGACGCCGGGCAAGATCGGTGACCACAAGCCGTTCGTTGGCGGCGAGCCGTCCCTCGATGATGTCTTCCCTGATCAGTTCATAAAGCGAGGCGCCCTCGCTGGAGGCCATGGGGTCAGTCTCCACCGGTGGCATGGCTTTAAAGTCATCTATTTCGGCCAAGACCGGCTCCCCTGATCAACACATACCCTGCCCGATATCACACACGGTTTTCACAAACAATGTACGATCCAGCGCGTTGACAGGCAATCCACGATCTGAAAACGTACAAAATGATCGAAGGGATACATAGAATAGAAAGCGTCCCGCGGTCGAACGAGCTAGACCGCTTTGCCTCGGCGCAGGGCGGCATGGAGAACCAGGGAGGATACCTATGACGAGGATTACGCTCGGCAGTGCGGTCCTGCGCGGCACTGTCGCCACTGCTTTGATGGCATCGCTGACGTCGACATCGGCGCTCGGAGCGCCCGTCGACCTCAGCAAGTGGTCGCCGGAATATGTGCGCTCCATTGCGGGCACAGAGGATTTTGACACCGCAGCCGATTGCGCCAAGGTCACCCCGCTCGACTACAAGGGGCGACTGACTTTCTGGTATCAGGGCGTGTTCGAGGGCGACCCCGACCTCTTGCGCCAGTACTACAAGGATTTCTTCGAGACCTTCCGCAAGACCTATCCGAACATCCAGCTCGAGGAACAAGCCCTCACCTATAACGACCTTCTGGACAAGTTCCGCACGGCGCTCCTCGGCAACGCCGCGCCGATGGCGGTCCGCCTGCAAATCCTGGGTGGTACCGAGTTCGCCTCAAAAGGCTATCTTGAGCCGCTCAAACCCGAGGATGTCGGGTATTCCACCGAGGACTTCTGGCCCGGCGCCATGAAGGCCGTGACCTGGGAGGGAGTGACCTACGGCATTCCAACCAACAACGAGACGATGGCGTTCATCTGGAACGCCGACATCTTCAAGCGTGCGGGCCTCGATCCGGACAAGGCTCCGGCAACCTGGGACGATGTCGTCAAGTATTCCAAGCAGATCCACGACAAGCTCGGCATTGCCGGTTACGGCCTCGTAGCTCGCAAGAATGCCGGCAATACGCCGTACCGTTTCATGCCGCAGCTGTGGGCCCATGGCGGCGGCGTCTTCGACGAAGCCACTGCGAACCCGACTTATGAGGATGTCCAGCTCGATAGCCCGCAGAGCAAGGCCGCCCTGCAAGCCTCGTACGACATGTATGTTCGCGACAAGTCGGTTCCGGTTTCGGCGCTCACCAACCAGCAGGCCGACAACCAGCCCCTGTTCCTCGCCGGCCAGCTCGGCATGATGATCTCGCATCCGTCCGACTACGACGTCATGCTCGACCTGCAGAAGAAGGCGACGGGCGCCGACAAGGACAAGGCGCAGACCGTCATCGACAACATGCGCTACGGCCTGATTCCCACTGGCCCCGACGGCAAGCGCGCAGTCGTGTTCGGCGGCTCGAACATTCACATCCTGAAGCCTGAATATGTCGAGGGCGGCAAGGTCGATGAGCCGGCCGCAAAGGCTATTATCTGCATGTGGACGAGCCCTGAATGGTCGCTGAAGATGGCCTATGCCGGCTCGAACCCGGGCAACCTCAACGGCTTCAAGACCAAATGGATGAAGGAACGTCTGGAAAACATCAAGTTCCTCGACGTGACGACCTCGATGCTGCCATACGGCATCCCGTTCCCAGCGCTGCCGCAGGCTCCCGAGATCATGAACATCATCGTCCCGGACATGCTGCAGAATGCCCTGACCGGAGCGATGACCGTCGACGAGGCAGCCGACGACGCGGCCAGGAAGGTAAGAGACCTGATGGGCGGACTCTAGTCCAGGCCTGACCGGCTGCACCGATAGTGCAGCCGGTTCGTTCAGAAGAAATAAGGGCGCGCGCCAAAGTGACGATCGTGACCGGCAAGGCCGAGGCTCGCCGAAGATTGCAATCCGGCAGGTCCGGCGTGCTACGCCAGATATGGGAGCATCGCGCCGACTACGCGTATGTGCTCCCTGCGATCGCCGTGATGCTCGTCGTCATCGCCTATCCGATCTACTACACGATCGAGCTGTCGTTCTTCAAGACGCCGCCTGGCCTGCAGCTTCGCGACAGGACCTTCATCGGTTTCGACAACTACACGACCATCCTCACCAGCGAGGTGTTCTGGAGAGTCACCTGGAACACTCTGATCTGGACGCTGGGCTCGACTTTGATTGCCTTTGTCCTGGGGTTTGCCACCGCGCTGGCACTCCACCGCGAGTTTGTCGGCCGCGGTGTTCTGCGCGCGATCCTGATCATTCCCTGGGTCATCAGCGCGGTCGCCGCCTCCTATATCTGGAAGTGGATCTATCATTCGGACTTCGGGATCATCGGTGCGGTGCTGGTCGGCCTCGGATTGGCCGACCGACCGCCGAATTTCATCGACAGCGTCAACACGGTTCTGCCTTCCCTGATCGTCGTCAATATCTGGCGCGAGTTTCCGTTTGCCATGATCATGATGATGGCCGGCCTGCAGACCGTGCCCGAGCAGTTGCTGCGCGCCGCGCAGGTCGACGGCGCCAGCGCCTGGCAGCGCTTCTGGCACGTCACCTTCCCGCACTTGCGCAACGTCTCGACGGTGACGATCCTGCTGCTCGCGGTGGCCAACTTCAATTCCTTCATCATCCCCTGGATCATGACCGGCGGCGGCCCGTCCAACGCATCGCATATCTGGATCACCCACATTTACGAGCTCGCCTTCGGCCGGCAGCGCTGGGGCGTGGCATCTGCCTATTCGGTGCTCCTGTTCCTCACCCTGATGACGCTCGGCTACTTCTACGTCCGTGCGCTAAGCGGTAACGAGCGGCAGGAGGGGAGCGCATGAGCACGACTGCCGAGACAGCCCCGCGAGCCCTGAGCCGTCGCCGGATGCGCATCGACGGATGGCGGTGGACCGGGCGCATCTTCCTCGCATTCATGCTGCTTTACACCGCGGTGCCGATGATCTGGATGCTGATCACCTCGATCAAGTCCGGGTTCGCGGCGTTGCAATTCCCGCCGCAATGGTGGCCGGACGAACCTACCCTCGCCAGCTACGAGAAGCTGCTCGATCCCCAGAACAGCGTCGGCCAGGACTTCCTCCGCTTCTTCTGGAACAGCCTTTTCGTGTCGACCGTCACGACAATCCTCTCGGTGATCGTCGCCGTCCCTGCGGCCTACGCGTTTTCGCGCTTCAGTTTCCCCGGCCGGAACTTCCTGTTCTTTGCCGTGCTGCTGCGCAACATGTTCCCGGCGGTGATCTTTCTCGTGCCGCTGTTCATCCTGATGCGCCTGCTCGGGTTGATGAACACGCATGGCTCGCTGATTCTCACCTATCTCACCTTCGGCCTGCCGCTGGCGATCTGGTTGCTCAAGGGCTTTTACGACAACATTCCGGTGCAGCTCGAGCAGGCGGCGCGCATCGACGGGGCAACGCGGTTCCAGGCCTTCATCTTGATTGTGATGCCGCTCTCGACGCCGGGGATCATCGCCACCGCGATCTATTCGTTCATCGGCGCGTGGAACGAGTACATCTACGCCTACACCTTCCTCACCAAGAACGACCAGTTGACACTGCCGGTCGGCATCCAGCGCTTCTTCTCGGAAAATACGACGGACTTTCCGGGCCTGATGGCGGCCAGCTTCATGATGAGCGTGCCCGTCGTGGTGCTGTTCCTCGTCCTGCAACGATACTTCGTACGCGCCCTTACAGAAGGCGCGGTCAAGCACTAGGGAGTTGCCGATGGCCCACGTGGTCCTCAAAGATCTCGTCAAGTCCTATGGCAGCTTCAAAGCTGTCAACGACGTGTCGCTGAAGGTCAATGACGGCGAGTTCGTTGCGCTCGTCGGCCCTTCAGGCTGCGGCAAGACAACCACGCTCAATCTCGTCGCGGGGCTGATTCCGATGACATCGGGCGACATCGTCATCGGCGACCGGGTGGTCAACGACCTCGACCCCAAGGACCGGGACATCGCCATGGTGTTCCAGAACTACGCGCTCTATCCGCAGAAATCGGTTTACAAGAACCTGGCGTTCCCGCTGCAGATGCGCAAACTGCCCAGGGACGAGATCGACAAGAAGGTCAAGGAAGCGGCGCGAGTGCTCGACATGACGCACCTGCTCGAGCGCAAGCCGCGCGAACTTTCGGGTGGGCAGCAGCAGCGGGTGGCCCTGGGCCGTGCGCTTGTCCGCGACCCCGCCGTGTTCCTAATGGACGAGCCGCTCTCCAACCTCGACGCCAAACTGCGCGTGCAGATGCGGTCTGAGATCAAGCGCTTCCACCAGGACCTCAAGGCGACGATCATCTATGTGACGCACGACCAGCTCGAAGCCGTGACCATGGCCGACAAGATGGCGGTGATGAACGGCGGCTACCTGCAGCAATATGATTCACCGGCGCAGGTCTTTGCCCATCCCGTCAACATGTTCGTCGCCAGCTTCATAGGCAGCCCGGCGATGAGCCTTATTCCGCTGCAGGCATCGACGGCAAACGGCAACGCTGTGTTGACCAGCGCGGAGGGCTGGAGATTTGAGCTCTCGCCGCGCAACGCCCGGAAGGTCGCAAGGGCAACGACCAGGAAAGTCGTGCTCGGCGCACGTCACTCGACGATCAAGCTGCGCAACAGCGCGGTCCCCGGTGCCATTCCGGCCAAGGCCTACACGGTGGAGCCGACCGGTGACGTCACCTTCGTGCAGGCGTTCCTGTCCGGCGCCATCGTCAACGTCAGCGTGCCGCCGAACATTGCCGTCGTGCCCGATGAACGGATCTGGCTCGAGTTCGACCAGGAGCGGATGCATCTGTTCGACGGCGAAACCGAAATGGCCCTCACGGCCAACTGAGACAGGGCGCCAATTGAAACAGGGCGCCAACTGAAACAGGGGGATGCGTTTGGAACGTGGGCGTGGATGACTACGAAACTTAAGATCACCGCGATCAAGCCCTATCCAGTATGGGTAGGAACGCGCAACCAGATGCTCGTCAAGGTCGAGACAGACCAGGGTATCTTCGGCTGGGGCGAGAGCGGCTTGAGTGGTCGCGAGAAAGCGGTGGCCGGCGCGGTTGAGCACTATCGCGAGTTTCTCATCGGCCGCGACCCGATGCAGATCGGCCGGATCTGGCAAGAGCTTTATCGCAGCCAGTACTTCGAAGGCGGACGTGTTCTGCAGGCGGCGATTTCCGCCATCGACATCGCCCTTCACGACATCAAGGGCAAGGCGCTGGGAGTGCCGGTCTACGAGCTGCTCGGCGGCAAGCAGCGCTGCCGCATCCCCACCTTCGCCTCGACCGGAGACGAGGCCGAAGGTGACGCTGCCATCGAACGCGCCCGCGAGCTACGCGCACAGGGGTGGCAGGCGATCCGCTTCTTCCCCGCCGGGCAAAACAGCAGGGACATCTTCGAGCCGCGCGAGTCGATCGGCGCTACCGCCAGCATCCTTAACCGGGCGCGCGAGGCGCTGGGCGACGAAGTCGTCCTCGGCGTCGACTATCATCATCGGCTGTCGGTGGCCGAGGCGGCGAGCTTCTGCAACAAGCTCGGCCGCGGCGTGCTTGATTTCCTCGAGGAGCCGATACGGGACGAGACACCGGAGGCCTACGAATCGCTGCGTACGATGACCGACATCCCCTTTGCCATCGGCGAGGAATTTTCCAGCAAGTGGCAGTTCCTGCCCTACATCGAGCGCGGCATTCATCAGTTCAACCGGCTCGATGTTTGCAATGTCGGCGGGCTTACCGAGGCGATGAAAGTCGCTGGCTGGAGCGAGGCGCACTATGTGGACCTGATGCCGCACAATCCCCTTGGTCCGGTGTGCACGGCCGCGACCGTGCATCTCGCCGCCGCGGTACCCAACTTCGCGTGGCTCGAGACCAGGGAACCCGAAACAAAGCTGGGCTTCGACAATTCCGACTTCTTCCCCGTGCGACCACGGCTCGACGGGACCGACTATCCGGTCGGCGACCTGCCGGGGCTCGGCGTCGATGTCAACGAGGCGGCGATCCAGGCGGCGAGCTTTCGTTTCTGGGAAGCGCCTCACCTTAAGCGCCGCGACGGTTCTGTTACGAACTGGTAATTGCCTTTCAACCGGAGTCCAACATGACACATGCTCCCGACATCACGCGGCCGCCGAAAGACCTGATCGACGCGCTGAGCGGGATCGGCGCCGCGACGGTTGCCGGCACGCTTGGCCACATGGGTTTTCGCAATCCGCACATGGTAGGACCGGTGGCGCAGAACCACGGCAAGTCGATCGTCGGGCCGGCGCTGACGCTGCAGTTCATGCCACAACGGCCGGACCTGTTCACCGAGGGAGAATATGCCGATCCGGAGACGCAGCTGCATCGGCACGTGCTTTATCACGCGCAGGCGGGCGATGTGGTCGTGGTCGACGCGCGCGGCGACATGAGCTCGGGCGTCTTCGGCGATATGATGTCGACGTATTTCAAAGGCAGGGGCGGCGCCGGCATCGTCATCGATGGATGCATGCGCGACCGGCCCAATGTTGAAAAGCTCGACCTGCCCCTATGGCTGCGCGGCTGGACGCCGAATTATCACGTGCAGACCAGCATCTATCCCAATGCCGTCAACGTTCCGATTGCCTGCGGCGGTGTCACGGTGATCCCCGGCGACATCATCGTCGCCGACGACGACGGGGTGGTGGTGCTTCCCGTCGCAATGGCCGCAAAGGTGATCGAAGAATCACAGAAGCATCACGATTGGGAGGAATTCTCGCGAGTGAAGCTGATGGAGGGCGGGCCGTTGCAACGCTACTATCCGCTGCATGACGATGCCCGCGGGGAGTACGAGGAGTGGCGCAAGACAAACCGCTTGGGGAACCCCCGTTAGAGCGCGATGATTTTAGGTTGGGACATAGCCGGCCTCGGTGAAGTAGTTGGCGCATTCCTTTGATGTGACGGTGT
>NZ_JBVVQR010000053.1:0-32608 GCF_055811535.1 Mesorhizobium sp. WSM4816 | reverse complement strand
GTTCCTTCTCGATAGCCATGTGATGATTCTCTCCTTTCCATCATCATGGCCTCGCGCACAGAATTCCTGACAGTCCCGAAAATATTGATATCAACTCGCATTTTTGCCTCCGAAGTATCCCGAATCGGCAACAACATTGCTGCCCAGCCTCCCGCGTGGCGACATAGCAATGGAAATGAAATGCGTCGGGAGCCCGCACAAGAGACTAGTTTAGATGTGAGCTTTCGATAGGCTCGTCGACCCTATCCAGGGGCGAGGAAGTTGAGGTTGCGAGACTTCAGTGATTGCTCGGATGACAGGATGAACATGCCCAAAAATGCAAGTTCAACGCCTCTGGGTTGAGAATGTAGAAACAGGTGTTGAGCGGGCAGACGCCAGAGGGCGTCGCGTCAGCCGCAGGCGTATGCCCGCACGGTGCGCAAGTGGAGCGTTTCAAGAGCAAAGGTGTCGAGAGGCCCGACGATCGATCCTCGCGACCGCACGGCTCTACCGGCCGATGCCGATCAATCGGACACCCATTGTCGCGCAGGCCGTAAAAATATTCGCGACGGCGACGTGCCCGCGGGCACTTCTGCCGAAGGATTTCCAACGTTCGATGTACTGGATCGCGTTGCGGATCATATGCAGGTCTTGCGCTGGGCCCATCGATCCCGGTCTGCATTGGCATCAAAAGTTCGATCAAGGCCGATTCTACATCACTACAATCACCTGCGCAGCGGAGCTCTCGGCTGTGCTGACAGCGGGTGATATCGGTCCAGGCCATCTGCTCTCCGAGGGATTCGAACACCTTGAGGAATTACATCCTGTTGACATCGCCCAACCTAATATCCGGTCGGCCTCTGAGATACGTCACATGGTAAATGTTTCACGGTTTGTTTCTGCCTTCTGTCGAAAAATCCGTCTCAATCCCTCGGGCCGGAGCCGTATTGGATTGCTGGAGATCGAGCCGACAATCGCTTGGCATGATGACGAATCCACAAGAGGAGGAATGGGCTTGCGTTGCAGCGATCTCAATTCCCAGATTGCACCAAATTCTAAGGATTTCCCGGAGCATCCAATCCTCCTCAAGTACTACGCCGAAGTGTCGCCTTTAATCCACGGGCGGGAACGCGTTCTCCTACAATGGACCCGTTACGGCGGCGGTTAGGAGTGGTAGAGGGCATAGATGATGGATACCGTACCGGCCGCCAGCCCAATGGCGCTGATACAACCTTTTTGGAGAAACATGCCACAACATCCAGCACCCCGTTGAGCTTGAGCGAGTGCTACCCCACCGCACGAACATGGCGCCTGGGAGCCATGCAGGAGCAGTAGTGACACCAGCAAAAAGCGCGCCAAAAGAGGATGAGAAACCGAGCTTCATTGTGTCCGTTCGATCTCCCAGGCCTGTATTCAGGCCGCCAGCAATCCCGCTTGCGCCCTTCCCCCGGCCCCGTCTGCACGCATAGCGAAGATTCAATAGACGGCTTTCGCTCCAGCTACTTCGAGTGAAGTCCCCGCGATGAACCGAGCAGCATCCGAGCATAGGAAACACACCGCATCGGCAATATCGCCCGGATCACCTAGGCGACCGAGCGGATTTGACTTGCTGAGCTCGGCAACCGCTGTGTCGGGATCTAACCCACGATGGACAAAGCCTGAGCGCAGCATAGGCGTATCGATCTCTCCCGGGCAGACGGCGTTGACTCTTATTCCATCCGCCGCATGATCGCGGCCCAAACACTTAGAAAATATGGCTACGGCGGCTTTACTCGTGCAGTAAACTGCGTGCGTTGGGCCTGGATAAATGCCCCATGTCGAAGAGATGTTCACGATTGACCCGCCACCATGAGCCTTCATGAAGCCGACAGCACGCCTGCAGGTGTAGAACATCGATTTCAAATTGATGTCGAAGGTTCTTTCCCAATCCTCGTCGCTCGTTTCAAGGACGGTGCCGCGTGTGATGATGCCCGCGTTGTTAACCAGAGCATCCAGCCGTCCGGTAAGGCTGACCGCGGTCTCGATAAGACCCTCGCAATAGGCCTTGTTGCGCAAATCCCCGGGCTGAGCTAACGCGTTCTTGCCTCTCTGGTTCAGGTCTTCGGCGGTTGCAATCAACCGCTCTTGGTTGGCGTCTCCGGCGATGACAAAGTATCCGTTTCCGACGAACCTCCTGCAGATGGCCTGGCCCATTCCGCCGGCCGCTCCAGTTACGACAACAGTTTTCTTTTCAAGACTCATCGTTGTTCCGACCAATTTACGAATTGCAGCCCACAATCCTGACACGTTAGACAAAACATTCGGGGCGTCGCGCATTAATGCGACGTCTATCTAGTGAAGCTGTCGTTCTTGAGCGGTCAGAGGCGGAAGCTATCCCGTATTGTTGGCTTGTAGCGAGGGCGTCGGGCTGGCTGAGCCGTAGCCTTTCGAGCGTCGGCGCCTCCTCTGCGCCGTGGTTCGGAGATAGAAATTGAGATTCGCCGCACATCCCAGCCCCAAACCGAAGCTGACAGTCGGTATTATTTTGACGCCGCGTTTTACACTTAGTGCCCTGGCGAACTTCGTAGATGTACTCAGGCTTTCAAGTGACGAGGGCGACCGCAGCGAAAGGGTTAATTGTGACTGGAAGATACTCTCCGACACGATGAATCCGGTTCGTTCAAGTTGCGGAATTACCATCCAATCACACCAGAGGCTAAGTGAACCTAACCATTTCCAATACGTAGCGGTAATCGGGGGGCTACTCGCACAAGCTACTGATGTAAGCCCCGCCTGCCATAGGTTTTTGGCGGACGCAGCAAAAAGTGGTGTACCATTAATCGGCATCTGCACAGGCTCATTCCTACTGTACAAGCTCAACCTGCTCGACGGCTATAAATGCTGTGTCAGCTGGTTTCATCACCAGGATTTTATTGAATATAGCGGGGGCTCCGAACCCGTCTCGGATCAGATGTTCGTCGTCGACCGCGATCGCCTGACATGCCCTGGAGGGAATAGTTCAGCCCATCTCGCCGCATGGATCGTACAGCGCCACGTGGGTGAAGCTGTTGCCCGGAAGAGCTTGCGAATGTTGAATATCTCAGACCTGACGAGACCGGAGGAGGCTCAGCCCGGGCCGCCGCTGAAAATTGAGACCAAGGATCCGACACTGCGCAAGGCATTGGTGTTCATGCACCACAATGTTGACAGGGCACTCACCGTGGATCTCGTGGCAAAGTATATAGGTGTAACCCGCAGGCAATTGGAACGTAAGTTCAATGTTAGTCTGGAGATGACGCCACGCCAGGCTCTCCGCCTGATCCGCCTCCACCACGCTGAGTTTCTGCTTTCGACGACACGCAAAAACTTGGCCGACATCGCTCTAGAGACGGGATTCGCCGATGCCTCCCATTTCATTCGACTCTTTAGGAATCAATTGGGCGTGACGCCGACCGCCTTTCGCAATCGACCAGCGAAACAGGTCGAATCCGCCTACCCCGCTAAGATGGAATGAACCCCTCCATCACAGCGATCAGTTCGGCGGGGCGAATGGGCCTATTGCAGCGCTGGATATCGCGGAAACGATCGGGGATATCCGAACTGTTGTGGCCGACCAGAAAAACAAACGGTATCCGGCGACGCACAAGGTGATCGGCCGCCGTGAAGGTTTCCTCGCCCACCAGGTTGACACTCAGAATTGCAATATCAATGACTAAGGACGACATGATCGCGTCAAGAGCATCCTCGATCGTGTCCACAAGTCCGCTGACATTAGCACCAGCCTCGACGAAAGCGTCCTTCAGGCTGAAACCTAACGTAAAATCGTCTGTGGCGATCAGAATGCTGCGTTTGTTGAGTCTTTGGCGGCCCACTCGCACCTCCGACGTACCGCTAGGTCAGCGGCCTTACAGCCAGTCGATTGTCACTTGGACCGCGTCAGCCACTCATCCTTGACGAAATCCGGCCGCGTCAGAACGAATCCTCGACTAGTTGAGAGCGGACCGTCTTGTTCGGTGCGAGCCGCGATTCCTCTCCATTCCGGTGTTTTCACAAACTCCTGCCACCCAATGCTCGCCGCCTCGGCGTCGGGCCATTCGACGACGTACCAGATCTCGCCAGTCTCCTTACTTTCCCAGAAATCGATCAGCTTGATTCCGGCTTTCTTGAAAAGAGGAAGGCTATCGAGAGCAAATCGCTCCCTCATCCTATCTTTCATACCTTCGATTGGTACGTAATGCCTCAGCTCGTAGATCATGGCCAAGCCCTTGTATCAGTCCTGCTTGCGGATGTTAGGGATGCAGGCGGCTAAAGCGCGCATCAGCCTAGTAGGCGGTCTTCAAACGGATAGTTCGAAAGCAGTTCACTGCCGTCATTTGTGACGAGTAGCTGCTCCTCGAGCTTCACGCCGTCTCTTTCACCCACAGCGCCTATATAACTCTCGACACAAATCACCATTCCTGCTTCGAGGGTCGCGTCGTAGGCTACGGGGCCGCGAAAAGATGGCTTAACCTGTGGGAATTCATCGCACATACCCACGCCATGGATGAGAGCGGGATACGCTTGCTTGTGGAATTCTTCCGGCACGGGCCAAGCGGAAGCTTGCAATTCCTTCATGCTTAGTCCCGGCCGTATAAGCCTCATATTGCTGTGCAATTCTTCATAAGCCAGCTGGTAAAGCCTTCGTTGCCGAACGCTTGGCGGTTGGTCGCCGTAGTAGAATGTCCGTGAGACGTCGCAGAAATAGCCAAATGGGCCGACCATATCAGTGTCAAATCCCACGAGATCCCCCGGTTCGATCACCCGTTGGGTAGCTTCCTGCAGCCAAGGATTGATGCGGGGTCCGGAAGCAAGCATGCGTCCCTCGTGCCACCCGCCTTGGTTGGCGAGGTTGGTATAGTTCAATAGTCCCCACAGCTGCAATTCCGTCACACCAAGGCCCATGCTCGCCTGCATGTGCGAAATGCCATGCTCAGCGACTGCACATGCCCATCGAATGCAGGCGATCTCGTCTTCAGATTTGATAACTCGAGCGCCTTCGACGATATCGACGGCATCAACGACATAAAGGTCACGCTGCATCAAGGCCTGGGTGATGCTGGGGTTGACGTATTCGATCGCCACTTTCCGATTGGTCGAGCCAATCTCGTTGAGAAATGCGACGATGTCGTTCGCAAAGAGCTTAGCCATCTCCGGAAGCTCATTACCGCCCTCAAAGAACGAGATCGGTCTCCCTTCCCTCACGCTGTCAGCTGACGATCCGACTGTAAAAGCTTGATTGAGCGTAATCGGCCCTTCCAGGGGCAGAAAGAGGTAAGTCACCGGAATGTGCGACTGGAACAGCGGAAAGGTGTTGTAGTCCACTGCATATCGAATTGTGATCGGGCTCACGAGAACGCAAAGCCCAACGCCAGCGTCTCGCATTGCGGCTCTGATCCGCCCTTTTCGATACCCGTCGAGCCTTTTAAAATCGATGTCAGGCATCGGCCGGAACTTCCGCAAGTCGCTCCAATTGTCACGGAGGACGTGGGCATCCGGTCCAGGCGTTATCAGTTTAGAATCCATCGTTGCCCCCGTGTCAGCGGCTAACTAGCCAGCTGAATTTTTCCGTGGCCGAAGAGCTATAGGAGCCGACCGGATTCACTTCAAATGAGTATTACTTGGGGGCCGGATAACCTACGGTAATGCCTTATCCGGGCCCATTAATTGTCGCGGCGCTCATGACTTCAGATTGTCCGCCACATGATTTTTTGGATGCTTGCGAGAAGGTGGGAACTGGCAGTAAGCGAACATAGCGCTTCGGTTGGACCCTAGGTTCTCGGCCTGCCTCCCCTTCACAGGACGATATCGACATGAAGAATTCCAAGAAGGTCGTTATTGTCACCGGGGCAACCTCGGGAATAGGCGATGCTGTCGTACAGGCTTTCGGCGCGACGGGAGCATCGCTGGTATTGGTCGGACGCGATCACAACCGGGGTCAGCGGATTCTGGAGTCAGTCCAGAAACTCGGTTGCGCGGCTCAATTGATGCTCGGCGACGTGTCTGACTCGGGCTTCGCTGACCAGGTGATCGCGTATGCTGGGAAGCGCTTTGGGAAGGTCGACGTCTTGGTAAACAGCGCCGGGATCATTCGGCGCGGCAATTCCGTTGATACCTCGGATGACGACTGGCGGGAGACCTTTGACGCTAACGTGAGCGGAGTTTTCTACTTCAGCCGCGCCGCCGTGAAGGCAATGAGAAAAACCGGCGGTGGCAGCATTGTTAACATAGCTTCCAATGTGGGCTTGGTCGGTTGCACCAATTTAGCCGCATACTGTGCCTCCAAGGGTGCGGTGGTCCTTTTGACTAGAGCTATGGCATTGGACCACGCCAAAGATCAGATCAGCATCAACGCGGTCTGTCCTGGCGCCGTGGATACGCCAATGCTGGTGTCGGCGCATTCCGAGCCGGTTACTGCGGATGAGATTCTTCAAAGGAATATCGACTCCATTCCTCAGGGCCGCGTCGCCATGCCCAAGGAAATTGCAAGTTTGACGGTGTTCCTCGCCAGCGAAGAAGCCAGGCACATAACAGGCGTAGCCGTCCCGATCGATGGCGGCTTCACTGCAGGATAGGAACAAGAATCATGGGCAATCGGCTGTCAGGAAAAGTCGCTATCGTTACGGGCGGCAACCGAGGTATTGGGCGGGCGATTGCCGAAAGGCTGGCTGGCGAAGAGGCTGTGGTCATCGTTGGCGACGTTAGTGTCGATCCGGCGGACGGCAACTCGGAAGGACTGTTGTTCTTACCTCTAGACGTCACCAAAGAGGTTTCCGTTCAAGTGTTCGTCGATGAAGTCCTCCTTAGGTACGGGCGGATAGACGTTCTGGTCAACAACGCCGGAATTGTCATTCATAAGTCCATCGATGAGCAGACCGTCGATGACTGGGACCGGCTCATGGCCGTCAATCTTCGTGGTCCATTCCTGATGGCGAAGTATGTGGCCCCCGAAATGAGGCGCATCGGAGTTGGCACGATTGTCAACATCGGCTCAGTCGAAGGTTTCATGGTCAACCCATGGCATACGGCTTATGCGGCCACAAAGGCTGGCGTACACGGTCTTACGCTGGGGCTGGCAGTCGACCTGGGGCCGGACGGAATCCGGTGCAATACCGTGTGCCCCGGCTGGATTGATACCGATCTCAACCGCGCGTATGTCGAGCTCCATCCGGACCGAAACCTGGTTGAGCGGGAACTGTCTGAGCTTCACCCGGTCGGACGGATCGGCTCTCCAAACGAAATCGCCAATGCAGTCCTTTGGCTTGTAAGTGATGAATCCAGTTTCGTGAGCGGGGAAATGATCGCCGTCGACGGCGCGAGGACGAAGAAAATCTCCCTGCCAGCAATCTTGGACGAGGAATACAGGGCGAAGCTGACAAGGCTGAATTCATAGTGGCATCTGGACTTAGGATCGGTGCTGGAGAGTCCACTCTCCTGGCGCCTAAACGGCGTTCAACAGCCCTAAACTGGCAAATGCCAGTCCCCTTCCCGCTGCGCTTCGGGTCCTGAAATGAGATCTAGAGCTAAGAGAAAGCCCCTCTTCCTCGGGATTGATACCGGCGGAACGTATACAGATGCGGTTCTGTGGTCAGAAACGGCTTCACGGGAGGCACGACCTGCAACAGGCCGAGTGCTGGCCAAAGCGAAAGCCCTCACGACAAGGCATGATTTGGCCATAGGGATTTCCGGCGCTGTCCAGGCGGTACTTGATACCGCAGGCATGGATCCTTCCGAAATAAAGCTTGTCTCAATGTCAACGACGCTAGCTACTAATGCGCTGGTCGAGGGTCAGGGAGGGCGTATAGCTCTCATCATGATCGGGTTCTCAGAGGCCGACCTGTCCCGTGACGGCCTTCGGGTAGCTCTCGGCACCGATCCGGTCGTGTTTTGTCGGGGCGGACATGACGTCCACGGCAACACTGCAGGCCTTGACTTGTCTGGGTTGGAGGCAATTTTGCCGGAACTGGGAGCGGCTGTGTCCGGGTTTGCCGTCTGCGCCTATTTTGCCACGCGCAATCCAGCTCATGAGATTGCAGCCGTCAAACTGATCCGTGAACGAACCAGGCTGCCCGTAACTGCCAGCCATGAGTTAACTTCCAAGCTTGGCGGTCCGCGACGAGCGCTCACGACGCTACTTAATGCGCGCTTGATATCGATGATCGACCGTTTGGTCGAGGCAACGGCAAGCTTTTTGGTCAAGCGGGGCATTTCAGCGCCATTGATGGTGGTGCGCGGAGACGGAGCGCTTGTCTCAGCCGTCTTCGCGCGGCAGCGCCCTATCGAGACAATTCTTTCCGGTCCGGCCGCCAGTCTTGTCGGCGCTCGTCAAATGACCGGGCTGGATAATGCTGTGGTGTCCGACATAGGCGGAACCACAACCGATGTCGCGGTGCTGGACGCTGGCCGTCCGCGGCTCGACCCAGAAGGCGCCACAGTCGGCGGCTTCCGTACCATGGTTGAAGCGGTCGCAATGCGCACTTTCGGCCTCGGCGGCGATTCCGAAGTTCTTTTAGAAGACGGCTCTCTCAACCCAAAAATCCTGCTAGGGCCGCGCCGCTTGGTTCCACTGGCACTGGCCGGCATGATGCATGGCGAAGCGGTAATATCCGAGCTCGAGCGTCAACTCAGGGCTCCTAATCCCGGGCGGATGGATGGTCGTTTCGCAATGCGTTTAGGAGTGCCGGACCGGCTTGCCGCGGGCCTTTCCGCGCCGGAACAGCGTCTTTATGAATCAATCGAAGCGACCCCCTCGCCAATCGACAAGCTATTGACCTCTAACGCCCAGAACGCCACGCTCAGCCGGCTAGTCTCGCGCGGGCTCGTGCATGTCTGCGGTTTCACTCCATCGGACGCCGCTCACGTTATTGGCAGGCAGTCGAATTGGAACCTGGCTGCGGCCCGCCTTGGAGCCGAACTCTTCGCCCGCCGGCGCGATGGCCGTGGCCATCCGATCGCCACTTCACCTGAGGCGATCTCAAAACGTGTTCTCGCGTCCCTCACGCGCTTGTCGGCCGAAGTCATTCTCGAAACGGCTTTTGCGGAGGACGGGCTCAATGGTGCCGCAACAGTGGCTCACGCCCTCGTGCAGCGTGCCGTAGACGGCCGTACCGGTATTGCTAGACTCAGCGTGGCGCTCGACAGGCCGGTGATTGGTTTGGGAGCATCGGCACCTTTGCACTACGCCAGCTTGTCGGCTCTGATTGGAAACGACTGTATAGTCCCGGAACACACCGATGTCGCCAACGCGCTCGGCGCCGTGGTCGGTCAGGTCAGGGTGTCTGCTGAAGCACAGGTCAGCCAGCCAGTGGAGGGCCAGTTTCGCGTGGCTTCGGGCGGAAAAGTTTGGGATTTCCTCGACGAGGTAGCCGCGATCGCGGCGGCGGAAGCAGACGTTAAAGCTCTCGTGGCAAAGCGAGCGAAAGACGCCGGCACAGACCACGCTGAAATAGAGGTTTCGACCGAGTTCAATCTCTCCACGGTCGAAGGCCAACGCATGTTCATAGAGGCGCATGTTGTGGCGGTAGGCTCTGGGAGGCCTAGGATCGCGGCCTAAGTGATCCATTACGACAGATTCATGGTCCGAGCGGAAAGCCGCTTCAAACCGATGACTACGCCTTGGCTGTCGACCCAAGGTGGACTTAGTGGTCTTGACGATGCTATAGGCCAGCGTATCGGATGTACGCTGATATTCAGCCTAGACCAGGCCCGACCCATGCCGGCACGGTAGCGCGGCACTGTTGAGGGGAAACTCCGTTAAAGACCCGGAAGCACTTGGCGAAATGCGACGGAGATAAGAAACCGCAAGCCATAGCGATATCGATGATTGGCATGCTCGTTCCCTCGATCAGGCGCTTGGCGTGGTCGACGCGGATTCGAAGATAGTGACGGACGGGTGGCATATGAACGTGCGCAGCAAACAAACGCTCCAATTGGCGGCGGGAGACCCCTGCACGTCCGGCTACCTCACTCATGGTCAGTGGGTACTCGACATGTTCCTCCATAATGCGCATCGCCATCAGCAGCTTGTCGCTTACGCCGGCAAACGCGAGTCCAGTCGGTCCGGTTTGGCGGTTTGTTCCCGAGCGTTGCCCCTCAACGGTGGCATGCCGGCACACCTCTTGGGCTGTGAATGCTCCCACATGGTTGGCGATCATGTCGACCGCCAGGTCAAACGAGCCCAGTTCACCGGCGCACGTCGAAAATTGACCATCCTTGACGAATAGCGAATCCCGAACCTGTGCCTGGCCAAAAACTTCAGAGAATGCGGCGAGCCGCGACCAGTGGATGGTGCAGCGAGTGCCTTCCAGAAGGCCAGTCTGCGCGAGAAGCCACGTTGCCGTGCCCACGGCGGAAATGGGCACTCCGCGGCGAGCTATCAGCCGTAGAAAGTTGTTAAACTGAGGGGTCAGGCGGGGGCCGACTGGCTCACCGGCAACGATCATGAGGTGATTGGGGGGCCGAGCGCTTGCGTTCAGGGCGTCGATCGTCACTTCCACATTGATCGATATACCGCTCGCACCCACGACCGGACGCCCATCAAGACCGGCGATGCGCCATTTAAAAAGCTTCTGCCTGGAAACCGTGTTCGCTATCCGAAACGGCTCGATGAGCGCATGAAGCGACAGCTGCGAAAACCCCGGCAGCACCAGGATAACCAGATCTATTGGTCTTCCCCCGGCCGGAAGCTCGGCCTCGGTCATCGACTTCATGGCACTGATATCGGGAAGAGCATTCATTAGGTTCGTCCATGCGTTAAAAGGATATTCGTGTACTTCCGGACCTGATTAGCCACGCACTTGGGCCACCCGGACAAACGGTTTTAGCGGGTCGCTTCTGAAATCTGCTGGGCTTTCGCTCTCCCCTCCAAAAGACCGCGCACAGATACGCTGCACAAGGACCTCCCGGCCCTTGATCCTTATTGCTGCCAGCAACGTGCTTCTTTGATGTCTGCGGACTAGAGGACAGCCTCGCCGATATCCAGCTCCCGGCGCTTCATAAAGTCCAAAAGCTGCTCATCAATGGCTTCGTCTAGCGGCGGCGCCTGATACTCTTTCAGTGCCCGGATGGCTGCGTCACGGCCACGCGTGTGAGCATCCCTTGCACCGGCAAAGGTCCATTGCTCGAAGCTGTCGTGGTCCATCAGCTCAGGCACGAAGAACGCCTGTTCGAAGTTCTTCAGGGTGTGCGCAGTCCCCAAATAGTGACTGCCGGGCTCGCTCTGTCGAACGGCGTCCATGGTTTCATCCAGCTCGCTCATCACAAGTCCCTGGCCAAGTTTGTAGAACATGACCATCTGCTCTGCGTCGAGCATGAACTTGCTGTAACTCTGAGTGAGTGCCCCCTCCAGATAACCGGTCGAAGAAAGAACGAAGTTTGCGCCGGCAATGAGGACGCCGTACATGTTCCGGGCCGCTTCATAACCAGCCTGAGCGTCGACAAGCTTGGAGCTGGTGCAACTGCCGCTGCAACGCCACGGAACTTTGTAAAATCTCGCAAGCTGGCCGACGAGCATGTTCATGTGGCAGATCTCAGGAGTTCCAGCCATGGGGGCGCCGCTTTTCATCGACACTGTGGCCAGCCATTGTCCATAGATCGCGGGGGCTCCTGCACGAACCAGCTGCGAGAAGGCGATCCCGGCAAGTGCTTCAGCGTTAAGCTGGGCCACAGCGGCCAGCGTACTGGCCGGCGTGCTCGCGCCGGCAAGGACAAACGGGGTGAAGAGGATAGCCTGGTTACTCGCCGAATAGACTTTGACGGCATCCAGCATGGTTGCGTCCCATACGAGGGGCGAATTACAGTTGGCAATTGAGACCATGACCGTGTTCTTGTGAACGAACTCGTCGCCGAAAACGATCTTTGCCATGGTCACCGTGTCTTCTGCCCTTTCGCGAGACGTGACCGCGCCCATGAACGCTTTGTCGGAGTACTTGATCAGGTTGTAATTCATATGCAGGTGGCGCTTTGGAACGGCTATGTCCATAGGCTCGCAAAGGACGCCGCCCGTCATATGCATGGCCGGAGCCTGATAGGCGAGCTTTGCAAAATTGATGAAGTCGGCGATCGTCGAGTTCCGGCGATTGCCTTCAAGATCCAGCACGTTCGGAGAACCATAGGCCGGCGTGAAGATCGTCTTCCGACCACCAATTGTGACGGTCTTGGCGGGGCTGCGGGCATGGATAGTGATGTACTCAGGCGCCTTCGCCACCAGCTCCATCAACTGGTTGCGGTCAATTCTGATGCGCTGGCCCGTTACACTTGCCCCAGCTGCGCGCCACATCTCTACGGCTTCGTCGTCACGGAATTCGATGCCGATCTCTTCGAGAATCTGCATCGAGTAGTTATGGAGCCTAAGCAACTCGTCTTGGCTCAGCAAATCCATGTAAGGTAAGCCGCGCTCAAGCGATGGCATATAATTAACCGCCCGTTCGGAACGAAGCTTCTGTCGGGCGTCTCGGCCACCTGCTCTTGCGGACATCTCTAGTATTCCCTGTTTGACGTCGGAATATAGGGCAAAACGCCGCCTAAACCTAACAACTAAAAATGATGTAGCTGATGAACTGAGGTTATGTTCATGAGGAACCTCCTAGAGGCGGTCCTGGATGCCACGAAGGAGAGATGCCGCGGTAACGATCCCCAAATGCTTCCCCTCCCCGTCCACCACCACCAGCGGTTGGTTTTGATGCTCGTTGGATAAGCTGATCAGCTCCTTGATACCGGCCTGAGGCCCAAGCCGCGGCGCATTCGAGAGTTCCGTTTCTCCGCCCCGGCTGGCATGTTCAGAAACCGGAGACATCACCGACTCCGCCTTGAGGAGTTTGAGCCTGCTGCTGCCCTGGACAAACTTTTCGACGTAAGAATCCTGCGGGTTTCCGAGAATGTCTTCGGGAGTGCCGATCTGGAGCATTTTTCCGTCTTTCATGACGCCAATTTGGTGCCCCAGTCGCACCGCCTCGTCCAAATCGTGGGTGATGAAGAGCGTCGTTTTACGCAGCTTCTTGGAAAGCTCTTTGAATTGATCCTGAAGTTCCCGGCGTATGAGAGGATCCAGCGCCGAAAATGGTTCATCCATCAGCAGGATCGCGGGATCAGCCGCCAAGGCCCTGGCGAGGCCGATCCTCTGCTTCATTCCTCCCGACAGCTCGTCGGGATACCGGTCACCCCAGCCGGCAAGCTGGACCAACTCGAGCTTTTCTTCGGCGATCTCGTAGCGCTGCTGAACACTGACCTTTCGCAATTCCAGGCTCAGAGCGACATTGTCCCGAACCGTTCTGTGCGGCAGAAGGGCGACATTTTGGAACACCATGCCAATCGATCTGGCGCGGAGTTCGCGCATCTCACTTTCGGATTTCAGGTTGATGTCTTCACCGCCCACGATGATCTGGCCTGCACTAGGCTTGATCAACCTGTTCACATGCCTCACCAAGGTCGACTTGCCGCTGCCGGAGAGGCCCATAACGCAAAAGATCTCTCCAGCCTCCACCTTAAATGAGACGCCGGCGACAGCGACCACGCAGCCATGGTTTTTGAGGAGAACCTCCTTTGAGAAGTGATCACGTTGGATGCTTACAAGGTTGAACTTCGATGAGGTCCCGAAAACCTTCCAAACGTCTCGAAATTCAATAGCATGCGCTGACACGGAGCCGCTCCAGATTAAAGAGATGGCGCCCGGCGGCAGGCCGGGCGACCAGTTTTTTACGGAGTGTTATTTCGTGGCCGCCTGTTTGGCCTGCGCTATCCAGCCATTCCACTGATCGAGGTGGGCCTTCTTCCACGCCTCGGCATGGCGCATGATGTCGTCGTTCGACTTTTCGCCGTTGTGGATGAGGAGGTTCTCGTCATCAATGTCCTGAATCGGGATCTGAACCTGCTCGAACCACTTGTTTGCGGCCGGATTTTTCTCGAGAAAGACGTTATTCGCGAATACATGATGGGTGTTAACGGAGAACCCGAGATTGCCGATGCCTGGAACCGTCGTTTCGGCGCCGGCCTGCTCGTCCGGCAGCGACGTAAACGGAACCGTCAGCCAAGAGACGTTTTCGCCGTGGCGCAGGATGCCGTTCACCCACGTTGGGGTCCATCCATAGTACAGAACGGGTTTGCCGGCCTTGACCCGCTGGATGACGTCCGCAATCAAAGCGAAATACTCCCCCTGATTATGAGTCACCGTGTCCCGCAGGCCATACGCATCGAGATGGTGCTCAATAATGCGTTCGCATCCCCAGCCCGGCTCACAGCCATACAGGTCAGCCTTGCCATCGCCACCGATATCGAACAGTTTTGCGATCTTAGGATCCTTCAACTGATCGATAGTTTTGATGCCGTATTTATCGGCAGTGGCTTTGTCGATGGAGTAGCCCTGAATGGAATTCTTTGCCAGCGTACCCACCCGGTGGGCCTTGACGTCGCCGCCTGCCTTTTCGGCAAACGCTATATGGAGAGGATACCAGTGGGGCGTGTAGTAGTCAGCGTCGCCGTTGGCGACAGCGATATGGGCGACAACCACCTGGGTCTGGCCCGGCTCGTCTACAGAATATCCGAGGTCTTGGAGACCGAGCTTAACGACATAAGCTTCGAAAAGCTCTTCAGCAATGCCGTTATACAACGGTTTTACGGTGATTCCCTTGCCCGGCAGATCTTCGGCGGACACATTTCCAGAAGATGCCGCCAAGGCGCCGACGACGGCAACCGCAGCAGCGAACCGCCGGAACCCCAAATCAACCTTCAAGCGATAGCTCATAGTAGCTCCCATTGTTAGTTCGACACTCTTTGCCGGCTGTTTTCCAAGACTCCACGCCCCGCCGGAGGGCCTTGGAAAGTCTTGACCACGCCCGTTATCAGCGAAGCCGGGCCGCGATTGTGCCAGGCCACATGGGCCATTTGCCTGCTCTTGAACATTGCCGATTGGGTCATGCGATCGAGAACGATTGCTAGAATGACAATCCCGATACCGCCGGTTGTCGCGAGGCCGATATCAAGACGGCCGATGCCGCGCAGAACCATCTGGCCCAGACCGCCGACTGCGATCATTGAAGCCACAACAACCATCGAAAGTGACATCATTAGCGTCTGGTTGACCCCTGCCAGAATGCTCGGAAGGGCCAATGGGATTTGGGCCTTGAAGAGGAGTTGGCTATCGGAGGCGCCGAATGCGCGCATAGCCTCCACCACTTCTTCCGACACTTGCTGGATTCCCAACGTGGTGAGCCTGATGATGGGGGGAAGTGCGAAAACGATTGTGACGATGACGCCTGGTACGTTGCCGATGCCGAACAACATGACCACGGGAACCAGATAGACGAAGGACGGGATCGTTTGCATGGTATCGAGAATTGGACGGCAGATCGCCGCCGCTCTGTCGCTCCGCGCAGCCAGCACCCCGAGTGGGATGCCCACGACCGTACAGAACAGAACGGCCGTAAAGACGAGTGACAAGGTCGTCATCGTCTCACCCCAGATCCCAAGAAGGCCGATGACCACCAACAGGCCGGCGATCTGAACGGCCAGCCGCCATCCTGCAATTTGCCAGGCAATCAGTCCAAAAAACAGGATAGTAATCACTGGGGGGACGCCGTTAAGGGCGCCGTCGAAGGCCCGCAAAAGCTGGTCGATTGGCCATTTCAAGCTTTGGAAGAAAGGGCGATACTGATCGACGACCCAGCCCAGGCCGTGTTCCACCCAGCGATTGAACGGAATATGCCAGATTTTGAAAGGGTCAAGAATGTCCTCAGGCTTCACTAAACTTCCTCTCAACCAAGCACTTTTGCCAAGCTTACACAGGCCCGTGTTGCAAGACCGAGGTCTGCGCAAAGTCGCGTTTGAACATTCCGCCTGACCAGGGTCATGCAGGTAAGTCGCGCTGGCGACCTATTCAGTTGTTGCTCAGACGTAGAGGACCTTGTGCTTACCCAGCATTGGTTTGGGCCCATTCAAACCTGGACCCTTAGTCCCGACCGCGAGGGTGGTCCCTCCTAACGTTTTCAAACGCTAGCGATGCTGGCATAACAAAACAACCGGATAAAAAGTTATGAGCAAAGGGCCCAAAATGTTATCCGATCGGCCAGGCCCGCTCACACGCATGGAAGTGACACGTCCCAACAGGCGACCAGCGGGTTGCCCAAACACCGACCGCACCTTGCGGTCTCGGTGGCCCGGTGGGGATCGAGCCGGCCACTGGGGCGTCTTCGCACCTATACGGCCCGGCTTCGGTCCTTCGCCTCACTACGCTGGTACAAGCCAAGTCTTCCCGAGATCAATCTCGAAAGTCGGATGCATCTCGTAGCCTTTAACCTGCTTGGTCGAATGGTGGAACACGGAGAGCCAGTAGGGTTGGATGATGATGCCTGAATCCTGGAGGATTGTCTCGATGTCCTTCATGAGGGCCTTTCGTTTGACTGGGTCTGGCACCGCCAGCGCTGCGTCCAGTTTTTCGTCAAACTCATGGTTCGACCACCCCGTTTCGTTCCATGGAACCCCAGTGCGATAGGCGAGCACCAGGTTCTGCACACCCAAAGGACGATGGTTCCAATTGGTGATGGAAAGGGGATACTTCAACCAGTCATTATAAAACGTGCTGTTCGGCAGGACCGTGCGCTTAACCTTGAATCCGGCCTCGCGGAATTGTGCCGCGATGGCATCGCCGGCATCCTTCAGCCAATCCGTGTCCGGACTGATAATGTTATGCTCGAAGTCCATTTGGCCAGCATCTGCCATCAGGCGCTTAGCAGCCTCGATATCCCGCTTCTTTTCAGGAACAGGGTAAAACTCCGGGTGGATCGGGGCCACGTGGTAGTTCGCAGCTACAGTCCCAAGACCGTCGTTTGCGAGTTGCAGGACCGCACCGTTATCGACAGCTAACTGCAGTGCATTGCGCACCCGCTGATCGTCATACGGCTTATTGGTGACCTGGGTGCGACACAGCAGCGTGGTCGCCGTCTTCGCTTCCGACATGACAAGGCCGAGGTCGTTATAGACGGCTATGCTGTTGGCGTATGTTTGATAATTTGCGTCAATCTCGCCGGACTCGAACGCGCTCGGAATGACAGAACCATCGGCGCCGTAGTCGATGAACTGAACCTCGTCCAGATAGGCTTCTCCGCCCCACCATTGGCCGTTCGTCCGACGCTTCAGAACAGCCTTTTGGCTCACGTCCCAAGACGCGAGTTCAAATGGTCCTGTACCCACCGGATGCTTGATCAGGTCCGACCCGTTTTTCTCGTAATCCCTGTGCACTACCAGCGCAGGATAATCCGCAAACCCGGGAATAATCGAGATGTCGGGCTTTGGCAGCTTGAGCTTCACAGTATGATCGTCGACCTTCGTGACGGCGCCGTCCAAGGCCTTACCTGTTTTCTCGTCGATGAGGGTGCTCAATCGAGTAGCCATGGAGTTTCCGGCCACGTCCCTCTCGCACCAACGCTTCAGGTTGAAAATCACGTCATCCGCATTGAAGTCGTCGCCATTGTTCCATTTTACGCCTTTTCGCAGGTGCAAAACGTACTCAGTGGCATCCTCATTCGTGTCCCACTTCTCGAGGAGTCTCGGCTCAAAGGTGTATTCGTTGGTGTATTTCACCAACGATTCAAGGAACTGGCGGTAAATATTAGCTGTCTCCGACACATCCACGGTGCGTGGATCCTTTGCGCCGTAGACCGTCATGGCAATGCGCAGGGTCCCACCTTTATGCCCTGCTCCTTCGGCGTAAGCCGAAGGGACTGCATTCAGCATGGAGTATGCGACGGCCGTCGAAGCGCCAAAGATGGAGGCGAGCGCTAGAAACTCGCGCCTGTCCATCCCCCCTTGCTTGACGTCCGAAGCGAGAGAGCCAAAAATTTTCGGTAGACGGCCGCCATTGTTGCTAAAAAATCCCATGTGAAACTCCCCAGAGCTCAGTGAAGCGGTCGTCCACCACGGAGGGCTCCGCTTGGTTCCGTCCCGAGGCATCGACAACGGCTGATGAGTCGCTTGGACATTCAGCACAATCGGAACTTCGCCCCAGTTATTCAGACGACGCTATCGACGCGCCAGAGCCAAAACAACCGGACAAAAAGTTATAAGCGAAACTAGCGAATGTTATGCGAGGCTAACATGCGGTTCAAAATCCCCCCATGGACTCCGAAACGAGTCCGATTTAAAGCGCGGCAATGATCAAGTCTTCAGCGTGTCAGCGCTGGCTTGACACTGCACATTGGGACTCGCGGGACCCCCTCAGCAGGCGATATCGAGCGGGTCGCCGACTTGTCCATAACATTAAATCTCACGATACATAACTTTTCATCCGGTTGTTTTCTCCCAACTGGCTGACTAGCCTCGCGTTTGCAAGTTTTCAGTCCAATACGGGCAAAGGTAATCTACGGGATGAGCAGAGAACCCGCGACGTGCTCGATCGGCCTGATCGATGATATTCCAGAGGTGATGACTGGTGTCCTCCTCGTAGGGCATGGGGGTTTCGATAAGCTAGAGTATCACAATGACATTCCCGTACCGAAACTAGGACCTTGCGAGGTCCTGATCCGCGTCGCCGCCGCAGGCGTCAATAACACCGACATCAACACGCGCATCGGATGGTACTCGAAGAGCGTGAAAGGCAGCACCGAGGAGGGCGCGTCCCAGTCGCAAGATGCCGATGCGACATGGACCGGCGTCCCCATGAGCTTTCCGCGGATCCAAGGCGCCGACTGCTGTGGTCACATCGTGCGCGTCGGGAAGGACGTGGATCCCGCTCGGATCGGTGAACGCGTCATCAATGCGAATACACTCCGCTTCTATGTCGATTACCGGCCGATGGAAAGCTGGGTGTTCGGATCTGAGTGTGACGGGGCTTTTGCCCAGTACATGAAAGCGCCGTCGTGCGAGGCCCACAAGGTCGATTGCGATTGGAGCGACGTCGAACTCGCCTCTGTTTCATGCTCTTATTCGACTGCAGAAAACCTGCTGCATCGCGCTGACGTGAAATCCGGTGAGGTTGTGGTCATTACCGGCGCGTCCGGTGGCGTCGGGTCCGCCGCGGTCCAATTGGCTAAGCGGCGCGGAGCGATCGTCATCGCCGTCGCCGGCGCAGATAAGGCGCAACAGATGCTGGAGCTCGGCGCCGATCGCGTCGTGCCGCGGGGGCAAAGCTTGGTCAGCCAGCTTGGCCGGCAGACCGTCGATGTCGTCATCGACGTGGTAGCAGGACCTGCCTTCGGAGAGCTTCTCGAGATCTTGAAAAAAGGCGGGCGGTACTCGGTGGGCGGCGCCATCGCGGGTCCCATCGTGGAACTCGATGTCCGCACCTTATACCTGAAAGATCTCACCTTTTTCGGCTGTACGTTTCAGGATGACGTCGTCTTCAAAAACCTCGTCGGGTACATTGAAAGGGGCGAAATCCACCCCTTTGTCGGAAAGACATATCCGCTGAAAGACATCGTGAGGGCGCAACAAGAGTTCCTCTCAAAGGCCATCAGCGGGAAGCTTGTCCTCGTCATTCCGAAATGAGGGAGACGTACAAATGCCGGAACTGAAGATAGCCCAAATAGACGTCTTCCAAGTCGATCTACCTTACTCTGGCGGGGTTTATCATTTGTCGGGAGGCCGGGAATACCGCACTTTCGACGCAACGATCGTGCGCATTACCACGCAAAATGGACTTGAAGGGTGGGGAGAAAGTACTCCTTTCGGCTCAAACTACGTAGCAGCCCACGCACTCGGGGTTCGATCTGGAATCGCCGAGATTGCGCCTAGCCTTATTGGCTTGGATCCCAGACGGGTCGATCGCATCAATGACGCGATGGATACGGCTCTGCTCGGTCACGAGCACGCCAAGACCGCAATTGATGTGGCATGCTGGGATTTGTTCGGCAAATCAGTCGGGCTGCCGGTGTGCGAACTGTTGGGCGGGCGTACGGATCTCAGGATGCCGGTGGTGTCCTCGATCTACATCGGTGAACCGGAGGACATGCGCAGGCGTGTCGCAGAGTGCCGGGCCATCGGATATACATGCCATTCGGTCAAGATTGGAGGCGAGCCCGCAGACGATGCGGCCCGAATAGCGGCTGCGCTCGCAGACAAGAAGCCGGGTGAGTATTTCATTGCCGACGCTAACGGCGGTATGACCGTCGAGACGGCGCTTCGCATGCTGAGGCTATTGCCGCCTGGTCTCGATTTCGTACTGGAGCAACCCTGTCCCACCTGGCGCGAGTGCGTGTCGCTGCGACGGCGCACCGACATTCCAATCATTTTCGATGAGTTAGCCATGGCTGATAGCTCCATCGCCCAGCTCGTCGCTGACGATGCAGCAGAGGGATTCAGCATCAAGATCTCGAAGAACGGAGGTCTGACAAAAGGCCGACGGCAGCGCGATATCGGCGTTGCTGCGGGCTATACCGTCACGGTTATGGATACCGTCGGGTCAGATATTGCGTTCGCTGGCGTCGCCCATCTGGGCCAGACGTTCCCGGCACGTTCCTTGCGGTGTGTGTTGGATTGCCGGACGCTTGTGACCCTGCAAACCGCTGATGGCGATTTCGAGGTCATCGAAGGACGCGTCGCAGCGCCGAACACGCCAGGCTTGGGCGTGACCCCGAAATTGGAAGTGCTGGGCCAACCCGTAGCCAGTTACAGCTGAAGATAGCCCCCGACGAACTATTTGAAAGGTCACAATGTCCAACCTCCCTAGCCATGAAATTTCGGTCTCCTCGTCCTTCACAGCTTATGACTGCCATTGCGAAGGAGACGTGGAGAAGGTTGTCGTCTCTGGGCTTCCGGAGTTACCTAAGGGAACGGCATTTGAAAAAATGAAGTTTTTCAGGAAGCATCACGACAACATCCGCCTGTTCTTTCTGCGTGAGCCTCGTGGCAGCATGATCCAATCCGTTAATTTCATCGTGCCTACGGACAACCCCGAGGCAGTCGCCGCTTACATCATTGCCGAGGCGGAAGAATATCCGGAAATGTCTGGTGGCAACACGATCAGCGTTGCAACCACCATGTTGAAAACTGGCATGGTTCCGATAACGCGGCCGGTAACACGGTTCAAGTTGGAGGCTCCTGCGGGCCTCATTGGGATCGAATGCGATACCGCAGACGGAAAGGTTGGTGCGGTTCGGTTCGTCAACCAACCCGCCTTTGCATATTGCCTGAACCAAACAATTCAACTTCGAGGGTTTGGCGACCTGGTTGTTGACGTAGGCTACGGAGGCATGACGTACGCCATCGTTGATGCAAAGCAATTCGGCTTCAAACTGGTGGCATCGGAAGGTCGCCGGCTTAGCGAATTGGGTCAGGAGATCAAGGCAGCCGCGGCTGCGCAGATACCGGTGTCCCATCCGCTAAACCCCGAACTCCCAGGCATTACGCAAACAATGTTTGTGACCCCGCTCACGCGTTCAGATCAGGGGGTGGAATCGAGGAATGCGGTGATTGTCTCGCCCGGTCGTATTGATCGTTGCCCCTGCGGCACAGGAACGTCCGCGCGTTTGGCCGTCATGCATGCCAAGGGCGAAATACAGGAAGGAGAGCTTTTCATTCACAAGTCGTTGATCGACTCCACCTTTACCGGGGAAATCATCGCGACCACCACTGTGGGACCCTATAGCGCCATTATTCCTGCGGTCGGCGGCCGTACGTGGATTACGGCAAAATGCACGTACATGCTGGAGGAAGACGACCCCTTCCCGGAAGGATACGCGATCTCCGACACATGGACGGAAATGAAGCCGCGAACCGGCTCCTAACGCCGTCCCGATTCCCCGGTAGAAAGGGCGGAAAGAGTCGTTTCCTGCGATGGAGGTTCGATAAGCTTGATATCGTCGGGGCCGGTCGTGTAAGCCGGTCCGTGGTTGCCGGCCATCGGCGCCATCGGGTTCAGGCCTGCGACCTGCGTGATGAGCCACTCGCGGAAGATCTGGACATCTTCCCGGTCAAGCGCGGCATCCGGGATCACCAAATGGTGTTTTCGGCCTGTTAAATAGCTTTCAGTTAACGGTCGTATTAGCGCGCCCTCATTGAGGTAATCGCTCACCACGTGGCGCCACCCCAGCCCGATTCCAAACCCTCTGATGACAGATTGGATCATCGTTGAGTAATTGTTGAACGTGATCGCACGCTTGAAAGGGGCCGAGACGCCAAACTGTTCGAGCCAACCCGCCCAGTTGAAAGGCGACCAAGGGTAGACCGACCAATGTTGATCGTCCATATCCAGCAGCACCTCGTTGACCAGGTCCACGGGAGCCACGATATCCGGCGAATGAGGCAGATATGACCTCCCGCAGATTGGGAAGACCTCCTCGGCGAAAAGCTCCGTTGCCATGAACCCCGGCCGCGGCAGGTGCCCCATAACCACGGACACATCAAACCCGTCCGTCGCCGGCGCAGGGCTTCGTTCGAGAGACACCAAGTGAAGATCGATGTTCGGATTGTTCATGATAAAGTCGCCGATCCTATGGCTCATGAACATGGTTCCGAAGGACATTGGCATTCCCACAGTCAACCGCCGGGCCTTTTGCCCTCTCCGCACACTGTCAAAGGCTGTGGCGATGTGAGCGAGGCTGAGGGTAGTCGCTTCAAAAAGCTCCTCCCCCGCCGGGGAGAGCGAGACTTTTTGGTTTCCCCGTTTGAAAAGCTGAGTGTCGAGGTGATCCTCCAGCGTCAGAATGTGACGACTAACAGCGGCTTGAGTGACTGACAGCTCGTTTGCGGCTTTCGTAAAGCTCATGTGGCGAGCCGCCGCTTCAAAAGCCCGCAGCGCACTCAACGGTAGCCGCCGATAATCCTTCGACATAGCTAATGATTATCCCGCCGCCACCAAAAAGTAAATTGAGCCCGGGGTGGAATCTGCGTTCCAACCGCGCCTTCTACCGCTACAGTATTTGCCTTGCACATACCGACGGCTTCTCCTCAAACCGCAAGCCCGATCCTGCGCCCTTCAAATATGGCGTAAGGTGCTTGGCGGGGCGCGACACCATCGCCGATTGCGTTGAACGGAACAACGACTGCTGACAACTCGCGCGCAGGTGTATCAGCCGCGACATTCGTCGTAGCAATCACGAGCGTATCCGCCTCTATCCGAGAGTGACTGCCGTCCAGATGCGAAACTACAGTCGCTCCGTTTCCGTGCCACTCCAAGACGCTGCTTTCGAGCACAAAATGGACTTTCAAACCCACCAAAACCTTGCGCAACGGCAGATCAGCCGCCATGCGCTGCAGTTCACGCCCGATCATCGGATCGGGAGTCAGGAGCGTGACTTCATGACCATCTTCCGCCAATTTCCAAGCGGTACCGCAGCCCCGCCATCCGCCGCTTTCATCAAGCACCAGAACCCGCTTGCCAGGTCGTACCTCTCTTGCCATGATCGCCTCGACAGAACAGGTGTTCCCCCGCTCCCAGCCCGGCATGACGTCCCATTGCGGCAGGGCCTTTTGGAAGCCGGTGTCCGGTGGAAGCGAGCCGGTGGCAATAGTCACATGGTCGGCAGCCTCCGCGACCACATCCTCGGCTTCCATATAGGTATTCAGCCGAATATCGACTTTCAGCTTAACCAGTTGCCGTTCATACCAATCGAGGAGGTCGATGATCTGCGCTCTTCGCGGTTGCAGACCCGCCAGCCGAAAGTTTCCGCCAAGGGCATTTGACGCTTCGGCAAGAATGACAGCGTGCCCGCGTTCCGCCGCCACACGAGCGGCCTCGAGGCCTGCGGGGCCTCCGCCTACGACAAGCACGCGCCCGGGCGCAGTGACCTTGTCAAACCGGTCACCCCCCATTCGAATTCGCGGCCCGCGGACGGATTAACAAGGCAGCTGATCCAATAGTCCCGCGAGCGCCTCCCCCAGCACATCTGGTTACACGAAAGGCAACCTCGTACGTCTTCAGGTCTGCCATCTGCAGTCTTGTTCACGAGATGAGGATCCGCGATCTGGCCTCTCACGATCGAGACGAGGTCAGCGGCTGCCGATGCGACTACGGACTCGGCGTTCTCCGGTGTGCGGATATGGCTTTCTGCGACGACAAGCGCGTGCTTTACGTGCGCCTTTACGGTCTCGGCCAAGTCCACGCCCAGCTTCTCCGGATAAAGAAAAGTGGGCATAATCTTATAGAAATCAAAATAACTGCCGGTGCCGCAGGTGACGTAGTCGACCAGTTGCGACCTATCATGCAAAGCGACAATATCCGCGATTTCTTGCCGGGTTAGTGCGATCTCGGAATCCCATTCATCAGAAATTGCGAGCCCAATGATGAAGTCGGGTCCGCAGACATGTCTGATGCGCTCAAGGATCGTTCGGGACAGTCGCGTTCTATTCTCAAGCGAACCGCCCCATTCGTCTGTGCGGCGGTTGGACCAAGGCGTCCAAAACTGATCGATCAGGCTGTGGCAGGCAGCCCAGACCTCCACGCCGTCGAAGCCAGCCTCGCAGCAGCGGCGCGCGGCGCTTGCGAAGCCGTCAATGGTCTCTTCAATGTCGGCAACCGACATCGTATGGGAACCGTCCCTGTCATGATAACTCGGAAGGCCGGACGGTGACCAATGGGGGTGGTAGGAAAGATCCGAGTCACCGTGGCTGCCGACGTGGTAGATCTGTTGGATAGCTAGCGCCCCATGGCGCTTGATTGTGTCGGTCAATAGTTGGAACGCAGGAACGACTGAATCGTCGTTCGGGCGAAAATTGCCCCTCGTCAACACTGTTGCCGCATGGACAGGGATCGGCTCGACAACAATCATCGCCGCGCCTCCGCGGGCGCGCTCCTCATAGTAACCGAGATGGCGCGCGCCAGGCAGGCCGTCTTCGGCCATGTTGGCAGTGTGGGCGCCGAAAACCACGCGATTGCGCAACGTCTTGTTGCGTAAGGTTATGGGAGACAGAAACTTTTGGTTGGCTACCATCAAGAAGTTATTCGCGTCCAGCCGACCATTCCCGGTACGCCAGATTCACGCGTGCACCAATGTCTGTCAACGGCTGTGGTGGGAGTTTTCTGGGCTTGTCAAACGCCGTGTAGATTTTCCCAAGCGGCGAACGATGCCCCACCAGAAGCTCGGCAATTGCGATGCCTCCGGCTGTCGACTTCGTTCCGCCTATGCCGTTGCATGCGCAAGCGGCGTATATCCCTTCTTCCAACTGGCCGAAAAGCGGCACAGAGTTCCGAGTGAGGGCCATTGCACCACCCCAGCGATGCTGCATTTTCAGGTGCCGCTGATCGGGAAAGCGGTCGGTGAATTTGCGATCGTGCAGCGCGCCCGCTCGCCTCAAAGTAGCGGAGCTGGCCTGGATATCAGGGTTGTACGTATAACGAGAACGTATCAGAAGCCGATCGCCATCGGCGCCAGTGATGCGCCGGATGGTGGTCCCCATCGGCGCTGCCGGCGTCGCAGCCCACTTGCGGGAGCCGCCGAGCTCCGAGGGCGAAAACGGCTCGGTGAGCGAGGCATACGTGAAGACATGAAGGAGTTCACCCCTTCCGAACCCGAAGCTCTCGGCATGACCGTTTGTTGCCAGGATAACGCGGGAAGCGCTAATCTCGCCTTTAGGGGTCTTCACCGTACAGCCGTTGGGCGAGGTCTTGATCGAAAGAGCCGGCGTCCGCTCAAACAACGTTACAGGGCCGTGAAACAGATCGGCGATGGCCCTGACCATTGCGGCGGGTTGAACCATGACCGCGCCAGGCGTGAACAGCCCGGACTTGAATGATCGCGTCCCCGTCAGTTGTTCGATTTCCGCGCGATCAAGCAATTGGTTGGGTTCGCCCAGAGACTCAAGCTGAGTCGCATATACTGTGAGATGCTCCGTACCGGCGTCGGTCATGGCAACGCTGTACTTGCCGCTCGGATCAAAAAACTCTTTGTCCCAGCCGTTCTCTTCAGCCAGTCGGGCGTAATGTTGAATGGCCGTGCGGGCAACTGTGATCTCGTTGCGGTTCTTGGCCGCTGCGTCAACACCGAAGTTTCCAGACGCGATGTCGTGAGGCAAATCGATAAGGAAGCCAGAGTTGCGGCCGCTCGCTCCGTTACCTACCAAGTCGGCATCTATAACCGTCACGGAAAGTTTCGGATCAATCTGAGAGAGCCTTACGGCTGCTGACAGTCCCGCAAAGCCCGCGCCAATGACCGCAACATCTGTGGTGATGGTACGATCAAGCGCGGGCTTCGGGTTCCTGGGAGGAAGCAATGCCGTCCAGCCGGATTGCGGACCATGGGCGGGTAGGCGACGCGCGTGGAACGTCTTGTTGGTCATCGTTTGGATTCTTGCTCAACCAGTGGGCCGAGGGCGTTCCGAAGCGACTCTACACGTTCCGCCGGAACGGGCCTGAACGGCTTTCTGGCGACACCACCGTCGTAACCGGTGATCTGGGCCGCGGCGTAGGCGCTAGGTACGTAGCCGCCATAATCACCCTGCCACAGCATGGACATGATGGGTTCCAGATCTCGCCAGAGGACCTGTACATCATCCCAGCGCTTTTCTTTGGCGGCTTTGACGATGGCGACACAGGCGTGAGGGGTGACGTTCGCGCCACCCCAGATCAGTCCCGAAGCACCCGCAAACAGCGAGAACGGCACAAGGGGGTCGGCACCGTTGATAATTTCCAGGCCGGTCCCGATGAGCTTGACCTGTGCTACCAAGTCCCCGCTGCTGTCCTTGATCGCACGGAATTCCGGCAGCTCGCACAATCTACGGAGGAGCTCCGGAGTTATACGAATGCCAACTGCTTGCGGCACATTGTATCCAATAATCGCTAGGCCAACCTTGGCGACTTCGGCGTAAAAGTCGAACACGCTGTTATCATCAGACGGACCCTCAAAGAACGGAGGGAGAAGCATGACACCGTCGGCGCCGGCGTCCTTTGCAAATTTCGTCCTGTCGACGACGTCTGCCGTGAGCAGGGCGGAGGTCTGAGCGATCACCTTGGCCCGGCCGGCCACGATGCGTGATCCGCGTTCGATGAGAGATTTGGATTCGTCCGGCGTCAGGTAGGCATGCATGCCTGTCCCAGAACTGAATACGAAGCCGTCAATACCCGCGGCCAGGTATAGCTCGACGTGCTCCTCCAAACGTTTGAAATTAATGCGTCCAGCTGCATCGAATGGCGTCGTAATCGCGAGATTTAGACCCGAGAAAGCGAAGGATGACATTCAGAAACCTCCGTGTGAGCTGCTCAGGTCAACCCAGAGGGTCTTAATCTGGCAATATTGGTCGTGCGCATGCAGGGATTTGTCGCGTCCGCCGAAGCCGGACTGCTTATAGCCACCAAAGGGTGTCGCGGAGTCGCCCTCCCCGTAACAATTCACGGTCACGGTTCCAGCCTTGATTGCTCGCGCCGCGCGGAGCGCGCGTGTCCCATCGCCAGAGAACACGGAAGCCGCGAGGCCGTACTCAGTCTGATTTGCCAGCGAAACTGCTTCCGCGAGAGACTTCACGGGAATCACGGAAAGAATGGGCCCGAATATCTCTTCCTTGACGTGCTTGCCGTCGTGGCGTTCGAATTCGATGATCGTGGGCTCGATTGTCGTGCCATTGAAGGCCTTTCCGCCGACGATCACGTTACCGTCGTTTTCGAGATAGCTGCTGACCCTCTCGAAGTGTGTGGTCGAAACGAGCGGCCCAATGCGGGTGTCGGGGTCAAGGGGGTCTCCGACAATCCAGGTCTTGGTCACTTCAGCCAGCTTTGCAAGTAGCCGATCCTTAACGTCCTCATGTACGAACAGGCGCGAAATCGCCGAACAGTTCTGGCCCATATTCCAGAATGCGCCGTTGGCAATATGGGAGGCTACGGCGTCAAGATCAGGCACGTCCTCCATGACGATGCATGGGTTCTTGCCCCCCAGCTCAAGCACCACCTCCTTCAAGTTGCTTTCCGAGGAATATTTCAGGAAGCGTCGGCCAGTATCAGTCGAGCCCGTGAAAGAAACAGCGTCAATGCCGGGATGCCGGCCTATCGGCTCGCCGACGTCCGGTCCGTCACCAGTCAGGACATTGAAAACTCCAGGCGGCACCCCCGCATCGATTGCAAGCTCTGCTACCCGCAGCGTCGAGAGTGACGTCTCTTCGGCCGGCTTGACGACGACCGTGCACCCGGCGGCGAGAGCGGGACCGATCTTCCAGGCCAATGTGAGAAGCGGAAAATTCCAGGGTAGTACTATACCGACGACGCCGATCGGCTCGCGCACGATGAGTCCGAGGGAGGAGTCGCTTGCAGGCGATACCTGATCATAGATTTTGTCTATCGCTTCAGCGTGCCATCTGAGGCTGTTGACGGCCTCCGGCACGTCGATGTTGATGCAGTCCCCGATGGTCTTGCCGCTATCGAGGCTCTCCATGAGCGCCAGTTCAGGCGCATTCTCCTCCATGACGGACGCGAGGCTGAGCAGGACCTTCTTTCGGCCTGCCGGGGTCAGCTTCGACCATCGGCCGTCTTCAAATGCCTCCCGGGCGACGGCAACAGCATTGTCCACGTCGGCAGCCGAGCTGGCGGGAAGTTCTGCGAGGACCTCGCCCGTCGCCGGGTTCAGTGTCTGATAAGTTCTATTCGACAGGGCAGCCGTCTGCATCCCATCCACAATCATCTTGGTCGGCAACTTGAGCGATTGGGCCTGCGTCTTATAGTCAAGCTTATTCAACATTTTCTGTTCTCCCTCGTTCACAGCGGCATCAACGATAAGGGTCCCTGGCGTTCGACCTACATCGCGCTGGGTCTGTGCTCGTCCACGTCCCCAGAGTGGCAGCGCTAGCCTTGATGACCCAATCGACGACCTGGCCGTAGCTCGTACCGCGGGCGCGAGATCCCGAACCTGTCAGGAACTTTCAGCACAGTATCGGGGCGTTGCGTCTCAAGGTTTCAATAACGCTAGAGAGGCGCGGAATTTAAAACAACCGGATAAAAAGTTATGCGCGGCAGGACTAAATGTTATCCTGCGGCAGCGCTGGCAGGAGTCCAACTGGGTGGCCTCTGGTCGTAAACTAACTCCTGCGCAGAGCCCTTACGCCGCTCGCAAGTTCCCCAAACTTGCCGAGCCCAGCCTTAAACATGAATGGTTTGAAGTGCCTGTGCAAATGTACCACTCGTCTGTCGCGACTGTTCTACAGCGCCTGATCAAACCGACGTACATGTCTGGCGACTAGACCGCTTGAATCGCGAGGAGGTCTTATCGTCGCCGTCGCCTCGGCGGTAATTCGAGCCCTCCAGCACAGTGCTTGAACCACATCTTCAGCAAAGCAGATGACCCATGAAGTTCAGTCACAGATTATCGATAGTCGACTCACATACTGCTGGTGAGCCAAGCCGATTTGTCATCTCGGGGTTTCCAAAGATACCGGGCGCAACGATGGCCGAACGCATGCTCAACCTGAGCACCGACTTTGACTGGATCCGGCGGGTGACGATGAACGAGCCGCGGGGGCACCGCGACATGTTTGGCGGCGTGCTTGTGCCCCCTGCGGATCCGACTGCCCATGTCGGCGTGATCTACATGGACGGTGGCCAGTTTTACAATATGTGTGGGCACGCATCGCTTGGTCTTTGTGGGATGCTTGTGGAGACCGGTCAGGTCCCACGATCCGGCCGCACAACAGAAGTCAGAATAGATACGCCTGCTGGGCTCGTGGTTGGATCGGTCACTACCAACGACGAGGGGGAAGTGGAAGCCGTCTCTCTCATCGACGTTGCGTCATTTGCTTTTGCGTTGGACCAATACGTCAACGTTCCACGCTACGGCCGAGTTCGGGTGGACTTCGGTTATGGCGGCAATATCTTTGTGATCGCTGAGGCAGCAGATTTAGGGTTTCAATCTATCGATCCGGAACACACGACCGAGCTAATCAAAGCCGGCGTGGCGTTGCGCGAGGCAGCGAGAGAACAATTCTCTTTCCAGCATCCGGAGCAGCCTCACATTAACGGCATTGACCTTGCGATGTTGACGTCGGCGCCGTCGAGCACTGTAACGGATGCTCGCAACGTTGTCATACTCGGCCAGGCACAAGCAGACAGATCGCCTTGTGGCACCGGTACTTGTGCGCGCATGGCCGTCGAGCACGCAAAGGGGAACCTCGGGGTTCGCACGCGCTTTCGGCACGAGAGTTCTATCCGGACCTATTTCGACGCGCGCATTCTTGAGACGACAAGGGTAGGGGCGCTGCCGGCAGTAATCCCTGAAATTAGCTGTCGACCATTTCTGACAGGGTTTAGCGAGTTCGTGGTGGATCCAGACGATCCATTGGGGAACGGGTTTACACTTGGATAACGCTTGGCAAAGCAGCCATGAAATCCGCCATCATCCAGAAACACGGATGGGCGAGGCTGGCTAGAAACGTAAGGTGAACGCACGTGGGAGTTCCTCACGTTCGCCTGCGATTTGACGAACTCCTTGGCAGCAGCTGGCGACAAGGTTATTCGGCCGGATCGACACGATCGAAGACATTCTCGACTTCATTGCGCCCTCAACGTTAATCGCCGGGACTGTGCTCCGTGTGGACGAACGAGGCGAGACAACGTTCGTTGCGGCTGAACATCTGCGGAGTTGACGACTACCATTCATGCTCCTCGTGCGATCCAATAGCCTCCTGCCTCCCGATGAACTCAAAGATGTCAGGTACTTTGAGAAGACAGTGATCCAGGCCATCTAATTAGGGTCATGGCATCCTGACGTAGATACCAGCCCGGCCGGGGATCTACTAGTACCGTGTGCGCGTGAAGCGGCAACGAAAAATCGAGAAGTTTGGATGGGGGTCTTGACCCCTAGTTATCGAAGAAGCTGATGCCCGCCTAGGATGGCATAGGGCAGGTACTAATTTTCCGGATGAGTCATGCACTTCCGGTTCTTTCGCAAATCCGGGGTAAGAGCTTGCTGATAAACCGAGCGGGCCGCGCGATTGGCTGGGAATAGCATTGACCAGAATTGCGGCTTTGCGGCCAAGCGCTAGGTTTTCGGCGTTTCAAGAATCTTTTGCGGGGAAGAGAGAAGGTCAGCCTTCCTCCTTGAACCACTTCTCCACCACGCCATTATCGATCAAGGTCTTAGCGCCAGAAGCGCACCCCGAAGTCCAGATTCTCCGTGGCGACCAGCATGCTCGGCTGGCGCGTGAGCACGAGCCGTCCGGGATCGCTTGACAATTTTTCTGCAGTCCCCAGGACCATGGCCCAGCATTTATGACGAAGGCATCGTTGAGGGAAAAGCGCATGCTGCGGCTTGCCGCGAGCCGAGGACCCGGCGGAGATCGGCTGTGCTAACACAACGCCTCTTACGCGCTTTGGCCCTACTTGATTTGGTGGCTCCCCAAGGGAGGAAGGCCGTGGTTTAGTTGGCTAGAGGAAACCAATCGAGCTGCCCTTTGGGAGAAGATGACAGACTGGTAAGGAGATAGATCTATGAAACTTGCTTCGGAATATAAGACTTCTAGGAATGCCGCCCACAAGAACTATCCTGATCAAACAAAGCCGGGTGGAAATCTTGATTGGGCGATCGCACTAAGTAGCCTTGTAAATGCTGAGTGTTCCGATCGCTTCGCAAAGCCATCCGCGCGAGGGTGGAATTCTTCTCTTCACGCAAAGCTTTTTCCTAACCACTCCACGAAAATCGGAGCCTTGGCGCAAACGTACAAAGGCCTACTCAACGTCAAGACCCCCTTCGACTTATATCTGTATACGAGGCTTATATGGGAACTTCAGCCGAGGACAATTCTGGAACTTGGTTCTCTTCAGGATGGAAGCGGACTGTGGTTTGCAGATCAAATGTCTGTACTTTGTAATACTCCTGGGCAAGTTCACTCGTTCGACATTAATCCAGAATGTATTCATGCAACCGCGAAGCATAAAATACTTACGTTTCACCAGGTAGATTTGTCAGATGTTACAAATTTTGACGAGAAACTTCTGTCCAGTCTTCCTCACCCGTGGCTTGTGGTAGACGACGCACACATACAAATATTCTCGATATTTTCTTACTTAGCGATGTTTCTTGTATCTGGAGACTACTATGTTATCGAGGACGATCCAATGCGTGCAGATAAGGATATTGTCGATGGCTTGCAGTTGGTCGAGAAATCTGGGTTTTTAATTGACACTTATTGCACAGACGCGTTCGGAACCACTTTTACTTGCGCTCCAAATGCTTGGCTTCGAAAATCCTAAGATAGGCCGATAGTTGTATTGGAAAGGTCGTTTTCGGCTCGGACTTAGAGCCTAAGTGCCCGTACTACGGCCCGGAACACTGCTTCTATCCCTTGCGCGAGAGTCTCAATAGGGAGAAGATTTACGACAACTAGTGACTTGCCACATGTCCGAGGTGATGTCGACCTTGCCTCCAAAGCACTTGATCGAACTATCACAACATGGTGCGGCGATGTCTTCACGCTCGGCATTTCCGCGCACCGAACTGGCTCGCGTCAGCGGAAGTATCAGGCACGGTATTAAGATTTATTGGGTGCCCCATCTTATTGCTGACAGAGATGAGCCGTCTCGAAAGCGTGATCGCCCCTTCCAGCAGACTGTCTGGGGCTGAATAGATCGCGATCAAGAATGTCGGAATACAAATATCAAGGATAGTGTCCTGAAGGTTCTGCAAAAAGCTCTGGAGAGAGAGCAGCCCTTACTCTGAGGCGAGGGGCGGCCATGGCACGCTGGTGACGTTGCGATCACCGATTCCCGTGGAAGGGTAAG
>NZ_JBVVQR010000052.1:0-33994 GCF_055811535.1 Mesorhizobium sp. WSM4816 | reverse complement strand
GGGCAGGGCGGGACGGCTTGCTCCCCGGTATCAGCGTCTTTATCAAGGGCAAGCTTTAGAACGCCTTACCGCCTGTGAGTCGCCAAACGATCATGCTTTTCCGACTGCTCCGCTTCGTACTGGTCCTGGCGACCGTCGCCTCGGCGCCGCTGTCGATTGATGCGGCGGCGCAGGGGCTTGACCAGGCTGCCTCCGGAGTGGTCGCCGACCAGCAGAAAATCCTGCAGGACCTGACGACGAGGACCGACAATCTCGAAAAGAAAATCCAGGAGGACGGTGACGACGACGCCCGCCTTGTCGACATCCGCCTGCAGCTCGAGGAAATGTCGCGAGGTGCGCTGGACAGCGCGCTTGCCTTCCGCCCGCGCCTTTCGGAGATCAACGCAAGGCTCGATCAGCTCGGGGCGCCGCCGGCCGCGGGCCAGCCGCCCGAACCCGACATCGTGACCAGCGAACGCCAGGCGCTGGCGTCCGAAAAGGCCGAGATCAATGCTGTCATCGCCGCGGCGCAAAACCTGTCGATCCGCATCAGCGGCCTCATCGCCAAGATCGCCAATATGCGCAGCGAGCTGTTTCGCAATCTGCTCACCAAGCGCTACGTGCTGTCCGACGCTTTGAGCCCTGAGGTCATTTCCGATGCCAATGGGGAATTTACCGGCTTCAACAAGGCAGTGTCGTCGTGGCTGAGCTTCGTCTTCAAGTTCAAGTTCCAGGCCGTGCTGGCCGCGACCTTGACGGCGCTTTCCCTGGCGGCGGTGCTTTTTGTCGGTGGGCGGCGTTTGTTCGGGCGTGTCTTCGAAGCGGACCCTTCGGTCGAAGATCCGTCCTATCTCAGCCGGTTGTCGGTGGCGTTCTGGTCGACATTGCTGCCGACGCTGGCGGTCGGCGTCTTCCTGGTCTCGACCGTGTTCTTTTTCAACTACTACAATGTGTTGCGCGGCGACATTGGCGTTTTCCTGAATGCGCTGGTCGGGGTCATCGCGGTGGTGTTCTGCGTCAACCGACTGGCCAATGCGACGCTGGAGCCGCGGCTGCCGAACTGGCGGCTCATCCCCGTTGAATCCGGCCCGGCACGCTGGCTGGTGCGGCTGACGACCGCCACGGCGGTGGTGATCGGCGTCAACTATTTCCTGTCGGTCGTCAACGACACGATGGGCTCACCGCTGTCGCTGACCATCGCCAGAAGTTTTGTCGCCACCATCATCGTCGGCATCATCCTGATCCTGATGGCGCTGCTGAAGCCCTTCAAGGCCACCGACGGAAGCTGGCGCCCCTGGCCGGCGTGGCTGCGCTACACGGCAGTCGCGATCGGCCTTTTCACCATTGCCACGGCGCTGCTCGGCTATATCGGCCTTGCCATCTTCGTCTCGCTGCAGGTCGTGGTCACCGGTACCATTCTGGTGACCGCCTATATCGGCTTCCTGTCAGCGCGGGCGATCAGCGAGGAAGGTGGCTTTGCCAACACGTCGATCGGGCGCTGGCTATCGACCAATTCCAGTTATGAGGAGTCCGCGCTCGACCAGCTCGGCCTGGTCGTCAGCGTCGCCATCAACCTGATGATCGTGCTGGTGTTCCTGCCGCTGATCCTGTTGATGTGGGGCTTCCAGCCCGGGGACATCGAGGCCTGGGCCTACAAGCTGGCGACGGGCCTCACCGTCGGCTCGGTGACGATCTCGGTGACCGGCATCCTCACCGGCATCGTCGTCTTCATCATCGGCTATTTCCTGACGCGCTGGTTCCAGGGCTGGCTCGACGGCTCGGTGATGGCGCGCGGCAAGGTCGATACCGGCGTGCGCAACTCGATCCGGCTGGCGGTCGGCTATGCCGGCGTCGCGCTCGCAGCCCTCGTCGGCGTCTCGGCGGCGGGCATCGATCTCTCCAACCTGGCGCTTGTCGCCGGCGCCTTGTCGCTCGGTATCGGCTTTGGCCTGCAGAATGTCGTGTCCAACTTCGTCTCCGGCCTGATCCTCTTGGCCGAGCGGCCGTTCAAGGTCGGCGACTGGATCGTCGCCGGTGAGATCAGCGGCACGGTCAAGAAGATCAGCGTGCGCGCTACCGAGATCGAGACGTTCCAGCGGCAGTCGGTGATCCTGCCCAATTCAAACCTGATCAACAATGCGGTCGGCAACTGGACGCACCGCAACAAGCTCGGTCGCATCGACATCAAGGTCGGCGTCGCCTACGGCAGCGACGTCAAGCAGGCCCATGCTGTGCTGTTGGAGATTGCGCGCGGCCATCCGCTGGTGCTGAAAAATCCGGAACCCTTCGTGCTGTTCACTAATTTCGGGGCGGCCGCTCTCGAATTCGAAATCCGTGTGTTCCTGGCCGACGTGATGAACGGCAACATCGTGCAGAACGACATTCGTTTTGCCGTCCTCGATATGTTCGCCGATCAGCATATCGAAATTCCGTCGGCGCCGCGCGCCGTCGTCGAGACCAAGACGCATGAGGCGTGGCCGATCGATGACGACAAGATCGAGGTCGATTTCGCCGAACAGGAGCAAGCGAAGGCGGAAGCCGTCGCCGAGACGAAACGCCTGGCCAGATCCGGGCGCAAGACCCGCAAGCCGGATCCCGATTAGGGTTTATTGATATTCAGCCGGCCTGCGAACGGCCGATACCTGCGCTTCCGGTACGCAGCCAAAGCAATTGCGGCATGAATGCGGCATTCAGTTGCCGTTCAGCTGGCATCTCATATAAGCTCACATGCAAACGGCGGGAATGCCTTGCGAAATGCAACAGAGGCGGTGGCAACACCGATACTGCAAATGTGGAAGTCTCTCGTCGCCGCCATCGCTTTTCTTGCCGTGGGCGGTTCAGCCCTTGCCGCCAGCGCCACCAACAAGGACGCCGAGACCCGCACACTCGTCGTGACCGAAGGCGGTGGCAAGACGGAGCTGGCGCTGGCCGCCGGCGAAACCGCTGAATTCTGCCCGACCGGCTGTTTCGTTACCATGCCGAATGGCGACCTCGAAGCGCTGACCGGTTCGGAAACAATCGAAATCTCTGGCGGCGTCGCCCGCATCAAGTAACCGCGTCAAAAAACGTTGACTAGTTTTTAGAAGGCCGGGCAAATGCCCGGCCTTTGATCGTTTCGGGTTATCGAAACTTAACGATGAAAAGGAAAATACCGTCACGCAAGCCAGGCCGGGCTGGGCGTTTTAACGATCGCTGCGCTGTTCCCCGCTATATCGGGCCGAAGACGCCGAAGCATGGGGTTTTGGATCGGCGCCTGATCCTTTCCGAAAGGTCGGCTTTCGGGATCATGCGCTTTTAGGCAGGGCAACGAAGAATGGATGCGCGGTCGGACAGGAACGCAATCCCGCTTGCGGTCGATCTCGACGGCACGCTGATCGCGACGGACCTGTTGTGGGAAGGCCTGTTCATCCTTCTCAAGAAGAATCCGCTCTATATTTTCCTGGTGCCGTTCTGGCTCGCCGGCGGGCCGGCGCGGTTGAAGCAGGCTATCGCTCAACGCATCGACATCGATCCTGTGTCGCTGCCCTACCGCGAGGCGCTGCTTCAGCGCCTTCGCACCGAACATGGCGAAGGCCGCCAGATCGTGCTGGCGACCGGGACGCCGCGCAAATTCGCCGAGGCGATCGCCGCACATCTCGGGATATTCGATCGCGTCCTGGCGACTGACGGCCCCCACAACATGACGTCAGGCAGAAAGCGCGCCTCGCTTGTCGCCGCCTATGGCGATGGCGGCTTCGACTATGCCGGCAACAGTCGGCACGATCTTAAGGTATTCGACGCCGCGCGCACGGCAATCGTCGTCGCGCCCGACCGCCATGCCGCGCGCTGGCAGGCCGCGCACAGTGCCGAAATCATGCCGGCGCCGAAGCCGACATTCAGAACCATCGTCAAGATGCTGCGCGTTCATCAGTGGCTGAAAAACTCGCTGATCGCAGTGCCGATGGTGCTGTCGCACGAATACTTCAACGCCGACATGATCTGGGAATGCCTGCTGGCATTCGTCTCGTTCAGCGCAGTCGCTTCCGCCATCTACATCCTCAATGATTTCTTCGATCTCGCGCTCGATCGCAAACACCCGACCAAGCGCAACCGGCCATTCGCCAGCGGCGCGCTGTCGATCCCGTTCGGCCTCGGTTCAATGATGGTGCTGCTCGCAACAGGCGTTGCTGCAGGGCTTCTGCTGCCGATCGAATTCCTCGGCGTGCTCGGTGGCTACATGGTCATCACCACCGGCTATTCGCTGTCGTTCAAGCGCATGCTTCTGATCGACGTGCTGACATTGGCCGGTCTCTACACGATCCGCGTTCTGGCGGGCGCCGCGGCAACCGGCGTCGACGTCTCTTTCTGGCTGCTGGCCTTCTCGATCTTCTTTTTCCTGTCGCTGGCGCTGGTGAAGCGGTTTGTCGAGCTGCGCACGACCGCCATTCCGGCCGGCGAGCGCATTGCCGGCCGCGGCTACCGCACCGAAGACCAGGAGATCGTCGCCCAGGCGGGCATGGCGTCGGCCTTTTCCTCGGCGCTGGTGCTGGCGCTCTATATGGACAGCGCTGCGGTGCGCGAACTTTATCCGCATCCTTGGCTGGTCTGGCCGCTGGCGCCGATCGTACTTTACCTGACCATGCGCGTCTGGATTCTCGCCCGCCGCGACCAGATGCATGACGATCCGGTCGTCTTCATCATCCGCGACTGGCGCAGCCAGATCGTCGTGCTCATCGGCGCTGTGTTCCTGGTCGTCGGAGGCTGGTAGGCGTGGGGCAGGAGCGGTTCCAGAGCTTCGGTCTTGCCACGCCACCGGCACTCGATGTGATCCCGGCGGACGACGCTGTAGCGTTGCTGAAGAGCGGCAAGGCGACAAGAAACGCTTTGCTCGCCTACGGCAACGGCCGCTCCTATGGCGATTCCTGCCAGAATGGGGCCGGCACGATCATCGATATGCGGCCGCTGAACAGGATCCGCGCCTTCGATGCCGAGACCGGCGTGATCGAGGCCGAGGCCGGCGTGCTTCTGTCCGACATCATCGCCCATGCAGCGCCATACGGCTTCTTTCCCGCCGTCGTTCCGGGCACGCAGTTCGTCACGCTCGGCGGCGCCATCGCCAACGACGTTCACGGCAAGAACCATCACCGGCGCGGCACCTTCGGCTGCCACGTCGAATCCTTGACGCTGCTCAGATCGGACGGACAGGCCCATTACAGCTCGGCCACCGAGAATGAACGCCAGTTCGCGGCGACGATCGGCGGCATGGGGCTGACTGGCCTGATACTGTCCGCATCGATCCGGCTGATGCGGGTGTCATCGCTCGACATCATCGAGAAGGTGACGCCGTTCCGTGACCTCGGCGAATTCTTCGAACTTGCAGGCGCGGCCGATCAGGCTAACGAATACGTCGTCGCGTGGATCGACCAGCTTGCCGGCGGCCACAGTCGCGGCCGCGGGCTGCTGTTCACCGGCAATCACGCCGAGCATGGCTCCCATGTGGCCTTGCGGGCCGGTGCAAATCTTTCGGTGCCGTTCCAGCCGCCGTTCAACGTGCTCAACCGGCCGTTCCTGACTGCCTTCAATGCCCTCTACCGGTGGAAGAAAGGCCGGTCGACGGCGCCGCGCCAGATCGGCTACCAGGGTTTCTTCTTTCCGCTCGACGGCGTCGGCAACTGGAACCGCCTCTATGGACCGAATGGGCTTTTCCAGCACCAGAGCGTGATGCTGGAAGACGTCGCGCGCCGAGTGGTGCCGGCGTTGCTTGCGGCGGCAAAACGTGCCGGGCAGGGCTCGTTCCTCACAGTCCTGAAGCGCTTCGGCGGGGTCCGCTCGCCGGCACTGCTATCGTTCCCGCGGCCGGGTTTCACGTTGACGCTGGATTTCCCCAACCGTGGCAGGGCGACGCTGGCGCTGCTGAAGGAGCTCGACCAAATCACGGTCGAGGCCGGTGGTGCGGTCAATCCCTACAAGGATGCCCGCATGGGCGACGACGTTTTCGCAGCCTCCTTTCCGGAATGGCAACGCCTCGAAGCGATCCGCGATCCCGCCTTCATGTCGAGTTTCTGGGCGCGAACGGCGAAAAGGCTCGAGGCGCGACACGGAGCCGCCGAAGCCGCGGAATAGATAACATTCGAATAGTTCGTGGTAAACAGATCGATAATTCAAGCTTTCCTCGAACTTTTTCGTGCTTCACGAAATGTTTGGAAGTTTTCAGTAGAACGAAAAAGGTTGATGGGAAAAACATGAAATACATCGTCTCAATTCTGTTCACGGTCATGACCAACGCCGCCGCGCAACTCATGCTGAAGCAGGGCATGATGTCACTCGGTCCGATTTCCTTCGAGGGCAGCAATCCGTTGCTGAAGCTGTTGCAGGTCGTCTTCAGCCCATGGGTTTTCTTCGGCCTGTGCACCTTCGTCGTCTCGATGGCGGCGCACATCTATGTGCTGTCCAAGGTAGAGCTCAGCTTCGCCTATCCGTTCCTCAGCCTCGCCTATGTCGCCGTTGCGATCTTCGCCTATTTCATCTTCCGCGAAGACCTCAATGGCTGGCGTATCGCCGGCATCGCTTTCATCTGCGTCGGCACGGTGCTGATCGCCCAAAGTGGCAGGGATCTGGGTGGCCGGGATTTGGATAGCCGGGATTTGGGTGGTCGCGGGCATGACGAGGAAACGGCCTCCTTTTCGTCCGACAAGATTCAAAGTGGGATCGTTCGATGAGACATGTGATCTTCGGCGGCGACGGTTTCGTCGGCCGCCACCTTGCCCCGAAACTCCTGGCCGATGGCGAGGAGGTGGTCGTCGCAGATATCGCCAAAAGCGACCTGCCGCATTACCGCTCGGTCCGCTATGTCAGCTGCGACGTCACCGATCCGGCCTCGGTCGCTTCGGTTGGGCTGAAGGCCGACGACATGGTCTACAATCTGTCGGCGAAAATGCTGTCGCCGATCCAGGTGCGCGCCAGGCGCCACGAATTCTTCTTCCCGGTGAATTTCCACGGCACCGAGCACATCATGCAGGCGATGGACAGAGCCGGCGCGCCCAAACTCGTCCATTACACGACCGACATGATCTACGGCCACACGGTCACGCAGCCGATGACCGAGGAGCACCCGGTCGCGCCGCTCGGCGAATATGGCTGGTCGAAGCAGAAGACCGAGGAACTGGCCGTCGAATGGCGCAAGCGCGGCATGTCGATCTCGCTGTTTCGGCCGCGCCTGATCATCGGTCCCGGCCGCCTTGGCATCCTCGAAAAGCTGTTCAAGCTGATCGACTGGAACCTTCCGGTGCCGACGATCGGCTCGGGCAAGAACCCGTATCAGTTCATCTCGGTGTTCGACTGCGCCGAGGCGGCGCGCGCTGCGTGGAAGGCCGGCGTGCCTGATGAGGCTTATAATCTCGGCTCGCTCAACCCGCCGCCGGTCCGGAAATTGCTCGGCGACCTGATCAGGCATGCCGGCTCGAAATCGATCCTGATCCCGACCCCGGGCTGGGCAGTCAAGCGAACGCTCGACCTGCTCGACCTCTTGAACATGCCGATCATGGATCCGGAGCAGTATCTGATCGCCGACGAGGACTGCGTGCTCGACGTGTCCAAGGCCGAACGCCAGCTCGGCTGGGTGCCGCAATATCGCGACGAGGACATGCTGATCGCTGCCTACAGCGAATATCGCGCCAAGAAAGACGGCCATGCTGTCGCCGCCAACCATGTGCCCGCCGAGTGAAGGGCCAGCAGGAGACTCTTGAGATGACCGTCATGACCAAGTCAGACCACACGACTGCGCGCGCCACGATCAGCGCGCGGGCGCTTTCGCCCGCCACCACCGCCAAGCCCGATCTGATCAGCGTCGAGCAGGCCAAGGCGATGGACGTCGCGCGCATGACCGACCTGTTCAAGGCGCATCTCAACCCCGGCCAGCTGCATTTCATGAAACTGCTCGGCTTCCACAAGATCAAGATCGAGCGCGCCGAAGGCATGTTCTACATCGACCAGAACGGCCGCAAGATCCTCGATTTCTTCGGCGGCTTCGGCTCGCTGGCTTTTGGCCACAATCATCCGCGCCTCCTCGAGGCGCGCAAAAAGTTCCAGGAGGAGAAGCGGCAGGAGATCGCCATCGCCTTCATGTCGCAATACGCGGCGGCGCTGGCGCACAACCTCGCCAAATGCTCGCCCGGCGACCTCGACATGGTGTTTCTGGGCTCTTCCGGCTCCGAAGCCATGGAGGCGGCGGTGAAGCTCGCCGAGCGCGCCGCCGGCCCGAAGCGGCCGAAAATCGTCTATGCCGAGAATTCCTTCCACGGCAAGACCAAGGGCGTGCTGGCGATCACCGACGGCTCGCTCTATCGCGCCGACTTCAAGATGGCCGACAATGTCATGCGCATTCCGTTCGGCGACGTCGAAGCGGTCGAGCGCACGTTCCGCTCCGATCCCGAGGTCGGCGTCATCGTGCTCGAAACCATCCAGGGCGGCGGCGGCATCATCCAGGCGCCTGCCGAATACTGGCAGAAGCTGCGTGCGCTATGCGACCAATACGGTGTTCTGTGGGTCGCCGACGAGGTGCAGTGCGGCTATGGCCGCTCCGGCCGCTTCTATGCCTTCGAGCACTACGGCGTCGTTCCGGACGTGACGGCGCTGGCAAAGTCGCTCGGTGGCGGCAAGGCGGCGGTCGGCGCGATGATCGCCAGGCGCGAGGTCTATTTGAAGGCCTATGGCACGCCGAAGACGGCGATGATCCACGCCATGGCCACCTTCGGCGGCATGGGCGAGGCCTGCGTCACCTCGATTGAGGCGCTCAACGTGCTTTACGACGAGGGGCTGATCGACAACGCCGCGGTCACCGGCGACTATCTGCTGCAACGTCTGCAGACGTTGCGGGAAAAATATCCGAAGATCATCAAGGAGGTCCGCGGCAAAGGCCTTATGGTCGGGCTGGAATTCCACGACTTTTCGCAGACCTTGCCGATGGTGCTGCGGCCTGTGGTCAGCGTGCTTGACGACAAGCTGAAGGGATCCTTGTCCGGTTTTGTTGGTGCTTTGCTGCTGCGTGACTACGACGCGCTCGTTGCCTTCACCGAATACAACCGCAACGTCATCCGTCTCGAACCGCCGCTGATCTGCCAGCGCGAACATGTCGACCGCTTCGTCGAGGCGCTCGACAGCCTGTTGTCGCGCGGCATCGTGTCGATCGTGAAGGATTTCGTCAAAAGCCAGGTTCGTTAGCCAGGTGCCCCGAGCGAGACCATGCTGAGCAAGTCTCCGGCTCCGACAAACCTGCTCGACCGGCTGACCAAGGCCGGTCTGGCATGGGGCGAGGGCACCTATGCGCGTCTTGCCGCACCGATCGGGGCGGCTGCCTTCGCGCTCTACATCCTGCTGACCGCGGCGACGGCATGGTTCATGCCTGACGCCAATTGGGACATGCTGCCCTACCTTGCGATCGCCGAGGAGGGCACCTATCGCGATGTGCAGGCGCTGCACGACTATGCCTATGGCACGGTCAGGGACGGGGTGAAGGCGGGCGACTACAAGGCACTGACCGATGATGGCGGCGGCTTCCGCAGTCATATGGCCGGGAACGCCGCCGATTTCCATTCGCTGCTCGGCATGTACCGGATCAAGTTCCTTTACGCCGAGATCCTGTCGACGATGAGCTCGGCGATGTCGCCGATCGCGGCGATGCGGCTGCTGCAGGTGTTCTCGGTGCTGCTGTTCGGCGCGATCGCGCTGCTCTGGCTGCGCTCAGAGGGCGCGCTGGCGCTGGCGCCGGTTCTCGGCGCGGTGCTGATGATGGCCGATTTCGGCGACGCGGCGCGGGCGTTGACGCCTGACCTGCTGTGCTCAGCGCTGTTCCTCGGCGGGCTCTTTGCCTATCGGCGCGGTCGTGAAGTGGCCACCGCGATCCTGCTCTTCCTCGCTTTCATGGCTCGGCCCGACAATATTGTTTTCCTTGCTATTTTTGCCGTGCTGCTGTTGGTCTTCCGGCAGAAGGCGTGGGGCGCGCTGGCCGGCTTTGCCGCCTCGCTCGTCGCCTATTTCGCCATCTCGCACTGGGCGCAGCATCCCGGCTGGTGGCCGCATCTGTGGTTCTCCTCGATCAAGCAGCACTACAATATGGCCGGCTTCGATCCGCCGTTCTCGGCTGTCGCCTACCTCCGGGCTTTTGCCGCCTCCCTGATCCGTGCCGTCAGCCTGAACAACTGGGTCGGCGTCTCGGTGATGGCGCTGGCGGGGTGGTATGCCTCAAGCCGTGCCGGCTTCAAGCTCGACCGCCGCGCCGGCATTTTGTTTGCGGCATTGGTGCTCGGCGTATTGGCCAAATTCACGGTCTTCCCGATCCACGACACCCGCATCTATTTTCCCAATCTGATCCCGCCGTTCCTGCTGCTCGCCGGGCCATTCATGGCGTTGTGGGCATCAGCGAGCACCAAAGGGCGCGGCGCCGCGCCATTGCACGTCATTCCTGGAGACAAGTCATGAGTTCCGTTTCCAGCCTGGCGCGCATCGCGCTGTCGCTCGGCCTCCCCGCTGGCATCCTCGATCGCGGGCCGTCGATGCGCGGTACGAAGTTCCTGGCGAAGGCCGCGCTGAAGGCGCGCTTCAGTGGGGCAAAAGGGCGGTTCCAGATGGTCAATGTCGGCGCCTGCGATGGCGTGTTGTTCGACGATGTGACGCCGTGGCTGCACCGCATCCCGCACGCTCGCGCCGTACTGATCGAGCCGATCCCGCACAACCAGAAGCGGTTGCGCGCCAACTATACCGATACGGGCCGCTTCATCATCGAGCCGGTCGCAGTGACGAAGAGCAAGGGAACGATCACGGTCCACACCTTCGATGCCGCCGCACTCGAGGCCGGCACGCTGCCGATCGAGTTCATCGGCTGCTCGTCGGTGACCGACACCAATCTGATGTCGGGCAAGAATGCCTGGGGCCAGGCCGATGCCAACTTCAACAAATTCGCGCCGCACCTCAGGGATATCGAAGTGCCGTCGGAGACATTGCAGACGCTGCTCGACCGCAACGGCATCACCCATATCGACGTCTTCCTTGTCGATTGCGAAGGCGCCGACTGGATCGTCTTCGAGCAGCTCGACCTCGAGCGCTACCGTCCTGGCATGATCAAGGTCGAGGTTGGTGCGTTGCCGGCGGCCGAGATCGGCCAGGTCGTGGTCAAGTTGAAGACCGCCGGCTACCAGGTCGGCTTCCAGGCCGAGGACATCTGGGCCTTCGCCTGAGGGGTAGCCCCGGCTCCGAAAGCAGCTGATCTTTCGGGTCGCGTCGCATCTGCAGCGTGTCGCAAACAGGCGGTAGCATGGCGGCTGGCGCCTGCATATTGTGCGCCGATCAAACGGGCGCCGGTGCCCGCTTTACCACTTTGGAGTCGCGGGCAATGGCAGGGTTTCCGGAAAAGGCGAAGGTCGTCATCGTCGGGCTGGGCGGGATTGTCGGCGCATCGATCGCCCATCACCTGATCGAGCGCGGATGGGACGACATCGTCGGCATCGACAAGTCAGGGATTCCGACCGATATCGGCTCGACAGCGCACGCCTCCGACTTCTGCTACACCACCAGCCATGATTTCCTGTCCTGCTGGACGACGCTCTACTCCATCGATTTTTACGAAAAGATGGGTCACTACGCCCGTATCGGCGGCCTCGAGGTTGCCCGCGTCGGCGACGACGATCGCATGGCGGAGATCAAGCGCAAGATCGCCTCGGCAAAGGCTTTCGGCACGCGTGCCCGCCTGATCGAGCCGGCCGAGATCAAGCAGAGATTCCCGCTGATCGAAGAAGAGATGGTGCAGGGCGGCCTGTGGGATCCAGATGCCGGTCTTGTCATCCCGCGCTCGCAAACGGTCGCCGGCAAGCTGGTCGACCAGGCGGAAGCCTCCGGAAAACTCAAATCCTTCGCCAACACGCCGGCCAGGTCGCTCGTCGTGGAGAACGGTCGCATCAAGGGCGTGGTGACCGATCGCGGCACCATCGAAGCCGACTACGTGATCGTTTGCGCCGGTATCTGGGGCCGGCTGATCGCGGAAATGGTGGGCGAGGACCTGCCGGTCATGCCGATCGACCATCCGCTCACCTTCTTCGGGCCCTATACCGAGTTCGCCGGCACCGGCAAAGAGATCGGCTGGCCGCTGCTGCGCGACCAGGGCAACTCGGCTTACATGCGCGACACCGGCGATCCCAAGACCGCCGAAGGCGGGCAGATCGAGTGGGGCTACTACGAAGAGACCAATCCGCGTCTTTGCCATCCGCGCGACCTTCTGGAGAAGGACCAGGCCCGCCTTTCGCCCTCGCAGCGCGACCTCGACATGGAACAGATCCTGGCGCCGCTCGAGCGCGCCATGGAACTGACGCCGATCCTGGGCGAACTGGGCTACAATGAGAGCCATTCCTTCAACGGGCTTCTGCAGGTGACGGCAGACGGCGGCCCCTCCATGGGCGAGAGCCAGAATGTGCGGGGCCTCTGGTATGCCGTCGCGATCTGGGTCAAGGACGGCCCCGGCATGGGCAAGCTCATCGCCGACTGGATGACGGACGGCCGGACGTCGATCGACCACCACGCCATCGACTATTCGCGCTTCTATCCGCACCAGACGCAAGAGCAGTTCATCTGGGACCGCTGCACCGAAACGGCGATGAAGGTCTACAATCCGGCCGTCCATCCGCGCGAGCCCTTCTCCAAGGCTCGCGACGTGCGCCGCTCGCCCTTCTGGGAGCGCGAGAAGGAACTCGGCGGCTATTTCATGGAACTCGGCGGCTGGGAGCGCGCCCACGGCTATGCCGCCAACGAGCACCTGCTCGAGAAATACGGCAACCGCGTGCCGGTGCGCGAAAACGAGTGGGACAACCGCCATTTCTGGCGCGTCTCCAATGCCGAGCATCTCGCCATGAGCGAGGATTGCGGCATCGTCAACCTGTCGCATTTCGCGATGTACGACGTGGAAGGCCCGGATCATGTCGCGCTGATGGAGTGGCTGTGCGCGGCCAAGATCGGCGGCGATGCTAACATCGGCAAAGGCATCTATACCCATTTTCTCGACGACGAGGGCATGGTGCGCGCCGACCTGACCGTCATCCGCATGGCCGACCGCTGCCGCGTCATCGACGGCGCAGATGCCGGCCCGCGCGACTTCCACTACATGCGGCGGACGGCAGAAGACAAAGGGTTCGATGTCGCCATCACCGACATGACCGAAAAATACGTGACCGTCGGTATCTGGGGTCCGAACGCGCGCTCGACCTTGCAGAAGGTCGTCGAGGACCCGGATGGCCTGACGCCGGAGAACTTTGCCTTTGCCGCAATCAAGCCTGTCAGGATCGCCGGCAAGGACGTGACCGCTTTTCGCATCTCCTATGTCGGCGAGCAGGGCTGGGAACTGCATATGCGATACGAAGACGGCCTGGCCGTATGGGATGCTTTGCGTTCGACCGGCGTGATGGCTTTTGGCGTCGAGACCTATGCCAACAGCCGCCGCATGGAGAAGAGCCTGCGCCTGCAGAATGCGGATCTTTTGACCGAGTACAATCTGCTGGAGGCCGATCTTGCCCGCCCAAAGGTCAAGGAGGCCGATTTCAGCGGCAAGGCAAAGCATCTGGACTATCGCGCCCGCGCGCATCAGCCGGCCATGCTCTGCACACTTGTCATGACGGATAATTTCGATTCCAACGGCGTGGCCCGCTATCCCGTCGGCACGCTGCCGGTGATGGACCCGCAGACGGGTGAAACGCTGGTCGACGAACTCGGCCGCCGATCCTTTACGACCTCGGTCGCCTACGGCCCGACCATCGGCAAGAACATTGCGCTCGCCTATCTGCCGTGGACGTATTGCCAGGAGGGCCGCAAGCTGGATGTCGAATATTTCGGCGAGACATACCCGGTCGAAGTGGCCGCCGTCGGCTACAGGCCGCTCTACGACCCGGAGAACCTCAAGCCACGAAGCTGAGCCTCCCACAATAGAGGTGAGGGGCGGACTCGCAAAAATGTGAATGCAAGGACTTAAGGCGCGTCACGTTTTGTGGGGTCATGCGCCGCGCCTTAAGTTCTCGTTTTTATGCAAGTCGTGACCCAGGGCATGCTTTTGGACGACATGCATTGGCCCGGCGCCCGGCTTTTCGCTTTGTGGCGTGACGATTTTCGCTTACCTTGCGGCATGTCTGCTTTTCCTCGCGCAGGACATCTCCTCTCAGGCGCCGCCGCGCTGGTGCTGATGCTCGTCCAGGCGCCGGACTCCCGCGCTGCCGAACCCGTCGACGTCGAACTGGTGCTGGCGGTCGACGTTTCGCTGTCGATGTCGCCGGCCGAACTCGAAATCCAGCGTCGCGGCTATGTCGCGGCACTGACGCATGACACGGTCCTGCAGGCCATCGCCGACGGCGCCTACGGCAAGATTGCCGTCACCTATGTCGAATGGGCCGGCACGACCTGGCAGCACATCATCGTGCCGTGGACGGTGATCGCCAATCGTGCCGACGCCGAGCGGGTGGTCGAACAGCTCTCCGCCCATGCGCCCAACAGCGCCCGGCGCACCTCGATTTCCGGAGCCTTGCAATTCAGCAGCGATCTCTTCGCCGAGAGCGGCTTCCAGGGCGTCAAGCGCGTCATCGACATTTCAGGCGATGGCCCCAACAATCAAGGTGCTCCCGTCGACATCATCCGTGACGAACTGGTCAGGCAAGGCATTACCATCAACGGCCTGCCGCTGATGACCCGGGGCGGCTTCACCAGCGTCTACGACGTCAACTATCTCGACCGCTATTACACCGACTGCGTCATCGGCGGGCCCGGGGCGTTCATGATCCCGGTCAATGAGTGGACGCAGTTTCCCGAAGCGATCCGCCGCAAGCTGGTGCTTGAGCTTGCCGGGGCTGCCTCACCGCAATGGGCGGCGGAAGAAGCGGCGCATCCGCCGGTGGTGCTGGCGCAGGACAAGCTGGCCACCGACTGCCAGGTCGGCGAGAAGATGTGGCGCGACCGAAGCTGGATGTTCGACACCCGCTAGACTTCAATCGCCGTCCGCCAGAGGTACGCGTGCAAGATGTTGCCTTGTCTACGCGGCCAGCAACTGCTTGCGATCGACGCGCTCCTGCTGCGGCGAGCGCGCATAGAGTTCGCGGTAGCATTTGGAGAAATGCGAGGCGGAGACGAAGCCGCAAGCGACCGCCACTTCGACCACCGGCAGCGATGATTGGATCAGCAAGTGCCGGGCCCGGTCGAGGCGGATCTCCAGATAGTAGCGGGCAGGGGATCGTCCCATTTCGGTGCGGAACAGGCGCTCGATCTGCCGGCGTGACAGGTCGACATGGTCGGCGATCTCGATCAACGACAGCGGCTCGGACAGGTTTGATTCCATCAATTCGATGATGGTCAGCACCTTGGAGTTCTGCACGCCAAGGCGTGCGCGCAGCGGCAGGCGCTGGCGATCGGTCGGGCTACGCACGCGGTCAGTCAAGACCTGCTCGCAGACCCGGTTAACCAGATTGTCGTCGAAATCGTCGCCGATCAGCTTCAGCATCATATCGAGCGCTGCTGTGCCGCCGGCACAGGTGTAGATGTTCTGGTCGATCTCGAAGAGGTCGGCAAAGACATTGGCCTTCGGGAAGGCTTCGGAGAAGCCCGGCAGGTTCTCCCAATGAATGGCGCAGCGCTTGTTGGACAACAGGCCGGCGGCGGCCAGTATATGAGCGCCGGTGCACAGGCCGCCGATGGCGACGCCGCGATTGTATTCCTCGCGCAGCCAGGCGAAGGCCGATTTGTTCTGGTAGCGCTCGACATTGATGCCGCTGCAAACGACCGCCATGTTCGGCCGTTCGGAGCCGGACATCTTCTTGCGTTCGTCCTCCAGCGAGGTGTCGACGGCGCATTCGACGCCGTTCGAGGCGCGCACTGGCTTGCCGTCGATGCTGGCGAGCCGCCAGCGGTAGGCCTCGTAGCCGAGCATCCGGTTGGCCGACCGCAACGGATCGAGCGCCGTTGCAAAGGCGATCATGGTAAAATCGGGGACCAGGAAGAATACAAACGATCGCCTGATCGGATGATTTACGACGTTCACAGGGTAACCCTCACGCTGCAATGGCGCGAACAGGATGTCGCGATCAGCATAGCGACATCAGGAAAAACTTTTCCTGTCAATCGGCTAGGCGGCAACGGAAAGACTTTATTTGCGACATGGGTCGCAAATGGGCAATCGCTATGCGATGGCGGACCCGACATGCTGCCGGATTAAGCATAGGCCGCATGTGGTCGGGGCATGACCAGGCACGCCGCCTCGGCGAACCGAAGCGGCGCTGTGATCAACTTCAAAGCAGCAGCGAGCGCTGCTTGCGAGCTTGGCAGATCAGGCGACGAAGCCGAGGCGTGCGGCGGCCACGGCGCCGGTCTGGCCCGGCATGGTGTTGGCAAGGCGCTGGCGCTCGAGCGCGGTCGTCAGGCTCATTTCACGGCGAGCAAAAAGGCGGGCAAAAAGCTTCATCATCATCTCCATTCGGTTGCTCAGACGGGTCGCCTTCGCGTGATGGAGTGGGGCAGCTCGTTGGCTGGCGCTGATATAGGCTTACGTGAAGGGAAACTAAATCGCAAAAGCGAAGCACTTGATAGGAAAAGCGACACGGCATGCGACGTATTTGGGCATTCCGCCAGATTAATGATCACTTACAAGGCGTTAGTTCAAAATTTGAGCTGCTATGCGGCCCGGTCATAGGCACCATGCAACGACGGGATGGCTCGGAAATGGCTGCAAATAAAAAGGCCTGCCGGACATGGTCTGTGCGGCAGGCCTTCAGCTTTTGATACACACGATCTATTTTGCTCCGCCAGCCCAGGATCCAACGCCGTGGCGAGTGCCGGTCTTGGTGTCGGCGGCTTCAGGCCAGCCGATATCCTTCTGCAGTTCGATCGGCAGAGAGTGGATGGCGCGTTCGGTCTGGTAGCGGGCGCGGGCCGCGCTGAATTCGGCCGCGATGCGGCCGATGGATGACAGGATAGACATTTTTACTTCTCCTTTAAGTTTGGGCCGGGGTGCCGGTCGCTCGGCGGACCAAGCGCTACACCCGGTTTGTTTCAGCTTCATTTCGTGTCGATTGCAGATCAGTGTCATTGCCGTCCGCCTTCGATGGAGTTGACTATCCTCCCAAAATGATGTTCAATCAAACGAAATGGAATGATAGTTTGCATCAGAAAAATTGAAGGTCGATCCCGATGAACGCCCCACTCAATCATCCGTTGCCGCTGCTCGATCTCGACGTCTTGCGCACTTTTGTGGCGATCGCCGAGACCGGCAGTTTCACCACCGCTGCCAGTGCTGTCTTCCGCACGCCGTCGGCCGTCTCCATGCAGATCAAGAAGCTGGAGGACATTCTCGGCCGCTCGGTGTTTGCGCGCGACGCGCGCTCGGTGACGCTGACCACGGATGGCGAGATGCTGCTCGGCTACGCTCGCCGGCTGTTGTCGATCAACCGCGAGGTGGTGTCGAAGTTCATCATCCCCGACATTGTCGGGGTGGTGCGGCTCGGCTCGCCTGATGACTATGGCGAGCGCGTGCTGCCGCATGTGCTGAAGCGTTTTGCACAGTCGCATCCTTCGATCGCCGTCGACGTGACCATCGACCAGAGCGTCAATCTGCGTCGGCGCATGGACGACCGGGCGCTCGACATCACGCTTCTCACCAATTCCTACAAGACCAGCGCGCTCGGCGCCGAAGTGCTGCTCACCGAACCGATCGTCTGGGCCGGCGCCAAGGGCGGCTGCGCGCATCTGCGCGAACCGCTGCCGGTGTCATTGTGGGAAGAGGGCTGCGCCTGGCGGGCAGGCGCCCTCGAGGCGCTTGGGCGTGAGGGCCGCAACTACCGCGTCGCCTATATGAGTGCGCACACCGCCGGCCAGCGCGCCGCAATCATGTCCGACCTCGCGGTGGCGCCGCTGCCGAAATCGTTCCTCGGCAGCGACATGGTCGAGCTTTGCCCGAAGGACGGCATGCCCGACATCGGCACCTACAATCTGGCCATGGTCGTGGCGCCGGACGCCAGCGCGCCAGTGAAAGCCGTTGCCGATCACATCCGCGCGACCTTCGAAGTGTTCAAAGAAACCGGAAAGTTTTGATTTCAGGACTTCGACGGCGCAGACAGGTTGTGAGTGGAGACTTCACGACCTGTCCTTTGCAGTGCCAATTCGCCGGCATTGGCATGATAGCTTTCGGTGTCGCTGGCTAAAAACGTCACGATGCTGTCCCGCGCGCGCCGCGCTTCTGGCATGTCGATCAGCGGCCAAGCATGGAACATGCCTTGCTCGTGCACAACCTCTATCGCGACACCGGCGGCACGGGCCTTTTGCGCGAAGATCAGATTGTCGGGGGTCAGCATGTCGCGCGAACCGGTCAAAAGCAGCGTTTTCGGCAACACCGAGAGGTCACCGTAAAGCGGACTGATGCGCCAGTCGCTGGGATCTATGCCGGCACTGTAGAGCCGGACTGCCTCCAGCCCGCCAGGAATTCCCAGCCACGGATCGTAGCGTTCCGCCTCGAACACTTCGGGGTTGGCGAGCGACAGATCGAGCCCGGGCGAAATCAGCACATGGCGCGACGGCAATGGCAGGTCGGCTTCCGCGGCCATCATGGTCAGCACCACGGCCATGTTGCCGCCGGCGGAATCGCCAATGAACACGATGTCCTGCGCTTCCGTTTCGTCGAGCATCTGACGGTAGACCTTGCCGACCATGCCGAACATGGCGTGGAAATCGTGTTCGGGAGCAATGGGATAGATCGGCACGGTGATGCCGAAGCCCAGCCGATCGGCCATATCGGCGATCAGTCCCCAGTGATAAGACGTGATTTGAAAGACATAGGCGCCGCCATGCAGGTAGAGGATCCGCTTTCTCTCGCCGGTCTTCGGCGCGATCTCGTACACGGGAAAGCCGTCCACGCTGCGCGTCGCGATCTCGAAACGCTGATGCAGCGATGCGGGCGGCTGATGGTTCTCCGTCTTGCGGGCATAGGCGATCCAGCGCTGCAGGTTTTCCGGGCTGGAAAAGGCTTTCTTGCGGCTATACCTGAGCACGAAGGAAACGACGTGGCTTTTGATACTGGGCATGCGGACACACGGACTTCGGCTGAGCCGACTAAGAGAACCCCTCGCAATCGAAGATCGTGCCTTCGCCCAGAATGTCAAGATTTGCGCGGTCTCAACACGGCCCTGTGATCTGGCTGGCAATCAAGGCCAGCGCAGCATCGCTCAGCGCCTGGGCAGCAGTACGGCGCGCAGCCGACGGTCGCTTGCTGCCGGAGCCGGATGACGGTTCCGGCGCTTGGCCAGCAGCTTGCATTTGTCGGCGAAGGTCATCAGCGCGCCGAACCCAGATGCAGGGCCGAGAAGGTGACCTGCGGGTCGTTGCGCGGCGACACGGGCCAGCCGATATCCTTCTGAATTTCGGGCGGCAGGCTGTTCATGGCCCGGACCGACCTGTTCCTGTTGTGCGCATGCTTGATAGCCGTACCAAAGCGGCCGAGGCTTTCGAACATCGACATCTTCATCTCCCTTGGAGTGCTGCGGCGGCTGAAAGTTATTTCCTGCCTGCCGTTCGATGCCGGTTAAATGCGCCGCGTGTGTATCGGGTGGATTTCGCGAAAACAGCGCCTTGTTTCTGTTTGGGCTGATCCGGAAACATATGCATGCAAATGAGAATGAGGGTGAGTGCAGCCTATAGCAGCGGGATGCTACCCCCGGCCGCGTCGGGCGGCGTGGCCTTCGCGCGAACGACGCCGTGGGGCGGCATCGCCGGCAATGCCGTCCTCGCTCACGGTCTTGCGCGGCGGCAGCTTCACCGCCGCCGATAGTTTCGGGAACGGGTCGATCTTGTTCGGCAGCGCCATGGCATAGACGAAATGCTCCTGGAATCTCGGCTCCAGCGCCGTCTCGATCTTCTCGATCCGGCTCACTGTTTCCTCGATCTCGCGGCGATAGCCGCGATTGAGCAGCGCCATGCGCGCACCGGCACCGGCGGCGTTGCCGACGGCCGAGACCTTATCGAGATCGCAGTCGGGAATCAGTCCCAGCACCATGGCGTATTTCGGATCGATAAAGGAGCCGAAGGCACCGGCGAAGTGGATGCGGTCGACATGATCGGTGTGCTGCTTTTCCATCAACAGCTTGGTGCCGGCGTAGAGGGCCGCCTTGGCGAGTTGGATGGCGCGCACGTCGGTCTGGGTGATGGTGATCCTCGGCTCGCCGTCCTTCAGCACGTAGGAGAAGGTGCGGCCATTGGCGGTGACGCGCGGCGAGCGGGCGCAGAGCCCACCGTCGACGACGCCGTCCTCGGAGATGATGCCGGCCAGGTACATCTCGGCGACCACCTCGATGATGCCGGAGCCGCAGATGCCGGTGACGCCGGTTGCCTGGACGCTGTCGAGGAAGCCGGGCTCGTCGGACCACAGTTCCGAGCCGATGACGCGGTATTTCGGCTCCAGCGTGTCGGGATCGATGCGGACGCGCTCGATGGCGCCGGGCGCAGCGCGCTGGCCGCCGGAGATTTCCGCGCCCTCGAAGGCCGGACCGGTGGGCGAGGAGGCCGCCACGACCCGCTGGCGATTGCCGAGCACGATCTCGGCATTGGTGCCGACATCGACGATCAGCATCATCTCGTCCTGGCGGTGCGGGCCTTCCGACAGCGTCACCGCAGCCGCGTCGGCGCCGACATGGCCGGCGATGCAAGGCAGCATGTAGAGCCTGGCGCCCTGGTTGAGCTTCAGGCCGATATCCGACGCCTTGATGTGCACGGCGCCCGAGACGGCCAGCGCGAAGGGCGCGCCGCCGAGTTCGGTCGGGTCGATGCCGAGGAACAGATGGTGCATGATCGGATTGCCGACGAAGACGCAATCCAGGATGTCGTTGCGCTGGACGTTGCCTTCCGCGCAAACCTTGTCGACGAGACCCGAGATCGCCTCGCGCACCGCGACCGTCATGCCTTCGCGGCCGTCCGGGTTCATCATCACATAGGAAACGCGGCTCATCAGATCCTCGCCGAAGCGGATCTGCGGGTTCGACGTGCCTGACGAGGCGGCGACGCGGCCCGACAGCAGCGACACCAGATGCATGGCGATGGTGGTCGAGCCGATATCGCAGGCAAGCCCGTAGGCCTCGTTCTTGAGGCCGGGCCACAACGAGATGACCCGCGCGGTCTCGCTGTCGGCATCCTTGTGGATGGCGGCGGTCGCGGTCCAGTTGCCTTTGCGCAGGATGCCTTGCACCTGCGGCAGCAGATGGAAATCGAAATCGAGGCTGTTGAGCCCCCAGTCCTTCATCAGCGCGATCTTCAGGCGATCGAGATCGCCTGATGGATTGTGCATGTCGGGCTCTTCGATCTCGACATAGCACATGTGGATTGCCGAATCGCGGGCAATGACCCTGGTGTCGGCATCCTTGCGAATGGTCTGGGCGTTGATGACCGTGTCCTGCGGCACATCCACGACGAGATCGCCGAGGATCTGCGCCGAGCAGGACAGGCGGCGCCGTTCGGGAAGGCCGCGCACGCGTTCGTAGCGTTCCTCCTTGGCGCCCTTGGGCGAGATGTGGTCGTTGGAAGAGACGATCTTGTGCTTGGCGAAATTGCCTTCCTGCACCTCGACCTGGCAGCGCCCGCAGGTGGCGCGTCCACCGCACACGCTCTCGACATAGACGCCGAGCTGGCGTGCGGCATCGAGCACCGGCGTGCCGACCGGAAACCGCCCGCGCTTGCCGGACGGCATGAACAGCACGAGTGGATCGGTGATGTTGGCAGGAGAGTTCACGATTGCGCGCTTATCCTCGGGCCATACGGGCTTCACGACCCCCGCGCCGGCGACCGCCATTGCCATTGCCTTCGCCCGGCGCATTGACTTGCGTGGGCGCCGCGATCGCCTGGCCGCCTTCGGCCGGCTTGTAGTCCTTGTAGGTCCTGATCCAGTTGGTGCAGTTCTCGTCGGTGCCATTCAGCACATTGGCGCCGCGCACCGCTTCCATCTCTTGCGGACGCACCGGGTTCATGATCGCCGAGGTCATGCCGGCGCCGATCACCATCGGGATGAAGGCAGCATTGATGCCGTGGCGGTGCGGCAGGCCGAACGAGATGTTTGACAGGCCGCAGGTGGTGTTGACCTTGAGCTCTTCACGCAGCCGGCGCAGCAGGGCAAAGACCTGGCGGCCGGCGTCGCCGAGCGCGCCGATCGGCATGACCAGCGGGTCGACGACCACGTCATGCGCCGGAATGCCGAAATCGGCGCAGCGCTCGACGATCTTCTTGGCGACGGCGAAGCGCACATCCGGATCCATCGAAATGCCTGTCTCGTCGTTGGAGATGGCAACCACCGGGACATTGTATTTCTTGACCAGCGGCAGGATGGCTTCGAGCTTTTCTTCCTCGCCGGTGACGGAGTTGACCAGCGGACGGCCCTTGGCGACCCTGAGCGCCGCCTCGATCGCCGCGGTCACCGAACTGTCGATCGACAGCGGCAGGTCGACCAGCCCCTGCACGATTTCCAGCGTCTGCACCAGCAGGCCGGGTTCTGTCTCGTTCGGGTTGACCGAGGTGACGCCGGCATTGACGTCGAGCATGGTCGCGCCGCAGGCGGCCTGTTCCAGCGCGTCCCTGATGACGGTATCGAAATTGCCTGCGATCATCTCGGCCGCGAGCTTCTTGCGCCCGGTTGGATTGATGCGCTCACCGATCACGCAGAAGGGCTGGTCGAAGCCGATGATGATTTCTCGTGTCGCCGAGGCGACGATCGTCCGGGTCATGCAATCTCTCCCTCGTGATATAAAGACTTCTTTATATCGTTTCTGTTTTCGATCAAGCGAATGGTGGCGTCCGCGCCATCAATGCGCGGTCTTGACCATGTCGACCTGCGTTTCGGTGATCTCGTCGTGCAAAATGTGGTCGAGCCGGTCGGCGACGAGCTGATCGTCGCGGCGGATTTCGCGTTTCCAGGGCTGGCGCCCCTTCAGCACGCCCGATTCATCGACGATCTCGGCGACATATTCCTCCTGGCGATAGGCCATCACATGGACGCCGCAGACGCCGGGAATTTCTTTCACCTCGTTGATGATATCGATGCAGAGCTGCTTGCCTTCCTTCTTCTGGTCCTGGGCGCCTTCCAGCCGCTTGACGATCGAATCGGGGATATGAATGCCCGGCACGTTTGAGCGGATCCATTTGGCGGTCTTGGCCGAGGCCAGCGGTCCGACGCCGCACAGGATGAAGCATTTTTCCGTAAAACCGAGATCGCGGACCTGCTGCATGTAGGTGCGGAACATCGGCACGTCGAAGCAGTACTGGCTCTGCACGAATTGCGCGCCGGCGGCGATTTTCTTGCCCAGCCGGTAGGGGCGGAAATCGATCGGCGGCGCGAAAGGGTTGATCGCCGCGCCGAGGAAAAGCTGCGGCGGCGTCGTCAGCTTGCGGCCGGACAGGAACTTGCCATTGTCGCGCATGATGCGGCAGGTTTCCAGCAGTGACATGCAGTCGAGATCGAATACCGGCTTGGCGCCTGGCTGGTCGCCGGCCTGCACGCCGTCGCCGGTCAGGCACAGCATGTTGGCGACGCCCATCGCCGCCCCGCCCAGCACGTCGCCCTGGATGGCGATGCGGTTCCTGTCGCGGCAGGCGATCTGCATGATCGGGGCATAACCCATGCGGGTCAGCAGCGCACAGATGCCGACCGACGACATGTGGCAGTTGGCGCCCGAGGCGTCGACGGCGTTGATGGCGTCGACCCAGCCGTCGAAGATTTTGGCGCGGTTGTAGACGTCTTCCGGATCGGCGCTGTCCGGCGGGTTGAGCTCGGTGGTCACCGCGAATTCGCCGCGCCTCAGGACGCGCTCCAGCCGGCCGCGCGAGGTGTGGCCGGGCAGGGGGTCGAGCGGCAGATGGATGCCGGCCGGGTTCTCGTCGGGCTGGCGGCCGATCATGCCGGTGCCCCAGGTTTTGGAACGTTGCGCGCGGCTTCGCGGGCGGCGGCGGCCTGTGCGGTCACCCGCAGCCATGCCGAGGTCTCGCGCAGCGACTGGTCGACCGGCTTCTGCACGTCGAGGATCTTGTCGCCATGCACCATATTGCGTGAACCTTCCCAGGCCTTGACCCAGACGCACGGCATATCAGGCTCGACCTCGCAATTGCCGTTGGCGCGCACACCGCCGCAAGGGCCGTTGCGCAATTGCTTGGGGCAATTCATCGGGCACGACATGCCGGTAGAAGAAAGGACGCACTGGCCGCACATGCGGCAGTCGAACATAAAACCCTTGACGCGTTTTTCGACGAATTTGATCGGACCTTCGACGCGGCCGTAACCGATGCGCTTCCACAGCGGATGGAGGAGCAAAAACATGTCGGAGAACCTGGCGTAGAACCATTCGAGCAGTCGCGAGTGGCGGACGGACCACAGCCTGACAGCGAAGGAGCGCTGCACGCGCCGCTGCGGCGACACGTCGGCCGGCTTGTAGTCGGATTTCGGCGCTGCCTTCTTGACCAGAGTGGCCTGGGTAATCGCCGGGGTCGTTTCAGACATCTTCTTTTCCGCCCGCCTTGACCAGAGCGACCAGCCGCTCGCGGTCGTATTTCGCGTCGATGTCCTGAAAGGCTTTTTCCGCCTCGCCTTCAAGATCGTCGCTGACCGGCATGGGGTCGGCCTTGCGCCATTCGGCAAGGTAGTCGTCGGTGCCGCCGGCGCCGGTGCGCATCGCGCACATGTCGATCGCCTCGGTAAAGCGCAGCGGCAGTTCGCGCTTGGCGTTCTGCCGGCCCTTCTTGACGATGACCTGGGCGGGGATGTCGCGCCAGTAGACGACGATCAGATCGGCCATGAATTTCCTACTCCTCGCGCATGACCCCGAAAATCGGCATCGATTTTGGAAAGGATCATGCGCCGACTTAAAGTGCTACAGCGTCCATTGCGCGTCCAATAGGATGCGCGGCGCTGTAGTGAGTGCGAGCATTGCCGGAAGCGCTGTCGGGCTGCTTGTTATGGGACGACGCGCGCGCATTCAAAAGCGACGCAATTGGCAGCCGCAACGGAAACGCGAACATATTCGATGCTTGGCCTGGTTTTGATCAGCCGGCGCGACGATCGAAGCTGCCGACTAGCTTCCTGTGGAAGCGGATATAGCCTCGCTCGGTCGTGCGCAGATGTTCGGCGACAATTTGGTGGAAACGCGGCAGGCGGTGAAAGGGAACGGCCGGATAAGCATGGTGCTCGGAGTGGTAAGGCATGTTCCACGCCACGAAGCGTACCAGCCTTGTGGTAAAGGTGGTGCGGGTGTTTTCGAGCATGTTGGCGACATGCGGGCAGAGCGCGTGCTCGGCCAACAGATAGGCCCGCAAAAACGGCTGACCGACGAGCACCGGCACAATCCAGACCCACAACAGCAGCGCCGACTGCACGGCCAGGGAGACTGCCAGCAGCACCGCATAGGCGATCAGAAACCAACGCGCTTGCGAAATCACCTTGTCGCGGCCCTTGTCCGGCACGAAGCCGTCGCGGTTGCGGCCGGCGGCGTTGACGACGATCACGCGCGCCATGCCGCTCCAATAGGGGATTCCGGAGAGATAGCGCACATACTGGCCGATGGTCTCCGGTTTCGGAGCCATCAGTTCGGGGTCATTGTCCGGATCGTGCGTGTGACGGTGGTGCGCGAAATGGAAATAACGGAACCATGCCGGCGGCAGCAGGATCAGGAAGCCGGTGACAGTGGCGATGGCGCGATTGAGCCACGGCGTCCTGAAGGCCGTTTCGTGGATCGTCTCATGCAACAGCGTGAAGAAAAAGACGACCAAGATTCCCTGCGGCAGCACGAGAACCGGCCAGAACGGAATGCGGGCGGCGATCAGCGCACCCAGCACGACAACCAGCCCGCCGTGAACGGCCAGCCGGACAATCCCGGGCCTGTCCAGTTTGGCGGTGAGGTCGCGACGATCCTCGACCGAAAGGCTGGCGATGATGGTGCGGTGGTCGATTTCGCTCATAAGTGCCAAGCTTATCGCCAGGGCGCTGTCCGGTAAATCGGCGCTCGTTGCCAGACGCCGGTTTTTGCACCGGTCCAGCGATGGAACGAGATCGTCGGATGGTACCATTGTTTCCAAGGCAGGCCGCGGCGCGGCGCCCGCAAAGACATAGTGCTAGTCGCTAAAATCTAACGGTTGATACCCAAATCGAATTGCAGCGATGGGCGGTTAACTGCCGTCCGTGTCGCCGATTGGAACGCACAGGCAGCGCCATACCAGACCTTCGTGGTCTCACTTGCGAAATCGTTATCCGCACTCAATCCAGACATCTAGTGATTGGACTTGACGCGCTACTTCGGGACGAGCGACCCGGCGCGGCTTCCTGGGGTTGGATGAATCGCGCCGTTTCGGCCGGGTCGTTATGTGGCTCATTCGAGCGCAATAGAGCGCGACTCGCGATCACTCTAGGCTGGTCTTGCCGAGCTGAGTGTACCAAGTAGCGTTGTCCCAAAAGCTCGTGATCTTGATGATCCGGCCTTCCTCGTTAGTTTCCAGAATGAACAGATGGCGCAACCAATACTCCTTGCCTTTGTTCGTGATTCCAAACACGTCCTTAGTCTGCTTTCCGCCGATGTGAACATCCACGAAGGCAACGTCACCGCTCTTGTCCTCCCAGATTGTGTTAAGCTCGTTGCGCAGGTCAGGGAAAGCATCGATCAGCGTCCGCCAGACGGCACGCCATCTTTGAGGACATTGCCGGAACCAGCGTCACCGAAAGGCACGTAGACGAACGTGGCATTCTCGGTAAAAAGAGTGGTCATGGCGTCTACCTTCCGATCGCGGTAAGCGTCGAAGAATCTCTTTGCCGCTTCCGCTGCATTTGCCGCTTCCGCCGCAGCGACCGCGAAGGCAGACAAGGTGATTGCGATCAGCACCGCCGCCGAAATCCGAGCTGGGTGTAATTTTTCCCGTGTCCTGAGTGAATGGAACGTCATCATCTCCTCCCTGAGATTGTTGACTGCAGCAGATTGTCCAAAACGGCAGATCAGGATTCTACTAGATCGAGGAACGTCCTCGCTTCCTTGATGTCCGGCGACGCGAAGCCCTCTGTGAACCAGCCGCAAACCGGTGCGAGAAGGTCGTGGGCCCTTTGCCGCTCGCTTCCCTGGACCCAGAGTCGGGCAAGAGATGTGGCGGCTCGCAGCTCCCAAAGCTTGGCGCGTTGATGTTGGGCCACGGTAAGCGCGTGCAGGAAGGAAGCCTCGGCCTTCTCGTCCGCCTTCAAGTCCAGGAGCAGTTCGCCCTTGCGGAGGTGCAACTCAGTCTCGTTCCACCGCTCGTTGGTCTCGGTGATCAATGCGAGCCCTTCCTCGATCCTGTCGAGTGCCGCGCGTGGGTTGCCAAGCCTGCTGAGGGCGCTGGCGAGCATGAGCAGCCAGCGTGGCACAAAAAGCTTAGCGTCGTGCCCACGCCATTCGACTATGCCGTCACGCATTTGAGCAAGACCGCTATCCGACTCACCCGCCTGGATCAGAACCCAACCCTTGAGAATGACCCCTGCTGTACGCCAAAGTGAGAAACCGTGCTCCGTACTGATTGAGATCAGTTCATCGACAATGGCCTCATCCGCACCAAAGTTGCTGTCGCGCTTATACGCGCCGAGATCTCTCGAATAAGTGCAAAACAGGGCCGATTGGAACAGGCCGAACGCCGCGGATGGGCTGTGCCGGTGGTGCCTTATAGCCTGTAACAACTCGGTGTATTTCTCGAATGCTTGATCGGGATAACCGAGGTGCAGCAGCGCGTGGGCGATATAGCAAAGGTTTGCGATACGGGGATCATAGGCGAATCGATAGGCAAGCGCAGCGTGCTCGTTCGGATCGTACAGCGCCAACGACGCCTCCATATGCTTGCGTCCGGCATCAAAATCTCCCCGGTGCACCGACGTGATGCCGACGCACCGGTGTGCGATCATGATTGTGGCCCGATCGCAGTCGCATTCGGCCCTGCGCAGCATCGATGTCGTCGTTGCCAGCGCAGCATCGAGTTGACCACGTAGGAGGTAGACGAGATACCGGCCGTAATCGGCCACGCTGCGCAGAGTGATGTCGTCCACTCGCTCGCACAACTCCTCGGCTCGCGCGAACGCCGCTGCGGTGGCCGGCGACGACCAACCTTTGGCCGCCATAAAGGCGGTGCCCAACGCAACCTGCATATCCAGCTCCAGGCGGACGCGCTCCTGAGTGTCAGGTAGCGTGCGGACAAGTCTTAGCCCATTTTCCAGGTGCGCGATCGACTCCAAAATTGCAGAGCGCTGGATCGCCGATTGCGCGGCTTGCCACCAGTAGCTGACTGCCCGCTCGATAAGGCCTGCCTCGGTGCAGTGATGGGCAATGATCTCCGGCAAAGCCTCGGAACCCGCTGCCACACGCTCTTCGAGAGCCGCGGCGATGCGCGCGTGCATCTGCTGCCGCCGAGTTTTGAGAAGGCTGGAATACGCCGCATCCTGCACAAGCGCATGCTTGAAGCTGTAGGTCGCTTCCGGCGGCGCACCGCGGCAATAGATCAACTCGGATCTGCAGAGCTGGGCCAAAGCGTCCTGCAGTTTGCCTTCGTCGTGCGGCGCCACGGCGGCCAGCAGATCGTGCGAGAATTCGCGGCCGATTACAGCCCCGATCTGCGCCACCTCCTTGACCGGCGCCAGGTGATCGAGGCGAGCCATTAGCGAGTCGTGCAGCGTAGCCGGGATTGCCAGCGGCGGGAGAGTTCCGGTCAACTCGAAATGATTGCCGACGTCCCGCAAAAGGCCTGACTCCAGGACTGTCTTGGTCAGTTCCTCAACGAATAGCGGAACCCCGTCAGTTCGCGCCATGATCTGGTCCAGAACCTCGCGCGGTAGCGCCTTGCCGCGTGTGACGCGGAGAGCCACGGCTGCGCCGTGCCGTCGCGTGAGACGAGAAAGCGAGAGCTGGGTCACATGGGCATGGCTGGTCCAGGGTGGGCTGAATTCCGGCCGGAAGGTGATCAGAACCAGTGCCGGCAGACGCTGGACCCGCTCAATTACCAGGCCCAGCAGCTCTAGTGTCGAAGGGTCGATCCAATGCACATCCTCGTATACGGCCAACACAGGCTTCTGCTTGGCTAGGCCGGCGAGCTGCTCGACCAAGATTTCCAGCGTGCGTTGCTTGATGCGCTGTGGCGGCAGATCGATTGGTGGGTAGCGTGTTTCGGTTGGGATCGCAAGCAGAGCGGCCAGTACTTGCGCCGCCTCCCGGTCCTGCTCGCCGCCCCGAGCGAGCAGAGTTTCAAGTTTATCGAGCTTCATCTCGGCGGTGTCATCACGGTCGAAATGCGCCGCCCGCTCCAAAAGTCCGACCACCGGATAAAGCGCACTGTTGGTGTGGTACGGCGAGCAGTAATTGCTGAGCGGGATGTACGATTCGTTGGCCAAGTGCTCGCGCAAGGCGCGCACAATGCGCGACTTGCCAATCCCCGGCTCCCCGGAGAGGAGGATCACCTGTCCTTCATCTTCCTCCGCCCGCGACCAGCGTTCCAGAAGCAGAGCCAGCTCCTGCTCGCGGCCAACGAGCTTCGTCAGCGCGCCGGTGTGGAATGCCTCGAAGCGGCTTTCGGCCCGGCCCTCGCCTCTGACGGAATAGGCTTTCAAGGCCGTCTCGAAGCCCTTCAGAACCTGTGGTCCCAGATCCTCCAACTCGAACAGATCGCCCAGCAGATGTCTTGTGCTCTCGGCGACAATTACGCTGCCCGGCCGGGCCAAGTCCTGCAGTCGCGAGGCCAAGGTCGGCGTCTCGCCGACCACCGCCCGCTCGCGCGCTTCCTTGTCGCCGACAAGCTCACCGACCACCACGAGACCCGTCGCGATCCCCACCCGGCCCGCAAGCGGCTTGCCATCCGGCGCCCGCAGTTGCGCCACTGAACTGGCAACCGCCAAGCCTGCGCGCACCGCCCGCTCGGCATCATCTTCATGCGCTCGTGGCCAGCCGAAATATGCCAGCACACCATCGCCCATGAATTTCGCAATGTGTCCCTCGAAGCGGGTAATCTCGCCTGCGCAACAATTCTGGTAGCCTCGGATGATCTCACTCATCTCCTCGGGATCGACCCGAGCCGAAATCGCGGTGGAGCCGACCAGATCAGCGAACATCACGGTCAGTTGCCGCCGCTCGGCACCGGTTGGGGACGCCGGTGCCGACGCAAGTTCGGCGACTTGAGTCAAGGCTTTGACACCTTCAGCTGAGATTGCAGAGGAACTTTCCCGCAACTCGGCAATAGCCTCCAAAAGCTTCCGGCGGTGCCCTACCGAACTGACGCCGATGTCCTTGAGATCCTCGGCCGTCAGCCGCAGGAGCACTTCGGCCTCGACGTTGTTCTCACGAAAGGCCGTGCCGTATTGCTGCAGCCCTAAGCTGCGCAGCCACTCCTCAATGTCCATGTCCCACTTCCGCGGTGGAGACGCCGGAGGGCTCCTTCGGCAACAGTCCGGCAGTCTTACACAACTGGGGTCCTATGCAACGTCATGGAAGTTGTGGCCGACGGGCTTCTAGCGGCCGGCGTATTAGCGAGGTAGGCGGATCAACCGTCCGGTCTTTGAACCCTGCCGAATTTCAGATCGCTGGAACGAACGGCAGATCCCCACAGCTGTCCTTAAACCACGCCCGCGCCAAGGTCGCGAAAGGGTCACGACGTTCCCTTGACCTCTCATCAGGGATGGTCCGCAAGGGGTCGTCTCGCGTCCTTCTACGTGTGTACCAAGCGTCAGGACTTCACCACCAGCGCGTGGGTTCGCTTTGGACCGCCGGGTTCACCCTGATCATCGGCCTGGGTATCAGGGCAGCGGGCTCAGCGCCTGAGCTCAAGGATGTCGAGCTTCGATTCGTGATAGGGGGCCGGGAACTCGATGCGCCATTCGTTGGCGCTGTTGCGAAAGGCATAGCCGACCTGGTCGCTTTGCGGGCCGCTGCCATAGGGTTTTGCGGGATCGTTGTTGACAAAGAAGGAGCCGAGATAGATCGCGCGCTTTTCGCCGTCGTCGAAGAAACGGCCCTTGGTGCGTTGCGAACCGGTGCGTTTTTCCAGCATCCAGCCCGAACCATCGTCGCTCACCTTGCACTTGAACCAGCCATAGATGACGAGCGGGCTCAGTCCGCCGGCCTTGATGGTGCGGCACTGCCAGCTGCCGGCCAGGTCCTTGCCGGAAAACGCGACCAGCGGCCTTGCCAGCAAGGCGTCGAGCTGCTTGACCTCGGCGTCGTCGCCGGCCCTGGCTTCATCAAGGGCTGCCTTGCGCGTCTCGTCATATTTGTCGAGCCGCACCTTGTCGGCGGGCGTGATCAGCTTCTGCACCTCGCCATCGGCGAGCGCGGGCAGGGCGAAGCAGAAAACGCCTGCGGCAATCAGGAGGCGAGCGATCATCGGTGCGTTTCACCGGCGACGGCTGGAACAGCGTGTTTTCTCGTTTGGCATCCAACTTACCGGTTCGCGGCGGCCTGTCATCCGTGCTTAACAGCGGTCAGCTTAAAACTCGTGGTTTTGCCGATGCGGATCTTGCTTACGGGGTCGTCAGGCTGGCTGGGCAGCGCGCTCGCGCCGCGCCTGCGGGCGCTTGGCCATGACGTCATCGGGCTGGATCCGGTCCCGTCGCCGCAAACGCAGATGATCGGCTCGGTCGCCGACCGTGATCTGGTGATGCGGATGGTCAGGGAAAACCGCATCGAGGCGATCGTCCACAGCGGCGCGCTGCACAAGCCTGACATCGAACACCAACGTAATGAGGATTTCATCGAGACGAATGTGCGCGGCACGCTCAACCTGCTCGACGCGGCGGTGTTGTCAGGCGTTCAGCGCTTCGTCTTCACGTCGACGACCTCGCTGATGATCTCGAAAGCGATACGCGCCGGCCTCACCGGCGGTGCGCGCAAGGCCGCCTGGCTGACGGAAGACATGTCGCCCGAGCCGCGCAACATCTACGGCGTAACCAAGCTTTCGGCCGAACATCTTTGCCGCCTCTATCACATCCAGTCCGGACTGCCGGTGATCGTGCTGCGTACCGCCCGGTTCTTTCCCGAGGCAGACGACATGGCGCATGCGATCGAGCAGTCGGACGCCAACACCAAGGCCAATGAGCTGTTGTTCCGCCGGCTGACCATGGACGATGCCGCAGAGGCCCATGTCGCGGCGCTGGAGAAGGTGCCGCAACTGGGCTTCGATATCTTCATCGTCTCGGCGCCAACGCCGTTCCGGCCTGACGATTGCGGGGCATTGATCGCTGACGCGCCGCCCGTCGTCGCCCGCTATTTTCCGGAATTTCCGGCGCTCTATGCGCGAAAGGGCTGGACGATGTTTTCTTCGATCGATCGTGTCTACGACGCCTCGCGGGCGCGGGACAGGCTGGGCTTCGTCTGCAAGACGAGGTTTGCCGCTGTGCTCGCCGCGCTTGCAGCGGAAGAAGGGGCGGCCTGATCGAACGGTCAGCCGTGTCCGGCGGCGCTGGCCAGTTCCTTCGTCAGATCGCCGTAGCCGGTCGAGCGGCGCTCATAGGCGAGGCCGAGCATTTTCGCGGCCTTTTCGGCGACCTTGTCGAGTTCCGGATCGTCGGTCTGGGCGATATAGACCAGCTTCTGGTAGTTGCCGAAATAGTCCTTGATGAGCTCCGGATGCCTGTCGAGGCCGAGCGGCTTCATGAAGAAGGCGTCGAACTGCCGGCACAGGAAGTCGGTCATGTAGAACGACATCATGTCGTCGTCGGCGATTTTCGCATAGGCGTCCATGCCCTGGTAGAAGGCAAAGCAATGCGGCCCGGCCATGCGCTCGACGCCATGCTTCTCGCAGATACGGTCAAGCAGGCCGCCGGTGCCGCAATCGGCGTAACCGACGAAGATGTTGCTGTAGCCGTCCGCCTTGGCCTTTTCGATCGCCTTGTCCATGGCCGGCGCGATGCGGTCCGGGTAGAAATGGAACTCCGCCGGCAAGCAGGTCAGGTCGAGATGGTCGAGCCGCAACTGTTCCTTGACGGCCAGAATTTCGCGCGCAATCATCCCGCAAGCGATGACGAGCAGCCTGTCACCTTGATCGGGTTGTAGTTTTCGCATGGCGCCCATAGAAGCGGGTTCGTTGCTATTGGTTTCGATTCTATCGAACGAGGGAGACACCGTCCATGAGACTGTTGCGCCTGACACCCGTCGCCATTCTCGCTTGCGCCCTGGCGCTTTCAGCCTGCGCCAACACCATTCGCGGCGTCGGCAGGGACGTCAAATCGACAGCCAACGCGGTCGAGGATACGGTCCAAAATCCCTGATCCCGCGGATATCAACAAGGCGCATCGCTATCGAGAAAGTTCAAGCGATGCGCGTTAAGTCCTTGTAATATATGGGAACAACAAAGCCGCGCCGCAAGGCGTGGTTCGGTCTGTTGTCCATGCGAGTTGGCGGAGATGAGGCCGAAGCGCAGGCTTGGTGTCCCACCCATCCGCAATTCCCTATCGTCACGGCAGGCACAAAAAGTTGACTTTTCGAATGCGCGACATGCCGGTAGTCTTTCCCTGTACCTCAACAACGAAGCTAGGAGCATAGAATGAAGACCGCTCTCTTAGTTGTCGCCGCTCTGGGCCTTTCAGTATCCGGCGCCGCAGCGGAATGTGTCGGCCACAACAAAACGACGGCTTCCGTAGATCAGCAAACCAAAGCTGCAAGCGTAAATCAGCAAACCACAGTCGCAAGCGTCGCGAATACAACCGCCGACACGCCGATCCTGAAAAAGGAAGAGGCGAAAGAGTCTGAATAAGGCGATTCGATCCGCTGCGCGGATCGCTGTTGCTTGTTGAAGTCTTGACATGCCGGCGCTACGCGGCGCCTCGTCTGCAAGAGCATAAGTACGGGCTCCGTACTTATGCTCTTGTGTCCTCCTCGTCAGCTCAGGCCGAAGCGCGGACGTTGTGCTTGCGCTTCATGAAATCCTTGGCGGTTTCGACTGCCACGGCCGCGTCGCGGCAATAGGCGTCGGCGCCGACGGCCTTGCCGAATTCCTCGTTGAGCGGGGCGCCGCCGACCAGCACGAC
>NZ_JBVVQR010000051.1:0-35860 GCF_055811535.1 Mesorhizobium sp. WSM4816 | reverse complement strand
CGTTTCAAAAAACGCCCCATGCGCCATCTGCGCCAAACTTCGGCCCCCGTGCAAAGCCCTCACAAGGGGAGAAGGAATGGGGGCGACCGCCGTTCACCCCGCGCCCGCATCATGCTAACCCATAACCCATGGCACAGAAGAAAGGTTACGAGGTCGATTCGTGGTTGGCGCGGCCGGACCCGCGTGTCTCGATCGTCCTGCTCTACGGGCCCGACCGCGGGCTGGTCGCCGAGCGCGCCCGTGCCTTTGCCGGCAAGACCGGCCTGCCGCTCGACGATCCGTTCTCTGTGGTCAGGCTGGACGGGTCGGAAGTCGATCGCGACGAGGGCCGCCGCCTGCTCGACGAGGCCCACACCGTGCCGATGTTTTCGGACCGGCGCCTGCTCTGGGTGCGCAATGCGTCCGGCCAGAAGGCGCTTGCCGACGACGTCAAGGCGCTGACCGCGGAGCCGCCGCGTGACGCCATCATCCTGATCGAGGCCGGCGACCTGAAGAAGGGCGTCGGGCTGCGCGCCATTGTCGAGGCGGCGGACATAGCCATGGCGCTGCCGTGCTACGCCGACGAGGCGCGGGACATCGACACGGTCATCGACGACGAATTGCGCAAGGCCGGCATGTCGATGACGCTGGAAGCCCGCCAGGCGCTGCGCCGCAATCTCGGTGGTGACCGGCTGGCCTCGCGCGGCGAGATCGAAAAGCTGGTGCTTTATGCCCACGGCCAGAGCGAAATCGGCCTCGATGACGTCAAGGCGACGTCGGGCGACGTCTCTGGCCTGTCCTTCGACGACGCCGTCGATGCCTTGCTCGACGGCAAGGTCGGCGACTTCGACATCGCCTTAACCCGTCACTGCCAGTCCGGCGGCCAGGCATTTCTGGTGCTGTCGTCGGCGATGCGGCAGCTGCAGGCGATCCAGGCAATGCGCGGCCTGATGGACGCCGGCGGCCGCAACGCCGCTTCGGTCGTCGCCGCGGCGCGCCCACCGGTTTTTTTCACGCGGCGCAAGCTGGTCGAAAAAGCCCTCGAACGCTGGAGCAGCGAGGCGCTCGCCCGCGCGCTCAACCGCTTGCAGACAGCGGTCCTGCAGACCCGCCGCCGGCCGGACCTCGCGGTCGCGCTGGCCCGACAGGCGCTGCTCGGCATCGCCGTGGAGAGCGCAAGACTGGCGCAAAGGTAATTTTTTTGAGGAGAGAGTTCCGCTTGGCGGAGCAAGCTATTTCCTGGTCGGCGCCGCCCCTCATTGCCCTGCCGGGCATTTCTCCCCGTAAACGGGGAGAAAGAAGCTGACCGCAGCCTCGGCACTTTTTCTGCAACGTTGGCGATTGGCGAAGCCGTCGATGCCAGCCCCCTCTCCCCGTCGCTATACGGGGAGAGGATGCCGGCAGGCAGGTGAGGGGCGGCGCAAACGCTGGAGCAGGTAGCCTATAAGGTCGCCGATCCTCGTCTAAAACAAGCGGGACCCCCGGTACACTTTGCCGGCTAATCAACCCTCGTTCTTCAGCCGCCGGCAAAGCTCGTCGAGCTGCTCCAGCGTCCGATAGGCGACGCTGATCACGCCGCCGCGCTCGTTGTGCTCGATCGTGACGAACATGCCGAGCGTGCCGGTCATCAGCTTCTCCAGCGCGAGGGTATCGACATCCTTCTGTGCCGGTGCTGCTGCAGCAGGCTGTCGCTTCACCGTCGGCGCACCCGCCGGCATCTGCGCCAGCGCTTCGGCCTGGCGCACCGAAAGCCCGTCCTCGACGATGCGCTTGGCCAGGCCCGCCGGATCCTGCGCCGTCACCAATGTACGGGCGTGGCCGGCCGACAGCGCGCCGTCGACCAGCATGTCGCGGATCACGTCCGGCAGCTTCAACAGCCGCAGCGTGTTGGCGACATGGCTGCGGCTCTTGCCGATCACCTGGCCGAGATCGGCCTGGGTGTAGCCGTGATCGTCGATCAGCTGCTGGTAGCCCATCGCCTCCTCGACCGGATTGAGGTCGGTGCGCTGGACGTTTTCGATGATCGCCAGCTCGAGCGCGGTGCGATCGTTGACATCGCGCACGATGATCGGGATCTCGCTCAGCCCGGCGCGCTGCGCGGCGCGCCAGCGCCGCTCGCCGGCGATGATCTCGTAGCGGCCAGCTTGCGTCGGCGATGGCCGCGCCACCACCGGCTGCACCACGCCATGTTCGCGGATCGACTGGGCAAGATCGGTCAGGTCGGCGTCGCCGAAATGCCGGCGTGGATTCTTTGGGTTCGGGCTAAGGAACTCGATCGGCACCTTGCCGTCGGCATTCATGCCCGGCTTTTCCACTGCTGCCGGACGATCGATTTCGCCGATCAGCGCCGCCAGTCCCCGGCCCAGTCTTTTTCTCGAAAGGTCTTCGCTCATCGTCTGTCCAGATCGTTTCGGTATCAATTCGGCTTCTAAGCGGCGCGCAGTTTGCGCTCGCGGCGGATCACCTCGGAGGCAAGCTGCAGATAGGCCTGGCTGCCGGAGCATTTGAGGTCGTAGAGGATCGCCGGCTTGCCGTAGGACGGCGCCTCGGAGACGCGCACATTGCGCGGGATGACGGTTTCATAGACCTTGTCGCCCATATGCGCCCGCACGTCCTGCACCACCTGGTTGGCGAGGTTGTTGCGCCCGTCGAACATGGTCAGCACGATGCCCTGGATGGTCAGCTCGGGATTGATCGAGCGGCGGACCTGCTCGACCGTCTCCAAAAGCTGGCTCAGGCCCTCGAGCGCAAAGAACTCGCACTGCAGCGGCACCAGCACCGAATCGGCTGCCGCCATCGAGTTCAGCGTCAGCAGATTGAGCGACGGCGGGCAATCGATCAGCACATAGCCAAAATTCGCCGAGCGCTCGGCCGAGGCACGCAAGGCGTTGCGCAGCCGCAGCACCCGGTCCGGCGCCGAGGCGATCTCCATTTCGATGCCGAGCAGGTCGAGCGTCGACGGCACGATCGACAGTCCCGGCACCGCCGTCGGGATCGCCGCCGCCTCCAGATCGAGCTCGCCGGTCAGCACGTCATAGGAGGAAACGGTGCGGTCGCGCCGGTCGATGCCGAGACCGGTGCTGGCATTGCCTTGCGGGTCGAGATCGACGATCAGCACCCGCTCGCCGATCGCCGCCAGCGCCGTGGCCAGATTGATGGCCGTCGTCGTCTTGCCGACGCCGCCCTTCTGGTTGGCTACGGTGATGATTCGGGGGCCATTCTTCATCATGGGTCTATGCCAGAAATTCATGCCGAGGTCGCCGATCTAAGTCAGTTGGCGCAAATCAGACAGTTCGAGGATGACGCCATGAGCGTCGGTCGCGCTGGCATGTTCTACCAGATCGAACGACCATCGTTGAGCGCTTTCTGCCACTTCGGTGCGGTAATCCCGGCCTTTGTGGAACAGGCCATAGGCGCCAGCCGTCAGCCACGGCGCCGCCAGTTCGAGCAACACCGGAAGTGACGCCAGCGCTCTGGCGGTAACGATTTGAGGTGTTGAAACAAACGGATACGTGTCGTCGATGCGCCGCGCGACGACCTTGGCCGGCAGGTTGAATTGGCCGACGACCGCTTGCAGGAACGATGCCTTCTTCCGATTGCTTTCAACCAGGTCGATGCTGGCGCCGTCGCGCTCGGTAAGCAGGAACGCCAGCACCAGGCCGGGAAAACCGCCACCGGAGCCGAGATCGAGCCAGCGCGTCGCCTCTGGTTTGATTCGTGCCAGCTGCGCGCTGTCGAGGATGTGGCGGCGCCAGACGTCGCCCTGCGTCGACTGCGCCGCCAGGTTTATCCGGCGGTTCCATTTCTGAAAGACCGTCTCGAAATCTACCAGGCGTTCGAATGTTTCACGTGAAACCGGACCGGCAGCGGCTTGCAGGCCCGCCCATGAGGCAGCGCTCACGCAACATTCCTTCGCGTGGCACCCTCGGCGTTGCGGACATGCGCGACAATGATTGCCAGTGCCGCCGGCGTCATGCCTTCCATACGCTGTGCGTCGGCGATCGAGCGCGGCTGGCGCGCCAGGATCTTTTGCTTCAGTTCGTTGGACAGCCCCGGAACGGAAGCAAAATCGAGCGACGCCGGGATCAATCGGCTCTCTTCATGCCTGATCTGCGTGACGTCAGCTTGCTGGCGATCGAGATAGACCGAATATTTCGCTTCCGTTTCAAGGCGTTCAGCCGTTTTGCTGCCAATGCCCGCAAACTGCGGGGCGATTCTGGCCAGCCAGGCGACGTCGACGCCGGGATAGGCCAGCAGCTCATAGGCCGAGCGGCGTACCCCGTCCCGGTTGATCACCAGCCCATGACGCGCCGCTTCATTGGGGGTCATGGTGAAGCCAAGCGCAAGGTCCCTCGCCTTTTCAAGGTTCTGCACGATATTGCTAAACCGTTGCATCCGCTCCTGCGAGGCAATCCCGAGCTTCATCGCCAACGGCGTCAGCCGCTCATCGGCATTGTCGGCGCGCAGCGACAGCCGGAACTCGGCCCGCGAAGTGAACATCCGATACGGTTCGGCGATGCCGCGGCTGGTCAGGTCGTCGACCATCACCCCGATATAGGCCTCGGTGCGGCTGAGCACGATCTGATCGCTTGCCGACGTTTTGCGCGCGGCGTTGATGCCGGCCAACAACCCTTGCGCCCCCGCCTCCTCGTAACCGGTGGTGCCGTTGATCTGCCCGGCCAGGAAAAGACCGGAGATCCGCTTCGTTTCGAGCGTCGGCTTGAGCTCGCGCGGATCGACATGATCGTACTCGATGGCATAGCCGGGCTGCAGCATGGTGGCGCGTTCAAGGCCCGGAATGGTTTTTACAATGCCGAGCTGCACGTCCTGCGGCAGCGAGGTCGAAATACCGTTCGGGTAGACGGTATCGTCGTCCAGCCCTTCCGGCTCGAGGAAAATCTGGTGGCCTTCGCGATCGCCGAATTTGACGATCTTGTCTTCGATCGACGGGCAGTAACGCGGCCCCACCCCTTCGATCGAGCCGGAATACATCGCCGACCGGCCCAGATTGGCGCGGATCAGCTCGTGTGTCGCTGCCGTCGTGCGCGTGATGCCGCAATGGATCTGCCGATTGTCGATGCAGTTGGTCATCAGCGAGAACGGCACCGGGTCGTCATCCGCCGCCTGGCTCTCCAGCGACGCCCAATCGATCGTGCGTCCGTCCAGCCGCGGCGGCGTGCCGGTCTTCAGCCGCCCGAGCCTGAAGCCGGCGCGGCTCATCGTCGCCGACAGGCCGAGGCTGGCCTGCTCGTTCATGCGGCCGGCAACGATTTTCCTCTCGCCGATATGGATCAGCCCGCGCAGGAAAGTGCCGGTGGTCAGCACCACGGCGCCGCAGCCAAGCCGGCGGCCATCCGCCAGCAGCACCGCCGCCAGGCGCTCATTGGCGATTTCGAAATCCAGGACCTCACCCTCGACCACGTCGAGCCCCGCCTGTTCGCGAATCGCCGCTTGCATGGCGAGCCGATAGAGTTTTCTGTCGGCTTGCGTCCGCGGCCCGCGAACGGCCGGGCCCTTGCGGCGGTTGAGCAGACGGAACTGGATGCCGGCCGCATCGGCGACGCGCCCCATCAGCCCGTCCATGGCGTCGATCTCGCGGACCAGATGGCCCTTGCCGAGCCCGCCGATCGCCGGATTGCACGACATAACGCCGATCGTCTCGAAGCGCAGCGTCACCAGGGCAGTCTTCGCGCCAGCGCGCGCGGCAGCACTGGCCGCCTCGCAACCAGCATGGCCGCCGCCCACCACAACCACATCATAGTGATCGGTCATTTTTAGTGTTCCAGATTCAGGTTGACCGACACATGTCCCCGTCAGGACGTGGTGTCAAGCCGGCACCTTCTCCCCGCATAGTGACGGGGAGAAGCGGGCTAGCCGCAGCAACGACGGGTCTTTTGCAACGCTGGTGATTGGGGAAACCATCGACGGTTGTGTCTTTCTCCCTGTCACTATACGGGGAGAAATGCCAGGCAGGGCAATGAGGGGCAGCGCTAAGTCTGAAATTCGATCCCGTCTCGGGGACCGTGGATCGTTTCACGTGAAACAATGCTTCGAGCTAATCGCGTGGTGTTTCACGTGAATCACCCAGAGCTGGCCGGCCCGCAATGTTTCACGTGAGTCATTTGCCGATGCAGAACTGCGCAAAGATGACGTCGAGCATGTCCTCGACATCGACCGCCCCAACGATGCGGCCAAGCCGATCCGCCGCCAGCCGCAATTCCTCTGCCCGCAGTTCCTGCCCGCGTCCATCCTCTGCCGCTGCCGCCAGCAGGAAGCGCTTCGTCTCGTTGAGCAGTTCGACGTGCCGCAGCCGCGATGGCAGGATATCGCCTGCCTGGCCGACCTGCGCTGTGGCGCGACGGCCGATCTCGGCCAGCAATTCCGCCAACCCGGTGCCGTTCCTGGTTGAGATTGCCAAGTCATAGCGCGCCACAGGCGTTTCATCCTCTAGCAGATCGACCTTCGTCCCAACCCGCAATCGAGGGATCCCGGCAGGTATTGCGCCGATCGCCACCGGTTCCGCCATTTCCTCGAGCACCAGCAACAGATCGGCAGTGCCGGCCTTGCTCCTCGCCCTTTCGATGCCGATCGCCTCAATCCTGCCGGGCGTATCGCGCAGGCCGGCGGTATCGGTCACTCTTATGCGCATCCCCTCCAGGTCCAGCACCACCTCGAGCAGATCGCGGGTGGTGCCGGGCTCCTCGGTGACGATCGCCGCATCGCGCCGGGCCAGTGCGTTGAACAGGCTTGATTTGCCGGCATTCGGCGCACCAAGAATGACGACCTCGAAGCCGTCACGGATGATTTCGGCCGCCCGGAAGCCTTGGACATGACGCTCGATCTCGCCGGTCATGTCGCGGACGTCGGACCAGACCGTCTCTGCAACGGAACCGGGCACATCGTCTTCGTCAGCAAAATCGATTTCTGCCTCGATCATCGCCCGTGCATGAATCAGCCGACGGCGCCAGGCGAGGTAGAGTTCGCTCTGCACGCCTTCGGCATTCTGCACGGCAAAACGCCGCTGCGCCTCGGTTTCGGCATTGACGAGATCGGCCAGCGCCTCGGTCTCGACCAGATCGACCTTGCCATTGAGAAAGGCGCGGCGGGTGAACTCGCCCGGCTCGGCATGTCTGACGCCGTCGAAGCCGGCGATCACCTCCAGCATCTTCGCCACCACGGCCCGCCCGCCATGGACGTGGAATTCGGCGACATCCTCGCCGGTAAAGCTGTTTGGGCCGGCAAAGAAAACGACCAGCCCGCTGTCGAGCACCGATCCGTCCGGCGCCCTGAACTGGCGATAGGCGGCAACACGGTTCTTGACCTTGGGGCCAGCAATCGTTTCTACGACGAATCGACTTTGCGGGCCGGAAATGCGGATCACGGCAACCCCGGCGGGCAGGCGGCCGCTCGACAGGGCAACAATGGAATTACCTGAAATCATTTGCCGACCCAGCACAACCGCCCTAGCTTCGCTTATTCATCGACAAAATTGCCGAGTGCCCATTCGTGACATTACCCGCGAAAAACCTGCTTGCCGAAGAGGCCAGCCCCTATCTGCAGCAGCACAGCGGCAACCCGGTGCATTGGCGGGCGTGGTCGCCGGCGTCTCTCGCCGAAGCCAAGGCGCTCGAGCGGCCGATCCTGCTCTCAGTCGGCTACGCCGCCTGCCACTGGTGCCATGTCATGGCGCACGAGAGTTTTGAGAACGGCGACGTCGCCGCCGTCATGAACCGTCTGTTCGTCAATATCAAGGTCGATCGCGAAGAGCGGCCGGACATCGACCAGATCTATATGGCGGCATTGTCGGCGATGGGCGAGCAGGGCGGATGGCCGCTGACCATGTTTTTGACACCGGACGGAAAACCTTTTTGGGGCGGCACCTATTTTCCGCGCGAGGCCCGTTACGGCCGCCCGGGCTTCGTCCAGGTGCTGGAGGCGGTCGACAAGGCGTGGCGGGAGAAGAAAGAAAGCGTTAACCAAAGCGCCGCCGGCCTGACCGCGCATGTCGAGGCGCGGCTGGCGGGCAGCCATGCCAAGGCGGTGCTCGACCGCGACACGCTCGCGACGCTCGCCAACGGCATCGACGGCATGATCGACAGGGATCTGGGCGGGCTGCGCGGCGCGCCCAAATTCCCCAATGCGCCGTTCATGCAGACGCTGTGGCTATCCTGGCTGCGCGACGGCGCCACAGCCCATCGCGACGCTGTCTTGCTCAGCCTTGAAAGGATGCTGGCGGGCGGCATCTATGACCATGTCGGCGGCGGTCTTAGCCGCTATTCGACCGATGCCGAGTGGCTGGTGCCGCATTTCGAAAAGATGGTCTACGACAACGCGCAGCTCATCCGGCTGTGCAACTGGGCTTTTGCGGCGACCGGCAATGAATTGTTCCGGATACGAATCGAAGAGACGATCGACTGGCTGCTGCGCGAGATGCGCGTCGATGGCGGCGCATTCGCCGCCAGCCTCGACGCCGACAGCGAGGGCGAGGAGGGGTTGTTCTACACCTGGAGCAAGGATGAGATCGAAACCGCTCTCGGCGACGAATCGGCGTTGTTTTTCCAATACTTCACGCTTTCCAGCCCGCACGGCTGGGAGGGCAAGCCGATCATCCACCAGACTGCGGCCCAGCAAACACAAAGCGTCGCCGATCGCGACCGGCTCATTCCGCTCACAGAAAAACTGCTGGCGGCCAGGGAGCAGCGCGTCAGGCCCGGGCGTGACGGAAAAATCCTGACCGACTGGAACGGTCTGGTGATCGCGGCTCTCGCCGAAGCCGGGCGCGCCGTGAAACGGATCGACTGGATCGAGGCGGCGGAACAGGCCCTTGCTGCCATTGCCAGCGCTGGCCGGGACGGTCGCCTGCCGCATTCGATGCATGGCGCAAAGAAGCTGTTTCCGGCGCTGTCGAGCGACTACGCCGCCATGGCCAACGCCGCGATCTCGCTGTTCGAGGCTACCGGCACGTCGACTTATGCCGAACTGGCCCGCCAATTCATCGCGCAGCTCGACCAATGGCATCACGACGAGGACAACGCCGGCTACTATCTGACCGCGTTGGACAGCAGCGACGTGCCGATCCGCATCAGGGGCGACGCCGACGAGGCCATTCCTTCAGCCACTGGCCAGATCATCGAGGCCATGGTCCGATTGTCGTCGCTTTCCGGCGATCTCGAATTACAGGAGAAGACCTGGAAGGTCGCCGAACACGCCGCCGGCCGTGCGGCGCATCAGGCCTATGGTCAGGCGGGGATCGTCAACGCCTGTGCCTTGGCGCTCGCGCCGTTGAAGCTGGTGCTGGTGGATAGCCCAGAGAATCCGGGGCTTGTTCCGGTTGCGAATCGAAATCCTGACCCGCGTCGGATCGACACGATCGTGCCGGTCGGATCGGCGACAAACCTGCCGATGCCGCCAGGCGGCGTTCTGCCGCCAACGAGCAAGCCCGGCGCCTGGCTGTGTACGGGGCAGGTCTGCTTGCCGGTGATAACGGACGCCGAGGAACTCGAGCGTCGGTTGCGGCGCGGATAGGAGAGGGATGCTGCGCCGATCCACCTTCTCCCACAGGGGGCCCACAGGGGGAAAAGGCAAGAGGCGCCAGCCCCTTACGTATTCATCGAATCGAAGAAATCCGCGTTGGTCTTGGTCTGCTTGAGCTTGTCGATGAGGAACTCGATGGCGTCGGTGGTGCCCATCGGCGCCAGGATGCGGCGCAGCACGAAGATTTTTTGCAGGTCCTGGCGGGCGACCAAAAGATCTTCCTTGCGGGTGCCGGACTTGAGGATGTCCATGGCCGGATAGATGCGCTTGTCCGCCACCTTGCGGTCGAGCACGATTTCCGAGTTGCCGGTGCCCTTGAACTCTTCGAAGATGACCTCGTCCATGCGGCTGCCGGTGTCGATCAGCGCGGTGGCGATGATGGTCAGCGAGCCGCCTTCCTCGATGTTGCGGGCGGCGCCGAAGAAGCGCTTCGGCCGCTGCAGCGCATTGGCGTCGACACCGCCGGTCAGCACCTTGCCGGATGACGGCACCACGGTGTTGTAGGCGCGGCCTAGGCGGGTGATCGAATCCAGCAGGATGACGACGTCGCGCCCGTGCTCGACCAGGCGCTTGGCCTTCTCGATCACCATTTCGGCGACCTGGACGTGTCGCACCGCCGGCTCGTCGAAGGTCGAGGAGACGACCTCGCCCTTCACCGAGCGCTGCATGTCAGTGACTTCTTCCGGCCGCTCGTCGATCAACAGCACGATCAGGTAGCATTCGGGATGATTGGTGGTGATCGAATGGGCGATGTTCTGCAACAGCACCGTCTTGCCGGTGCGCGGCTGCGCCACGATCAGGGCGCGCTGGCCTTTGCCGAGCGGCGCCACTAGGTCGATGACGCGGGCCGAGATGTCCTTCGAGGTCGGAACGTCCATTTCCATCTTCAGCCGCGAGGTCGGGTAAAGCGGCGTCAGATTGTCGAAATGGATCTTGTGGCGGATCTTTTCCGGGTCGTCGAAATTGATCGTGTTGACCTTGAGCAGCGCGAAATAGCGCTCGCCCTCCTTCGGGCTGCGGATCGGGCCCTCGACCGTGTCGCCGGTCTTCAGCGAGAACCGGCGGATCTGCGACGGCGAGATATAGATATCGTCCGGGCCTGGCAGGTAATTGGCATTGGCCGAGCGCAGGAAGCCAAACCCGTCCTGCAGCACTTCGACGACCCCGTCACCGATGATCTCGATATCCTGGGTCGCCAGCCGCTTCAGGATCGCGAACATCAGCTCCTGCTTGCGCATCACACTGGCGTTCTCGACCTCGAGCGATTCGGCATAAGCGATCAGCTCTGGCGGTTTCTTGTTCTTGAACTCTGTGAGTTTCATTTCTTGCATCATTAGACGGACTCTGAGTGAGTAAGTATGGGGAAAATATCGGCGGGATGCGACAAATGCCGGGCGCGGCCGAAGCGATGAATGGGGCGGCGCATGACGGGAAGGAAGACCCGTCTTTTATCGTTGGTCGACTGAAAGAGCAAGCCGCTTGGAAGCGATCAATTGCGAATCTCGGCACCACCCCTCAAGCCCCTGCCGGAACCTTCTCCCCGTCACTACACGGGGAGTGGATGCCGGCAGGCAGGAGAGGGGCAGCGCAAACGCCCGAAACAGACACAAATCGTCAAAACGGCTTCACGATGACCAGCACGACGATGACGATCATCAGCAATGTGGGGATCTCATTGACGAGCCGCCAGTGCCGAGCCGGCTTTTCGTTGCGGTCCTCGGCGAATCTGCGTACCGCGCCGGCCAGATAGCCATGAACCGCCGAGAGCCCGAGCACCGCGGCGATCTTGGCATGCAGCCAGCCACCCTGAAATCCAAAGCCTTTCCAGGCCAGCCAGAGGCCGAACGCCCAGGTGATGATCATGGCCGGATTGATGATGCCGCGCAGCAGCCGGCGCTCCATCACCTTGAAGGTCTCCGACTGGACGGAGCCTTTTTCCGCATCGGCATGATAAACCAGCAGCCGCGGCAGATAGAGCATGCCCGCCATCCACGAGATGACGGCGATGACATGGATCGCCTTTGCCCAGGGATGGAAATCATCCGGCCCGAACAGGAACAGAAGCGCCGCCAGGACGAGGAAGATGACGATGGCGATCGCTGCTCGACGCATCGCTGCACCACCGCTGCTGCCCGCACCACTGTTGGCGTTGTTCATGTCGGTCATCGATGCGCCCGCACCAGTTTCACCATCGCCTCGACATGCGCGATCGGCGTTTCCGGCGTGATGCCGTGGCCGAGATTGAAGACCAGCGGCCCATCGCCCAGTGCTTTCAGGATTGCGTCGACACCGTCAGAAAGCGCCTTGCCGCCGGCCACCAGCCGCAACGGATCGAGATTGCCCTGCACAGCGCCATCGCGCTGCAGTTCCTTCGCCGTCGTCAACGGCACGGTCCAGTCGAGCCCCAGCCCGGTCACGCCGGTTTTTTGGCGATAGCTGCGGTAATGGGCACCGGCGCCCTTGGGAAAGCCGATGATCGGAATGTCGGGATGGACGGCCCGGACCTGCCTGACGATCTCCGCCACCGGCCTGACGCAAAACGCCTCGAAAGAAACTTCGTCGAGCACGCCGGACCACGAGTCAAATATCTGCACCACATCGGCGCCGGCTTCGATCTGTCGGATCAGATAGGCAGCCGAGTGATCGGCAAGCACTTTCAGCAATTGCAGGAAAGCCGCCGGCTCGCGATAGGCAAACAGCCGTGCTGGCGTCTGGTCCGAGGTGCCGTGGCCGGCGATCATATAGGTCGCCACCGTCCACGGCGCGCCGCAGAAGCCGATCAGCGTCGTTTGATCCGGCAGTTTTGTCCGCAATCGCCTGACCGTCTCGTAGACCGGTTCGAGATTCACGTGAAACGTTTCGCCGTCGAGAGCGGCAATCTCCGTCGCCGAGATCGGCGTCAACAGCGGCCCACGGCCCTCCTCGAAGCGCACGTCGCGGCCCAGCGCATGCGGCACGACCAGGATATCGGAAAACAGGATCGAAGCATTGAAGCCGAAACGCTCGATCGGTTGCAACGTCACTTCCACGGCAAGATCGGAATTATAGCAGAGGTCGAGGAACGATCCGGCCCGCCTGCGTGTCTCGCGATATTCCGGCAGATAGCGGCCGGCCTGACGCATCATCCAGAGCGGCGGCGGAGACAGAGCCTTGCCCTTCAACACGTCCAGCATGATGCGGTTTTCAGGCATTCAGCGCTCGCCTCTCCAGGCTTCTCTATAATTAAATATTCTATTTCTAGGAATCTTATGATTCTAAGAGTCTGTTGGTATCGGTGGTTGTCTCCTGTCCCGCCTTGCCCCGGAAAAGGCCAGCCAGCATATTGTCGCGTGCTTCTTTTGCCGGATAGGAGGAGTTTGGGGACAGTTGGAAATTGCCGACTGGGAACAATGCGTTACCGTCCGCTGGAGAAAATGACCCTGTGGATGAGACCGAGTCGAAAAAGCCCGTCCCCAGACTTGTCCCCAGCCGCCCGACGAAGCCGGCAGCGCATCGAATTGTGGACAACTGGCATCTGATACAGTCGCCCCGAACCGGCCGATCTTTCCGACCGACCTTATCCACATCGGCCCACAGCTTGGAACGTACCCCTGTGAACAAACCCCAGAGCTTCTTTCACCTTCACCTGATTTCGGATGCCACCGGTGAAACGCTGCTGGCGGCCGGGCGCGCGGCTTCGGCGCAATATAAGGATGCGCGCGCCATCGAGCATATCTACCCGCTGATCCGCACCGAAAAGCAGGTGACGAAAGTGTTCGAGGACATCGAGGAGGAGCCGGGCATCATCCTTTATACGGTCGTCGACCAGAAGCTCGCCCGCGGCATCGACGAGCGCTGCGCCGCCATGGGCCTGCCTTGCGTCTCCGTTCTGGAACCGGTGCTGACCGTGTTCCAGTCCTATCTCGGCACGCCGGCCGGCCGCCGCGTCGGCGCCCAGCATGTGCTGGACGCCGAATATTTCCGCCGCATCGACGCACTCAACTTCACCATGGAGCATGATGACGGCCAGCTGCCTGCCAATATGGATGATGCCGACATTGTGCTGGTCGGCATTTCGCGCACCTCGAAGACGCCGACCAGCATCTATCTCGCCAATCGCGGCATCAAGACCGCCAACATCCCGATCGTGATCGGCGTGCCGGTGCCGGAAAGCCTGGTCAACGCCACGAAGCCGCTGATCGTCGGGCTGATCGCCACCGCCGAGCGCATCTCGCAGGTGCGCCAGAACCGCATCCTCGGCAACACCAGCGCCTACGAGCCGACCGACTATGTCGACCGCGCGGCGATCAGCGAGGAACTCGCCTACGCCCGCCAGGTCTGCACCCGGCACGGCTGGCCGATGATCGACGTCAGCCGCCGCTCGATCGAGGAGACGGCGGCGGCGATCGTTGCCCTGCGCGGAAAGACAAGATAACTGGGAAGTCAGGAAATGGTAAGGTTTTGTCTAGCCGTTCAGCGCTGCAAGGCTCGAAGGTCACGGCATGGATCCTAGGGTCTGCGCCGCGTCCCTTCGCTCCTTGCTTCGCCCGAGGATGACGAAGTGAAGAGCGTTTCAGCCAATCTCGAAGGTTTCCGATTTGGCATCAGCCGCCACCCGGTATGCGCGACGCAACTGCCAATCTCGGACATCTGCGATTTGCCTTACATCACTATGCCTTCGTCATCCTAGGGCGGAGCAGGAGCGAAGCGACGTAGCGGAGACCCTAGGATCCATGCCGTTACTGTGTCCGAGAAGCGCAGCGATCCAGCGACTGTCTGCGCGTCCGTCTCCGGATCGGAATCTCAACCAACCTTAGGCGCGTACATATGGCCGAAAAAATCATCCTTGCCTCGGGCAGCCCGTTCCGCAAGGCGTTGCTTGTCCATGCCGGCGTGGCGGTCGAGGCGGTTCCGGCGGCAGTCGACGAGCGCGCGCTCGAAGCGCCGTTGCAGGGCAGCGGTGCCTCGCCCGAAGACGTCGCCCTGGTGCTGGCCGAGGCCAAGGCCACCGAGGTCAGCGAGCGAAAGCCGGGCGCCTTGGTGCTCGGCTGCGACCAGACGCTGTCGCTCGGCGACGAAGTGTTTCATAAGCCGGCCGACATGGAAGCCGCCCGCCGCCATCTCCTGGCGCTGTCGGGCAAGACCCATCAGCTCAACAGCGCCGTGGTGCTGGCCCGCAACGGCGCAGTTCTGTGGCGGCATGTCGGCGTCGCCAGCCTGACCATGCGAAAGCTCGATCCGGCCTTCATCGGCCGCCATCTGGCGCGGGTCGGCGCCAAGGCGCTGTCCAGCGTCGGCGCCTACCAGATCGAAGGCGAGGGCATCCAGCTGTTCGAAAGAGTAGAGGGCGACTATTTCACCATTGTCGGCCTGCCGCTTCTGCCCGTCCTGGCCAAGCTGCGCGATCTTGGAGCCATCGATGGCTGAGGCCGCGAAAAAGGCCTTCGTCACCGGCCACCCGGTCGCGCATTCGCGGTCGCCGAAGATCCACGCCTACTGGCTGGCGAAATACGGCATCGACGGCAGCTACCGGGCCATCGACGTTGCGCCGGAGGCTTTTGCCGAATTCGTCGAAAAACTCGAGGCGAATGGCTATCGTGGCGGCAACGTCACCATCCCGCACAAGGAGGCCGCCTTCGCGCTGGCGGCGCGCCGCGACGACGCGGCCGAACAGATCGGCGCTGTCAACACGCTGTGGCTCGAGGGCGGAATTTTGTGCGGCGGCAACACCGACGCCCATGGCTTTTCCGCCGATCTCGACGAGCATGCGCCGGGCTGGGCCACAAACGGCCCGGCGGTGGTGCTCGGCGCCGGCGGCGCCGCCCGCGCGGTCATCCATGCGCTCAAGCAGCGCGGCATCAGTGACATCCGCATCGTCAACCGGACGCTCGCCCGAGCCGAGGAGCTGCGCCACCGCTTCGGCGCCGGGGTCTCGGCCCACGGCACGGCGGCGACCCGCGAGCTGCTTGCCGATGCCGGCCTGCTGGTCAACACGTCAGCGCTTGGCATGCACGGCAATGAAGGCCTGTCCGCCGATCCGGCCAGGCTGCCGGACCATGCCATCGTCACCGACATAGTCTATGTGCCGCTGGAAACGCCGTTGCTGGCCGCCGCCAAGGCGCGCGGCCTGAAAGCCGTCGACGGGCTCGGCATGCTGCTGCACCAGGCGGTGCCTGGCTTCGAGCGCTGGTTCGGCATCAGGCCCGAGGTCACTGCCGAATTGCGGCAGATGATCGTCGCCGATCTCGGCGCCAGGGAGTAAAAAAACATGATCGTGCTCGGCCTCACCGGATCGATCGGCATGGGCAAGTCGACGACGGCCAGGATGTTTGCCGAGGCCGGCGTGCCTGTCCACGATTCGGACGAGGCGGTGCATCGCCTCTACGCCGGCAAGGCGGCTCCGCTGGTCGAGGCGGCGTTTCCCGGAACGGCGAAATCCGGCTCCGTCGATCGCACGAGGCTGGCCGAGCGGGTGCTCGGTGATGCAGCCGCACTGAAACGGCTGGAAGCGATCATCCACCCACTGGTCCGCGCCGACGCCGACGCTTTCCTGGCCAGACACCGGGCCGCCGGCGCGCCGCTTGTCGTTCTCGACATCCCGCTGCTGTTCGAAACCGGCGGCCGCGACCGTGTCGACAAGGTCGTGGTCGTCACCGCGTCGCCCGACATCCAGCGCGCCCGCGTGCTGGCGCGGCCGGGCATGAGCGAGGAGAAACTGGCGTCGATCCTGGCCAGGCAGGTTCCCGACGCCGAAAAGCGTGAGCGCGCCGATTTCGTCATCAACACCGGACAAGGTTTTGATGCGGCGCGCGCGGCGGTCAATGCGATCGTCGCGAAACTGGTCGGGGATAAAGCCGGCAAGCCTGCTTAACGGTGCTTGCGCCCGGCGTAATATGTTGCCAATTTGTTCCCATCATGATTCGGCTGGACTAACGCCGGACCCAACGGACTGATTCGATGCGCGAGATCATCTTCGATACGGAAACTACCGGCCTCGATTTCCGCGACGACCGCGTCATCGAGCTTGGCTGCATCGAGCTGGTCAACCGTTTCCCGACTGGCCGCACCTTCCACCACTATATCAATCCGCAGGGACGATCGATCCATGCCGAGGCACAGGCCGTTCATGGCATCAGCGCCGCCGACCTGATGGGCAAGCCGACCTTCAGCGACATCGCCGAGGAGTTCCTTGCCTTCATCGACGGCGCCAAGCTGGTCGCCCACAATGCGACTTTCGACATCGCTTTCCTCAATGTCGAATTCGGCCGGCTTGGCCACCCGGTCGTTGACCCCGGACTTGTCGTCGACACGCTGGCGCTGGCGCGCCGCAAGCATCCGATGGGGCCCAATTCGCTGGACGCGCTGTGCCGGCGCTACGGCATCGACAATGCCCGCCGCACCAAGCACGGCGCGTTGCTCGATTCGGAATTGCTGGCCGAGGTCTATATTGAGCTCATCGGCGGCAAGCAGGCGGCGCTCATCCTCGACAGCGCCACGGCGCCGGCCGGCGGCAGGAGAAACGTCGACGACATTGACATCAGCATCGCCGCGCGGCCGATAGCGCTGCCGTCTCGCCTGACCGAAGCAGAGCGCGCCGCGCACGCGAGCATGGTCGGCACATTAGGCGAAAAGGCGCTCTGGCTGCGCGTCGCCCGGGAAGCGAGTTCTGCGGCATAGTAATTTTTGGCGAGTGCGCCCGGTCGGCCCCCCTCTGGCCTGCCGACCATCTCCCCCTCAAGGGGGGAGATCGGACTTCACACCGGCTTTCGCCAATCGCCAACCTTGCTGGAATGAGCGAAGACGCTTGGGCTGCCAATCTCCCCCCTTGAGGGGGAGATGTCCGGCAGGACAGAGGGGGGTGCTGTCCCGCCGGTTTCTCAACAAAAAGCCCGGCTTCGCGCCGGGCTTTTCAAACCTACCGAGATAGCCTTCTCAGCTCACCTTGACCTTGCTGGCCGCCTGGTCCTCGGCCAGCTTCTGCTGGAACATCTGCGCGAAATCGATCGGATCGAGCATCAGCGGCGGGAAGCCGCCATTGCGCGTCGCCTCGGCGATGATCTGCCTGGCGAACGGGAACAGCAGCCGCGGGCATTCGATGAACAGCAGCGGCAGCATGTGCTCCTGCGGGAAGCCGCTGATGGCGAACACACCGCCATAGACCAGCTCGACGTTGAACAGCACTTCCTTGTCGAAGGACGCCTTGGCGTTCAGCGTCAGATTGACGTCGAACTGCTTGTCCGAAAGCGGGTTGGCGTTGACATTGACGTTGATGGCGATGCCGGGAGCCTTGTCGCGGCCGCGCAGCGAATTCGGCGCGCCGGGGCTTTCGAAGGAAAGGTCCTTCACATATTGGGCAAGCACGTTGAGCGAAGGCTGCGTCGCGTCGCCGTTGCCACTGGCCGCGCCGGTCGGCGCGTCGTCTTTGCTGGCCATAAGCCTTTGTCCTTTTCCTCGGCAGCGTTGCTGACCGGATTGAAATCGGGCGTTCGCTACCATGGCCGGCATGACAAGACAAGGTTTGCGCGCTTTGCTTTCCCTTCTCCCACAAGGGAGAAGGGAGAGCTGCGCCGGGCTACTCGTCCTCAAGGCGATCTACTCGTCCTTGAGGCGGCGCCAGGGGGAATTGGGATCGGGGCCGTGCTCGTCGCCGCGCGAATAGTCGCTGTCGTCGAGGTCGATGGTCTTGTCGCGTTGCCGGGCCCGGAATCCGCCGGTGCCGAAACTGGTGGCCATCACGATGCGGCCTTTCAGCCGGCGCCAGGCGAGGTCGCGGACCGGCGGCAGCAGCAGCAGAATGCCTAAAATGTCAGTGATGAAGCCGGGAATGATGAGCAGGATCGCCGCCAGCACGATCATGGCGCCATGCGCGAGCTGACGGCTTGGATCACGTCCGGCGTCCATTTCGGCACGGACCCGGGTCATGACGCCGAACCCCTGGTATCGCAACAACAGCGCGCCGGCGATGCTCGAAGCCAGCACCAGGCCGACCGTCGCCAGGGCGCCGGCCTGGCGGCCGACAACGACGAAACCGGCGATTTCCAGCAGCGGAAGCGCGAGGATGAACAGGGGAAGCAGCGAAATGCGCAAATCTTGACCGATCGTTTCGATGTTTTGCCGGCAGGCGGGCAATCGCCGCTGGCACTGAACCTTTTAGATAGGTATGGCTGCCTTTAATTTGAATGATTGCAGCTTGCGTTCTATATGCTTTGGATGTTGAACGCTATGCGACCGCAGCCATTGCCTGGCCGGGCGGTCCGGCCGGAGTAGGGATTGATTGGCGGAAGATATGGGATTCTTCGACTTCGGCACGATTTTCTTTCTGGTTGCGGCGGTTGTGATCTTTTTCCAGCTGCGCAATGTGCTCGGCCGCCGCACCGGCAGCGAGCGCCCGCCGTTCGATCCCTATACGGCGGGCCGCACCCGCGACGACGCCCAAAAACCCGAGAATGTGGTCTCGCTGCCGCGCAAGCGAGCGCCGGGAGAGCCGGCAATCGACGCCTATGCGGCGATCGACGCCTTCGCCAAGCCTGACACCGATCTCAACAAGGGCCTGCGCGCGATCAAGGACAATGATCCGGCATTCGACCCCAAGACCTTCGTCGACGGCGCCAAGATGGCCTATGAGATGATCGTCATGGCCTATGCCGATGGCGATCGCAAGACGCTGAAGAACCTGTTGTCGCGCGAGGTCTATGACGGCTTTGTCGCGGCGATCGGCGACCGCGAGGCGAAGTCGGAAAAAATCCAGTCCTCCTTCGTCGGCATCGACAAGGCCGACATCGTTTCCGCCGAGATGAAGGGCAGCGAGGCGCATATCACGCTGCGCATTGTCAGCGAACTGATTTCGGCAACGCGCGACAAGGCCGGCGCCGTCATCGACGGCGATCCCGAAACCGTCGCCGAGGTCAAGGACGTCTGGACCTTCGCCCGCGATACGCGCTCGCGCGACCCGAACTGGAAGCTCGTCGCCACCGAAGAAGAAGACTGAGCCCGGACCACGGCGGGGTCTGTCGTGTCGCTTTCTCAGGCGTTTCGCGAAAAATCCTTTGACGATCTGCCCGGCTGGGACAAGGACGACCATCTGGCTGCGTTCGCCGCTTTCCGGCGTTCGGCTTTTCATGTCCTGGCGAAACCCTATCGCTCCGGCGGGCTCGGTGTCGACTTCAATGCCTTCACCGAGGCCTATGCTGCAGCCCGCACCGTGTCGCCAACCGACCGGCGCGAAGCCCGCGCCTTCTTCGAGCGGCATTTCATCCCGGCGCACATAGCGGCGGAAAGCGGCGGCGCCGGTCTCGTCACCGGCTTCTATGAACCGGTGGTCGACGCTTCGCCGGTGCGAACCGAACGATTTACGGTGCCGCTGCTGTCACGTCCGGCCGATCTCGTCGACATCGACGACGCCAACCGGCCGGTCGGTATGGATCCCTATCTCGCCTTCGGCCGCGCCACGCCGGACGGACCGGTCGAGTATTTCGACCGCGGCGAGATCGAGCGCGGCGCGCTCGTCAAGGGTTTGGCTGGCAAGGGTTTGGAAATCGCCTGGCTCGCCGACAAGGTCGATGCCTTCTTCATCCACGTACAGGGTTCTGCGCGGCTCACCATGACCGACGGCCGGCTTTGCCGCGTCACCTATGCCGCCAAATCCGGCCAGCGCTTTACCGGACCGGGCAAGATCCTGAGTGAGCTAGGCGAAATCCCGCTGGAAGCGGTGACCATGCAGTCGGTCCGCGCCTGGTTCAAGGCGCATCCGCAACGCATCGACGAGATCCTGTGGCGCAACCGCTCCTATATTTTTTTCCGCGAGATTTCCGCCAGCGAGGCGGCGGCGGCCGACGACCCGGAACTCGGGCCGATCGCTGCCGCAAAGGTGCCGCTGACACCGGGCCGCTCCGTCGCTGTCGACCGTCTGCTGCATACATTCGGCACGCCGTTCTACATCGATGGGCCGTCGCTGGCCGCTTTCGACAACAAGCCGTTCCGGCGGCTGATGATCGCGCAGGACACCGGCTCGGCGATCACCGGCCAGGCGCGTGGCGATTTGTTCACTGGTACGGGAGATGCGGCCGGCGAGATCGCCGGCGTTGTCCGCAACCCCGCCGATTTCTACGCGCTGATCCCGCGTCGGCTTGTGCCGGGAGCGGGGCGATGACCCGGCGCATCGACAGGCTGAGCGAGGACGATCGGGTCCTGTGGAACCTGGTGGCGCGCACCGCCAAGCCGCTGAAGGGCAAGGCCGCCGTCGACATCCCGGATATTGGCCCGGACATCGCTGATGACACCAAGCCAATGCTGCGTGACCAGGCGATGGCTCCTGCTGCGGCCACGAAAGCCAGGACGCAGCATGTTTCGCATGCGCTCGACGAGCCGACGCTGGAAAAACTGTCGAAGGGCCGGCTGCCGATCGAGGGCCGCGTCGATCTGCACGGCCTGAGCCAGGACGAAGCCTATTCGCTTTTGTTCTCCTTCCTGCACCGGGCGCATGCCAGCGGCATCCGCTATGTGCTGGTGATCACCGGCAAGGGCTCCTCGTCCGGCGGCGACGGCATCTTGCGGCGCGCCGTGCCGGCCTGGCTGTCGACACCCGCATTCAGACCGCTGGTCTCCAGCCACGACCACGCCGCCCGCAAGCATGGCGGCTCGGGCGCGCTCTATATCCGCCTGCGGCGCACGCGCTGATGCGGATGCGCGCATGAGGGTGCACCCGACGAGGATGGACGTGTGACCCCGTTCGGCGAAAAGCTTCGCGCCCTGCGGAGCGAACGCGGCGTCAGCCAAAAGGCCATGGCCAGGGCGATCGGCGTCAGCGCCGCCTATCTGTCGGCGCTGGAGCACGGCCGCCGCGGTGCGCCGACCTGGACGCTGATCCAGAAGATCATCGGCTATTTCAATGTCATCTGGGACGATGCCGAAGAACTTGCGCGGCTGGCCGAGACCTCGCACCCGCGGGTAAAACTCGACACGTCGGGCCTCAGCCCCGCCGCCACCGAGCTTGCCAATGTCTTGGCCGAAAACATCGAAAAACTAGACGAGGCGGAGCTTCGCCGCATCACCGCATCGATCCGCGCCGCGCTGGGGCGGACGTAGGGTTTGTCCGACTCGTGTTGAGGCGATCAATTGTCGATGTTGGCGCCGCCCCTCATTGCCTGCCGGGCACTCCCCGTAAACGGGGAGAAAGCGGCTGATCGCGAACGTGGCCTGCAACGCCGGCGATTGGCGAAATCGTCAATGACAGCACCCCTATCCCGTCCCTATACGGAGAGAGGATGCCGGCAGGCAGGTGAGGGGCAGCACAAACGCCTGGAGCAGGTAACGCGAAACGCAGCGATCCTGGAGGTCGCTTGCAAATACCTTACTGGACCGCGCCGACCAGAACCTGCTGGCCATCACGGATCGACACCCAGCGACCGGTATTGTCGATCGCCTGCCGCTTGAGGAAGCGGTAGCCGGTCCGGTCCCATGAGCGGACCTTTCCGTCGAGATTGTCGAGGACGTAGTCGCCCTTGCTCGTGCGCACGGTCAGCACGGCATGGCCCTCGCCGTCAGGCTTGCGCACGACGGTCATCAGAAGATTGGCGTAGGACACGCCCAAGCGGTTCAATTCGCGGCGCTTTTCCAGGACATAGTCCTCACAGTCGCCAACGCCCCTGACGGGGTAGGCCCAGACCTCGTCCTTGCCGTAAATATCGATGTCGCTTATCGGCTTGACGGCGTTGTTGACCCTGGCGTTGACGCTGAGAATCTTGCGCCAGAGCGCGCCGGTCATGGTGGCGGGGGCGAGATTGCCCGGGTGGATCGAGCATTCGGCCGGACTGGTCTTGCAGAAATCGTAATGGCCGATCGGCTGCGATGTTGGGCCGCCGGTTGCCATTGGTCCGGCTGCCGAAGCCGCCGTAGACCAGCCTGTCGCAAGTGCCAGCCCTAACAGGGCGCACACGCGCAGCCCTCTCGCCATTGGTGAGGAAATCATTGTCCCCCTCGTCCCTTGTTGTTAATGAAACGTTAAGGGCGATCTACAGTCCCTGTCAATTATACCAACGGCCAGTTTTGCGATATGGTTACCCGCGCGGCCGAAAGCGCGGCTATTGTGCAACAGGTCGACTTGAACGGCGGCTGCCATCCAGGACATTTTTACTTTTTGGCGGTCCGAACCAGCTTCGGCCTCACCGCAACGCGGGTCTGGCGTCCATAGCTGGTGATGAAGTCGACAATGCGCGGCACGATTTCGGAGCGGAAGCGCGAGCCGTTGAAGACGCCGTAATGGCCGACCGCCGGCTGCATGTAGTGAGCGTGCCTGTCCGCGGGGATGTTGATGCAGAGGTCGTGCGCGGCCTGGGTCTGGCCGAGGCCGGAAATGTCGTCGTTCTCGCCCTCGACCGTGAACAGCGCGACATTGCGGATATCGGCGGGATCGATGGCGATGCCGCGATGCATCATTTCGCCCTTGGGCAGAGCATGGCGGACGAACACGGTGTCTACCGTCTGCAGGTAGAACTCCGCTGTCAGATCCATCACCGCCATATACTCGTCGTAGAAGTCGCGGTGCTTCTCGGCACTGTCGCCGTCATGCTTCACCAGATGCATGAAGAAGTCCTTGTGGGCGATGATGTGGCGGTCGAGGTTCATGCTCATGAAGCCCGAAAGTTGCAGGAAGCCGGGATAGACCTCGCGGCCGAAGCCCGGCACCGGCCATGGCGCCTGCATGGTGACGTTGTCGCGGAACCAGTCGGTGCCCTTTTCCTCGGCCAGAAGGTTGACCGCGGTCGGATTGCGGCGGGTGTCGATCGGCCCACCCATCAGCGTCATCGTCGAGGGAACGAACGGGTCGCCCCGCGTTTCCATCAGCGCCACCGCCGCCAGCACCGGGACCGACGGCTGGCACACCGCCATGACATGCGTGTCGGGGCCCAGCGCATGCAGCATGTCGACGATGTAGTCGATGTAGTCGTCGAGGTCGAAGCTGCCCTCGCTGAGCGGAACCATGCGGGCGTCGACCCAGTCGGTGATGTGAACCTCGGCATGCGGCAGCATCGCCTCGACCGTGCCGCGCAGCAGCGTCGCGTAGTGGCCGGACATCGGCGCCACGATCAGCAGCTTCGGATCAGGCCGGCGGCCGGCGGGAACCGCCCGCTCGAAACGGAGCAGATTGCAGAATGGCCGCGACCACACCGTCTTTTCGGTGACATCGACGCTTTTCCAGTCGACGATGGTCTTGGTCAGGCCGAACTGCGGCTTGCTGTAGCGGCGCGTCGTGCGTTCGAACAATTCGGCCGTCGCCGCGACCGAGCGGCCCCACGACGTGTGCGCAAACGGATTGAGAGGATTGGTGTAGAACATCCGCACCGCATCGGCATAGACGCGGGCCGGCTGAACGGCGGCGTGGTTCAATTCGTAGAGCTGGTAGAACATTGAGAACTCCGCTGCTGCGACCGAAGGGACGACAGCAGTGCCGAGCCTTGAATCTCTCGCGCAAAGGTTAACAACAAACTGCTGCGATGCAATACGTCAATTGAATTGATTTATGCTTATACTTTTGTCTAAGGCGTTGAAAATCGGTTTTGAACGGCGGCAGCCGGCTTATTGTGCAGCTGCGAAAGATGCCGGAGAGAGCATGGGCAATCGCTTCAGGTTTGCGCTGCCCCTCATCCGCCTGGCCGCAAAGTGGCGCGGCCATTCACACGCGGTCGGTGCACACAGCAGCATGGCCAGAGCTGATGAAGCCGAGCCGCCCCGCTGCGCCCTTCGACAGGTCGATCACCCGACCCTTGATAAACGGGCCGCGGTCGTTGATGCGCACGACGACGCTGCGGCCGTTTTTGCGGTTGGTGACCTTCAGCCTGGTGCCAAAAGGCAAGGTGCGGTGCGCGGCGGTCAGCGCCGACGGGTTCATCCGCTCGCCGGAAGCGGTCTTCGATGTCAGCGCGTACCAGGAGGCGCGGCCGCATTGCGCGGCGGCAGGGGAGGTGGATGCGCCGACCATCAGGCCAGCCGCTATCGCCGCCGCGACAAGCGCGGTCCGGTTGGGTTTCTTCATCTGTGGCAAGGGGCTCCGTTTGACAGACCCGGCCGTTACGGATGGAATGTGGCACCAAATGCGGCAGTCGTCTGGCGGTTCCATGACTACAGTACACGTTTGGAGTCGGCGCGAAACAGTCTGTCATGGAATGTCGAGATTGCGCCGATGTATGTCTGGTGGTCTTCGCACCAGCACCGGGGCGTTTCTGGCAAGACCCCGGCTTTATTATGCAAGTAGATGTGACAGCGATCGGGTCGCTTCCTTTCGCCTTGTCATCGCGGTCATAGCGGAATTGGCGATCGACTTGGGAAAGGAATTCCGACGATGAGATTGATCAAAAATCTGCTGGCGCTGATTGTGCTCGCCATCGGTGCGCTGTGGTCGCTGCAGGGCATCGGCCTCGTCGGCGGCAGCTTCATGACCGGCCAGTCGCAATGGCTCTACATCGGCATCGTCACCGCGCTGGTTGGCCTGGTCGGGCTGGTGTGGGCGAACCGTTCGCTCCCCTGACACTCGAACGGCCCTGGCGGCGTTTCGGTCGACCGGCGAATGCGCGGCCCGCCGCAAACACGCATTTCCTGTTTTGCACGCAGCTTCGGCAAATGAATGCTGCGAATGGCCGACGATTTGAAAACCGGTTCCTGTATCGCGGCTAAGTATAGTAGTCTTATCGACATTACAGGAATTGGAGAACGATGAGCGATGTCCATATCGCGGCGATCACCCGCATAAGTGCCGAGCGCCGGCTGTCGCCATTGGCGTGCCTCGCGGCTTCAGGAGGAAAGAACGTCCGGCAAGTCGTCGCAGCGGCTTGAAAATCACGCAAAATCAATGGTGCCCGTCTTGTATATCATGCTCTTGAAAGCCTGGACGCGGACGCGGTGGGGACGCACGCCAGGCGATTCGCAACCGGTGGCCCTTCGCCATCGCATGACAGAGAAACGTTCGGTCTATGCTCACAAAAAAGGGCAAGTACGGCCTCAAGGCGCTCGTCCATCTGGCGCGGCTGCCGGTTGGTCAGCTCGCCTTCGTCGGCGATATCGCCGCCGGAAACAACATCCCGAAGAAATTTCTCGACGCCATCCTCGGCGAACTGCGCAATGCCGGTTTTGTCCAGAGCCGCAAGGGCAAGGAGGGCGGTTACCGCCTGGCGCGGCCGGCGGATGAAATCAAGATCGGCCACGTCGTGCGCGTGCTCGACGGGCCGCTTGCCCCAATTCCCTGCGCCAGCCGCACCCGGTATCAGCGCTGTGAAGACTGCAACGAGGCGACATGCCAAGTCCGACATCTGATGCTGGAGGTCCGGCAAGCGATCGCCGAGGTGCTGGATCAGCGCAGCCTCGCCGAGATGCGCGATATCGCCGGCGACGACGACCTTTCGGCTGCGTTGAAAATCCAGGCCTGAGCCGGAACGGAGCGCTCCTCGGGCAATTGGTGCGCGCATGACCGGCCGCGCAAATTCGATTGTCCCAAGTTCGATCATTATCGTCGGCGGCGGCGCCAGCGGCGTCGTCCTTGCCGCGCATCTGTTGAAGTCGCCCAATCCCGATTTGCGTGTCACGCTGATTGAAAAGCGCCCGCATTTCGGCCAGGGCATTGCCTATTCCACGCTGCTGTCGGCGCATGTGCTGAATGTCAGCGCGGCCGGCATGAGCGCCCATGCCGACGACCCCGGCAATTTCTGGCGCTGGCTGCTTGAGCGCGGCCTGGCAACCCCAGAGCAGGCGCCGGTCTACGCGCCGCGCAGCGTCTACGCCCGCTACCTGAAGGAACTGCTGGACGAGCTCGAGGCCCGCGAGACGGGGCGTCTTCGCCTGATCCGCGAGGAGAGCCTGTCGATCTCGCCGACCGGGTCCGGGGTCGAGGTGGCGCTGGCCAACGGTACCAGCGTCGTCGCCCACCTTGCCGTGCTGGCGACCGGACATGACGAGGAGCCAGGTGCCGGCCACGGCCATGCGATCAGGATGGGATCGGAGGCCGACACCGGGCTCGACGGGGAAGCCCGGGTCCTGGTGCTGGGCACGGGGTTGAGCATGGTCGATGCCTTCCTGTCGCTCGAACAACGCGGCCATCGCGGCGAGATCATCGCGGTGTCGCGGCGCGGCCTGCTGCCTTCGCCGCATCGCAAGGGCAATCCGATCAAGCTCGACGTCGCCGACATTCCGCTCGGCACCCAGCTCTCCTATTTCGTCGGCTGGTTTCGCGACCTGATCCGGGAAAACCAGAAGGCCGGCATCGACTGGCGCGACGTCGTCGACGGTCTCAGGCCGTTCAACCAGAAGATCTGGCAGAACTGGCCGTCTTCGGCCAAGCGCCGCTTCGTAGAGCACACCAAGGCGTGGTGGGACATCCACCGCCATCGCATGGCGCCGGAGGTCTATGCCCGTGTCACCGAGGCGGTGCAGTCGGGCCACATCCGGCTTGTCGCCGGGCGCGTCGTCGGCATCACGGCGGGCGACGAATTCAGCGTGCAGGTCCAGTCGCGCCACACGCAAAACATCGAGACGTTCGACGTCGCCCGCATCTACGATTGCACCGGCATCGCCAGGGACATCTCGACAACGTCGAACAGCGTGGTGCGGTCGCTGGTCGACCGCGGGCTGGCCCGGCCGGATCCGCTGCGCCTTGGCCTCGACGTATCGGACAATTGCGAGGTCATCGCCAGCGACGGCACCGTCTCGGCCAAGATCCTGGCGGTCGGGCCACTGACCCGCGGCACCTTCTTCGAGATCGACGCCATACCGGATATTCGCGTGCAATGTGCAAGGCTGGGGAAGCGGTTGCTGGGGTGAGGTCGGCGCTCTACGGCGGTGCTGTCCCGCGACCTTATCGTGATTGGCGTGACGGAGCGGCCCCACCGGAATCCCATTCCCCGTCTGGCCAATGGATTGGCACGATCTATCTTCTTTCAGACTGCAAACGGCTGGAAAAGAAGATAGGCTGACAGCCTGCCCAAGGCGGTCGCTTGACCATGGAGCATCAGCATGAGCGTGCACAAGATCGCCCTCCCGGACAGGGAAATGTCCCGCCTGCGTCCGCCCTATGCATCGGTTCTCGACCTGATCGGACAGACGCCGGTTGTCGAGCTGACCAAATTCGACATCGGCAAGTGCCGGCTGTTCATCAAGCTCGAAAGCCAGAATCCCGGCGGCTCGATCAAGGACCGAATTGCGCTGTCGATGATCGCCGACGCCGAAAAACAGGGCAAGCTGAAGCGCGGCGGCACCATTGTCGAGGCGACCGCCGGCAACACCGGCCTTGGCCTCGCCCAGGTCGGCATCCCCAAGGGCTACCGCATCGTCCTGGTCGTGCCCGACAAGATGTCGCGCGAAAAGATCCAGCATCTGCGGGCGCTCGGCGCAGAAGTGCGCATGACCCGTTCCGATGTCGGCAAGGGCCACGCCGAATATTATCAGGACATGGCCGAAAGGATCGCCGCCGAACTGCCCGGCGCCTTCTATGCCAACCAGTTCGCCAATCCGGCCAATCCGGACGCCCATGAAACCACGACCGGTCCGGAGATCTATTCGCAGCTCGGCGGCGACGTCGATGCAGTGGTCGTCGGCGTCGGCTCCGGCGGCACGCTGACCGGGCTTGGCCGCTATTTCGCAAAAACCTCGCCGAAGACCGAGATGATCCTCGCCGATCCGGTCGGTTCGGTGCTGGCGCCCCTGATCAAGACCGGCAAGATGCAAGAGGCCGGCAGCTGGACGGTGGAGGGCATCGGCGAGGATTTCGTCCCGCCCAATGCCGATCTGTCGCTGGTCAAGAAGGCCTACTCGATCCCCGACAAGCAGAGCATGCTGGCGGTGCGCGACCTGCTTTCCAAGGAGGGCATCCTCGCCGGCTCATCCTCCGGCACGCTGCTTTCGACAGCGCTGCGCTATTGCCGCGAGCAGACCGTGCCGAAGCGGGTCGTCACCTTCGTCTGCGACAGCGGCAACAAATATCTGTCGAAAGTGTTCGACGATTTCTGGCTGATCGAGCAGGGCCTCGCCGAGCACGAGCAGCATGGCGATTTGCGCGACCTGGTGATGCGCACGCACCGCACCGGCGACATCGTGTCTGTCGGCCCGGACGAAAGCCTGCTCAACGCCTATGGCCGCATGCGCCGTTCGGATGTCTCGCAGCTGCCGGTGCTGGACGACGGCAAGCTGGTCGGCATCGTCGACGAAAGCGATATCCTCACCCACGTCGAAGGCCCCTATGACAGCCGCTGGGACCGTTTCAAGGCCCCGGTGCGCACGGCGATGACTTCCAATCTGCACACGCTGCAGGCCAGCCAGACGCTGGACGCGCTGCTGCCGGTGTTCGACCGCAACGAGGTCGCCATCGTCTTCGACGGCGACGAATTCATCGGCCTGATTACCCGCATCGACCTGATCAACCATCTGAGGCGCCGCGCAAGATGACCATCAAAGCCACCGTATCGGGCAGCAACCGCCTAGCCTTCTCGACGCGCACCATCCATGGCGGCCAGAGCCACGACCCGACGACCGGCGCGGTGATGGTGCCGATCTATGCGACCTCGACCTATGGCCAGCAGAGCCCGGGCGTGCACAAGGGTTTTGAATATGCCCGCAGCCAGAACCCGACCCGCTTTGCCTTCGAGCGCGCGGTGGCCGATCTCGAAAGCGGCGCAGCCGCCTTCGCTTTCGCCTCGGGGCTGGCGGCGATCGCCACCATCTTCGAACTGCTCGATTCCGGCGCCCATGTCGTCGCCACCGACGATATCTATGGCGGCACGTTCCGGCTGCTGGAGCGGGTGCGCAAGCGCTCGGCCAATCTCCAGGTCGACTTCGTCGACTTCACCGATCTAGCCGCGGTCGAAGCGGCGATCCGCCCGGAAACCAGGTTGCTCTGGGTCGAGACGCCGACCAATCCGCTGCTGCGCGTCGTCGATCTCGAAGCGGTCGCAGCCCTGGCCAGGCGCAAAGGCGTGCTCTCGGTCGCCGACAACACTTTTTGCAGCCCCTATCTGCAGCGGCCGCTGGAGCTCGGCATCGACATATCGGTGCATTCGACGACGAAATACCTCAACGGCCATTCCGACATGGTCGGCGGTGTCGCCGTGGTCGGCGACAACAAGGATCTCGCCGACCGGCTGAGATTCCTGCAGAACGCCATCGGCGCCATTTCCGGACCGTTCGACAGTTTTCTGGCGCTGCGCGGCCTCAAGACGCTGGCGCTGAGGATGGAGCGCCATTCGTCGAACGGCCAGAAGATCGCGCACTGGCTGGAAAGCCGTCCCGACATCCGCCGCGTTATCTATCCCGGTCTCCCCAGCCACCCGCAGCACGCCATCGCCAGAAAGCAGATGCACGCCTTCGGCGGCATGATCACGGTCGAGCTCGACCGCGACCTCGCCGGCACCAAACGCTTCCTCGAGCACACGCAACTGTTCACGCTGGCCGAAAGCCTCGGCGGCGTCGAAAGCCTGATCGAGCACCCGGCGCTGATGACCCACGGCTCGATCCCGGCCGGGAAGCGGGCCGAGATCGGGATTTCCGATTCGCTGGTGCGGTTGTCGGCTGGCATCGAGGACGGCGATGATCTGATCGCCGATCTGGATCAGGCGCTGGGGGGGTGAGGGGAGCTTGGGGCACTCGCTTCTGCCATCGAAAACCGTTCAACCGATGTTGAGGCGATCAATCATCGATGCCGGCAGCGCAAACCTGAAGCGGTTGTTCTGGGACCTGTATGATAGCCGTTGACCTCCGCTGCATCTGGCGAAATTGTAACTTCCTGCAATTGCCGACAGGCCGGTTGAAGCCATGACCATTCGCGAGCGCCACCAACCGATTGCCACCGACACTCCGCTCACCTTCGCGGTCCTGGTCTTCCCCGGCTTTCCGATGATGGCGTTCAGCTCGGTGATCGAGCCGTTGCGCGCGGCCAACGTGCTGGCCAAGAAAGAATGCTACCGCTGGATCATCGTCGGCGCCGCTGAGGGCCCGGTCGCGGCCTCGAACGGGGTCGTCATCCAGCCCGGCTTTTTCGCCGGCGATGCGCCGAAGGTCGACCGCATCGTCGTCTGCTCGGGCGGCGATGCCGATCATCTCGTGGCCGAGGACGCGGTGAGCTGGATCCGCAGGAGCCTGCGCGGCGGCGCCCATATCGGCGCGGTGGCGGATGCTGCCTTCTTCCTGGCGCGGGCCGGCCTGCTCGACGGCCATGCCTGCACCTTGCACTGGACCAGCCAGGCGGCGTTCACCGAGGCGTTTCCGGACATCGAGCTGAGGCGCGATCTCTATGTCATCGACCGCAAGCGCTTCACTTCGGCCGGCGGCGTCGGCAGCCTCGACATGATGCTGGAGATCATCACATCAGATTATGGCGCCGAGCTCGCGGCCGGCGTCGCCGAATGGTTCGTGCACAGCCCGCTGCGCTCCAGCGTCGACCGCAAGCTGATGCCGCTGCGGCTGCGCACCGGCGTCCAGAACGAGCTGGTGCTGGCGGCCATCGCCATCATGGAGGATGCGGTGGAGGAGCGGCTCGGCATGGCGGCGCTGGCGGAAAAGCTCGGCGTCTCCTCCGACAAGCTCGAACGAAACTTTCGCTCCGAGCTCAGCGTCTCGCCCAACGGCTATTACCGCCGCCTGCGGCTGAAGCGCGCCGCCGACCTTTTGGCGCATTCGACACTGATGGTGCGCGACGTGGCACTCGCCTGCGGTTTTGCTTCGATGTCGAGCTTTGCGCGGGCGTTCAGGGAAGAGCATGGGCATGCGCCGAAGGTGGCGCGCAGGCATTAGGGCGCTAACCAGGCCGCGCCGCGTTCCCGCCCACCCCCCTCTGGCCTGCCGGCCATCTCCCCCTCAAGGGGGGAGATTGGCAGCTTCGATGCTCCGCTCTTCCTGCGACGGTAGAAATACTCGAAAGCGGTGATGACGGCCGATCTCCCCCCTCGAGGGGGAGATGTCCGGCAGGACAGAGGGGGGCGCCGCAGAGCGCCGCGGAACGACTTCAAGCGGTATTTCGCACAACATCTGCGGTATCCCGCACAAGCTTATCGCGGCGCACCGCTATGTTCAGGGCTTCTTCCAGGAGGCACCCGTGAGCATCGTCGTTTTCGACCCCGACAGCACTGAGGACGTCGACTTCAAGGACCGCATGCGCCACCCGGCGGCGGCCGATCCGGCCGGCGGCATGTGGCTGTCCGACACCGAGCCGTCCTTCATCGATGCGGACGCGTTGCGCAAGGGCCGGCTGGCCAAGCTGCGCGCCTGGATGCGCGAGTCCGGTTATGGCGCCGTCGTGCTGTTCGATCCCTATAACCAGCGCTACGCCACCGGCTCGCGCAACATGTTCGGTTATTTCCTGCGCAATTCGACCCGCTACTTCTTCATCCCGACCGAAGGGCCGATCGTGCTGTTCGAATATCCGCAGAGCTATCATGTCTCGATGGTGCTCGATACGATCGACGAGGCGCGGCCGTCGAAGCTGGTGTGGTCTTCGGTGTCGGGCCGCGACGACGAGACCGCCGGCCCGTTCGCCGACGAGATCACGGAGCTGCTCAAGGTACATGGCGGCGGCTCGATGAAGCTCGGCCTCGACCGCTGCGGCCATCTGCAGGCGCTGGCGCTGGAAAAGCGCGGCTGCGAGGTCCGGGATTGCCAGGGCGAGATCCTCGCCGTGCGGGCGGTCAAGACGCCCGAAGAGGTAAAATGCCTGCAGGTATCGATGGCCGGCGCCGAGGCGGCCGTCTATGCGGTGCGCGAGGCGATCAAGCCCGGCGTGTCCGAGAACGACCTGTTCGCCATCATGTATCACGAGGTGATCCGCCAGGGCGGCGAGTTCATCGAAACCCGGCTCTTGACCTCGGGCCAGCGCACCAACCCGTGGTTCAACGAAGCCAGCGGCCGCAAGATCAGGCCGGGCGAACTTTTGGCGCTGGATACCGATACGATCGGCTGCTACGGCTATTATTCGGACTTCTCGCGCACCTTCCGCTGCGGCCCGGGCAAGCCGACGGATTATCAGAAATCGCTCTACCGCATAGCCCACGACCAGGTTCAGCACAATATCTCGATCGTCAGGCCGGGCATGGCGTTTCGCGAGATCGCCGAAAAGGCCTGGAAGATCCCGGACCGCTTCGTCGACCAGCGCTACACGTCTGTCATGCACGGCGTCGGCATGCATGGCGAGACGCCGTTCATCGCGCACGCCATGGACTACGAGACTTATGGCCGCGACGGTTTTGTCGCGCCCGGCATGGTGGTCAGCGTCGAAAGCTATATCGGCGAGAAAGGCGGACGCGAGGGCGTCAAGCTCGAGGACGAGATCCTGGTCACCGAAACCGGCACCGAGCTTCTGTCGCGCTTTCCCTATGAGGACGACTTTCTGGAGAAAGAAGTTTGATCCCAGCATCCACCACCAATCGAGGTGCGGTATCGCAAACCTTCGGGAGTAGCCGCAGAGCCCATGCTCTCGTCATCCTAGGGTCTTCGCGACGCCGCTTCGCGGCTGCTTCGCCCTGGAATGACGAAGTTCAGGTGTCCGCATGAAGGGCCCGGTCTCGATCAGACGCGGCACGGTGGCCGCGGTGTTCGTCGACCTCCAGGAGGAGCACCGGCAGGACAAGCGCTATCTGGTCGAGGGTTTTGCCAACATCCTCGCCAACGTCCAGCGCCTGCAGGCGGCGGCACGGGCCAACGATGTGCTGCTCTACCATTCGGCCTATATCGTCGATCTCACCAGGGAGGCGCGGCGGTTCCATCCGGTCGATGCCAATGGCAGGTCGGCCTTCTCCGACAAGGACGATCCGCTGACGGCGATCTGTCCGGAAGTGGCGCCGGTCGCCGGCGAGATGATGCTGGTCAAAACCGAGGCCAGCGCCTTCGGTGCTGGCCCTGCCGCCGGCCGGCTCAAGGCCGAAGGCATCGAGTGGCTGGTCGTTGCCGGCGTATGGACCGAGGCCTGCATCGACGCCACCGTCAGGGATGCGGTGTCATCGGGCTTTCGCGTGCTGCTGGTCAAGGACGCCTGCGGCAGCGGCAGCACGGCGATGCACCAGACCGCCATCCTCAACCTTGCCAACCGGCTCTATGGCGGCGCCGTGACAACCACCGACGGCGCCTGCCGGCTGATGGCAGGCGAGACGGTCGATGCATGGCAGGTCGTGGGCTCGGTGCCTTTGCGCTTCACCTATGAAAACGCCGCCCGGCTCTATGACGAACTCTGACGCTTTGCCGCGCCTGGTGGTACGAGGAGCCGCGCCCCGTCCACAGCTTCCTGCGCGCCCGCAATACCTTGCCGCGGGCCGGCGAAGCCTTCACCCGCATCGTCGCCGCCATCGCCACGCTCGGCAAGGGCGAGTGGTTGTAGGGAACCCGCGAATGCCCCCTCATCCGGCCGCTTCGCGGCCACCTTCTCCCCGAGGGGAGAAGAGATCGCCACGCCGGTGCCAGCCTCTTCTCCCCGCCGGGGAGAAGGTGGCCCGAAGGGCCGGATGAGGGGGCCTTACAAGCACCCCGCTTCCACCTCTGCGGAACAGCGCACAACGCCTGCGGAAAGGCGAACACTTCCCCGCTGAATCCCGCACTATCATCGCCTATGGCCAAGGGCGCCCGGCGACCGCATCCGCCCCCGCGAAGCGGACGACCGGGCGCCGACAGGGAGGATTCGACGATGAAGTTGATGCTGACCGAAAGAGCGCTGCATCCGCAGGCCGAGCCCGTCGCCGACGGTTTTAAAAAAGGCAGCATGAACCGGCGCGAATATCTCGCCACCATGGCAGCACTCGGCGTCGGCGCCGCCGGCGCGCTGGCGCTGGGCGGCCTCGCGCCTTCGCCGGCCAGGGCGCAGGAGCCGAAGCGCGGCGGCGTCTTGCGCGTCGCCATGAACGTCAAGGGCTGGAAGGACCCGCGCACCTTCGACGGCGTCGAAATGTCCAATGTTGCCCGCCACTGCAACGAGTATCTGGTGCGCTGGAACCGCGACTTCACCTTCGAGCCGTGGCTGCTCGAGAGTTGGGAGACCAGCGACGACGCCCGCGTGCTGACGCTGCACGTCCGCAAGAGCATCACCTGGTCGAACGGCGACACTTTCAACGCCGACGACGTCGTCCACAATCTGACGCGCTGGTGCGATGCGAGCGTTGCCGGCAATTCGGTCGCCGAGCGGATGGGGGCGCTGGTCGACGCCGCCACCAAGAAGCCGATCGACGGCGGCATCGAGCGTGTCGACGACTTTACCGTCCGGCTCAATCTGCCGAAGCCCGACATTTCGCTGATTGCCGGCATGATCGACTATCCGGCGCTGATCATGCACCGCAGCTACGACGGCGACGGCGATCCGCTGAAGGCCCTGGCGATCACCACTGGACCTTGCGAACTGGTGGCATGGGACGCCGAGGTCGGCGCCGAGGTCCGCCGCAAGGACAAGCCGTGGTGGAAGGGCGACTTCTGGCTCGACGGCATCCAATGGGTCGACTACGGCTCCGATCCCAATGCGATGTTTTCGGCCTTCGAATCGGGCGAGATCGACACCAACCACGAAACCGCCGCCGATACCGTCTCGCAGACCGACGCCATGGGTCTGAGCAATTCCGAGCTTGCCACCGGCTCGACCATCGTCGCCCGCTTCAACGTCGGCAATCCGCCCTATGGCGACATCAGGGTGCGGCGCGCCGCCCAGCTCGCCGTCGACAATGCCGCAATCCTGAAGATCGGCATGGACGACCGCGGCAAGCCGGCCGAGAACCATCATGTCGGCCCGATGCATGCCGAATACGCCGATATCGGCCCGGCCGTCCGCAATGTCGACGAAGCCAAGACGCTGCTTGCCGAGGCCGGCAAGTCCGATCACGAATACGAGCTCATCTCCGTCGATGTCGACTGGCAGAAGAATACCGGCGACGCCATCGCCGCGCAGATGCGCGACGCCGGGCTGAAGGTCAAACGGACCGTGCTGCCGGCGGCGACGTTCTGGAACGACTGGAGCAAATATCCTTTCTCCTGCACCGAGTGGCTCGGCCGGCCGCTGGGCGTCCAGGTGCTGGCGCTGGCCTACAGATCGGGCGCTGCCTGGAACGAGACCGCCTACGCCAATCCGGAGTTCGACGCCTTGCTCGACAAGGCGCTGGCCACACCCGACGCCAGTGCGCGCAAGGAAATCATGGCCAAGATCGAGCGGAATCTGCGCGATTCCGGCATCATCATCCAGCCCTACTGGCGCTCGGTCTACCGGACGTTCCGCAAGGGCGTGCACGGTTGCGAGCAGCACCAGTCTCTGGAGCAGCATTTCGAGAAGGTCTGGCTCGAGGCGTGATCGCGGGTCTTTCCTTCTCCCCTTGTGAGGGCTTTGCACGGGGGCCGAAGTTTGGCGCAGATGGCGCATGGGGCGTTTTTTGAAACG
>NZ_JBVVQR010000050.1:0-36794 GCF_055811535.1 Mesorhizobium sp. WSM4816 | reverse complement strand
TCGTCGCCAGCGGCGCGCCGCCCTCGTTGGTGAGGCGTATATAGTCGGCGCCCATCCAAAGTGTCAACAACGATTTCAATCTTTTTTGCGGAGAACTGTTACGCTTTTGGCGTCTCAGTTCAGGGGCGCCCTACACCATGTCTTAGGTGCGATTTGTTACCTATGTCTCCGCGCGGGACCCGGCGGAGGAACCGTCTCCCGTCCTTCCACCCTATATGGGAACAAAACGGGAAGCTTCAAGGGTCACGCCGCCCATGTCCGGTCTGCAAGGCGGTATTTACGGCAAACGGGACCGGAGCCCGATGGTTCCGGCTGATATCTATGGCGGCGCGGCCAAACGGCTGGAACCATTCGGCCCGGCTGTTAGTTCCATCAGCGAAGAACGAGGCCGCCGAGCGAGCGTCGCAGCGCGACAGGCCTGAGGCCCTCAATACGTCTTCCAGACCAATCTCGCTCGACGACTGCCGGCGTTGTGCCGTTCTGGGCGCGAACAGGGAGATTCACCATGAAAGTCGCTGAGATAATGACCCCCAACGTTCATCTCGCCAGTCCTGGCGAGTCGTTGCAGAAAATCGCGAAACGCATGGCGGTTGACGATGTCGGATTCCTGCCAGTCGGAGAAAACGACCGACTCGTCGGAACGATCACCGATCGTGACATCGTCGTGCGTGCGGTCGCCGAGGGCAAGGACGGCAATGCCACGGTCCGCGACGTAATGACCAAGGATGTCAAATACTGCTTCGAGGACGAAGATATCGAGCACGTCGCCCAGAATATGGGTGACATCCAGGTCAGGCGGTTGCCTGTCCTCAATCGCGACAAGCGCCTGGTGGGCGTGGTCTCGCTCGCGGACGCGGTGCTGAAGGAAGATCCGGCAACCGCCGGAATCGCGATGTCCGGTGTCGTCGTACCCGGCGGCGCACACGCGACGTAAAGCGCTCTGCCCGGCTGCGTGGTCAAACTGAGTTCAGCGGCGCATTAGCGCTGTCGCGTCTCAAAGCGACGGCTCGACCGAGCCGTAAATCAGGCCTTCCTGTCATAATGCCGGGGACGTCGATGACGCTCCCGGCTGCTCCAGTATCTTTGCACGTTTCCCACTTGCGCTCTTGGCCGTGGCTCAGAGCTACGTTGGGGCGATGTCAGTTCGGTGCCGCCGCGGTATCGCCCGGCACCACACCCTTGGCAGCCTGTTCGATGACGTCGGCTACGGCCTGTGGCTGGGTAAGGAATACCACATGGCTGCCTTTGACCTCGGTGGTGACCGCCCCGATACGATCGGCGGTGCTCCGAAGCAGTTCGGGCGCAATAGCGCCGTCCTCAGTCGCGACAACGTACCAGCTTGGCTTGGTCTTCCACGCCGCCGTCGTCACCTTGGCCTCAAGCGCCTTCATAGCGATCGGCACTTGGGAGTCGCGCAGGAATGCGGCATCGGCATCCTTGGTATCCCCAGCAAAGCCGGCCTTAAACGTCTCAATCTTCAGGAACGCGAAGCCATCGGGCTGCACGTCAGGCTGAAAGTTCGGCGGCGGAGGAATTTCGGCATATTGGTCCAGCGTGGATTGACCGACATCTGGAGCGAAGGCAGCGACATAGACGAGGCCCGCAACATTGGCAGCGTTGCCGGCTTCTGTAATTACCGTGCCACCGTAGGAATGACCGACGAGGATGGCTGGCCCATCCTGCCGGGCGAGCACGCGACGCGTTGCGGCGACATCGTCTTCGAACGACGTGAGCGGATTCTGGACGATCGAGACTTTGTAGCCACGACTTGTTAGTTGGTCGTAGACGCCTCGCCATCCAGCTCCGTCGGCAAAGGCGCCGTGGACGAGAACGACGTTGCGGAGCGGCGCGCTTTGTGCGTCGGCAGCAGTTACCGAAAGCGTCAGCGCACCGACGGCGATCGCTAGGGATTTGATCATGGCAGTTCTCCAGTTGGTTTTGCTGTTGATAGGACAATCATGATCTACCCTGACGGACCTGACTTGATTACCGAGCGGAGTCGGACATCAATGTCTCAAAATGAGAGACAATCCGAACTTGCTGGAGGACTCATATGCTGCGCGACTTCAGCGATACGGTCGCTTTCGTAAAGGTGGTGCAGGAAGGGAGCTTCACAGCGGCAGCGCACGTGCTCAAGGTGCCGAAGACACGGGTCAGCCGGAAGGTGCAGGAGCTGGAATCCAGACTGCGGACACAACTGCTGAATCGGACAACCCGCAGCCTGAAGCTGACTGAAGCGGGAGCGGTATATTTCCAGCACTGCGAACGAGTGGTGAAGAATCTGGAGGATGCGGAGAACGCAGTGGCGGAGTTGCAGCAACATCCGCGCGGATGGCTTCGGATTGCCGCCTCGTACTGGCTGGCAACTCGCGTCCTCGCTCCGCTGCTCACCGAGTTTCGCCGCTTCTATCCAGAGGTGTTCCCGCAATTGCTTCTTGGGCACGAGGTCGTCGACCTTGTCGCCAAGGACATAGACATCGCTTTCCGGCTCCAGGAAGGCACCCTGCCCGATTCCACGCTCACGGCTCGGCGGCTCGGCGCATTGCCGATGGGTATCTATGGGGCCCCGACCTACCTGGAACGTGCGGGGACGCCACAGCATCCATCGGAGCTGACGGAACATGCCTGTCTGTTGACAGAGTTCTATTTCAATCGTCCGGCAGTAGAATGGCCCCTATCGAGCGGCGGCGAGCGGTTTCAGTTCAAAGTACGAGCAGTGGCCGTTGCCAGCGATCCTGAGGCTCTTCACGGGTTCCTGCTGGAGGGAGTTGGTCTGTTCATGACCAACCATGTGCGCGTCAAGTCGGACGTTGCCGCTGGGAAACTGGTTCGTGTTCTACCCGAGTGGGCAGGGCCCGAACCAACCCTCTATGCGATCCGGCCTGGAGGCGGCGTTCAGCCCCCCAAAGTTAAAGCATTTTTGGACTTTCTCATTCCGCGGCTCGATTTGAAGAGGATTGACAGCAAAGCGAGTCACATCTGAAGTCGATCCTGCCTGCCATGCGCTTCTTCCACCGCAACGATTGTTTCAAACTGACCACTACCCCATTGGCTCAGCCGGCTGAGCCAGTTTGACTCAAGCGTAGGCCCTATCAACGTTACACCGATTTAATGTGCAAGCGAGCGGGAGAATTGCCATAAAGCTTTGATATCGACGGGCCATCCCCTGTGTCGGAGGGTGCTGTCGCGTCTACTTCAGCTTGGGAAGCGTAGACGGGATCTTGCCAACCGGAGTGCCGATGGCCGCCTGGAAACAGATCGTTTTTTCACTTGTGATCCTCGTCGCGGCCGCGGCCGCCTGGGTTCGCTTTTTTCCAGGCGCGCCGGATGTGCTGGCGCGCTGGGGCATCGAATGGGCTGATGCCGCGACGCCTCCGACAGCGACGAGCGCCGTCGACAACGCCGGGCAAGCGGGCCGCCGCAGCGACGCCGGCCAACTGGCGACTATCGTCGCATTGCCGGCGGCCACGGCCGTCATCAATGATCGCCTGCGGGCAATCGGCACCGGCCGAGCCTACGCCTCGGTGACGGTCAATCCCTACAGTTCAGGCCGCCTGGTCGAATTTCTGGTCGAGTCCGGCGCCCATGTCGAAAAAGGACAGATCATTGCCACCCTCGATTCCGACACCGAGGTGATCGCACAGGACCGCGCAAAGGTTGCCTTGCAGGACGCGCAGGCCAAGCTCGACCGGGTCAAATCGTTGCGGGCTTCCAACGCTGCGACGGCGGTCTCCGTTGCCGATGCCGAGGTGGTGCTGGCCAATGCCAAGCTGGCGCTTCGCGATGCGGAACTGGCCTTGCAGCGCCGCTCGATCGTCGCGCCGATTGCCGGCGTCGTCGGCATCCTGCCGATATCAGCCGGCAACTATGTGACCAGCCAGTCGGCGGTTGCCACCCTTGACGACCGCTCCAGCATACTGGTCGAATTCTGGGTGCCGGAGCGCTTCGCCGCCGTCGTCAAAGTCGGCGCGCAATTGTCGGCGACGCCAATCGCCAACCCAAACAAAGCCTATACCGGCACGGTCTCCGCCATCGACAACCACATCGATGAAGCCAGCCGTACCCTTCTGGTCAAGGCAAAGATCGCCAATCCGGCCGATTCGCTGCGTGCCGGCATGTCCTTCCAGATCACCATGAAGTTCCCCGGCGACAGCTATCCTGCGGTCAGTCCGCTGGCGATACAATGGGGTTCGGACGGCGCCTATATCTGGACCATCGTGGACGGCAAGGCCAAGCGGGTTGCGGTGCGCATCATCCAGCGCAACACTGAGACCGTGCTGATCGATGCCCCGATCGTCAGCGGCGACATGGTGGTGACCGAGGGCACCCAGAGTGTCAGCGAAGGCGGCGAGGTCCGCATCGCCGGCGAACAACTGCGCGCCGCGGACGCCGACGGCTGATGACCGCAACCAACAACGCAGCCAGCGACACAGGATTCACCGCGCTGTTCATCCGCAGGCCGGTGATGGCCTTCGTTTTGAACACGCTGATCGCGGTCGCCGGCCTTGCTGCCTTTTACGGTGTCGAAATCCGCGAACTGCCGGATGTCGATCGCGCCGTCGTCACCGTCAACACGACCTTTGAAGGCGCTGCAGCCGAGACCGTCGACCGCGAATTGACCGACGTGATTGAGGGCGCGGTCGCCCGCGTCTCTGGTGTGAAGTCGATCTCGTCCACCTCGTCCTTCGGCACAAGCCGCGTCACCATCGAATTCAACGACGGCGTCGACCTCGACGTCGCCGCCTCCGATGTGCGCGATGGCGTCGGCCGCGTCGCCGACCAGATGCCGGATACGGCGGATGCGCCTCGCATCGTCAAGGCCGATGCCAATTCCGAGCCGGTGATGCGGCTGGCTGTCACCTCCGACACCATGTCGGTGCAGGACATGACGGTGCTGGTCCAGGACCAGATCGAGGACGAGCTTGCCGCGGTGCCTGGCGTAGCCGACGTCCAGGTCTATGGCGACCGCGACAAGATATTTCGCATCGATGTCGATCAGAACAAGCTCGCCGGCCTGGGCTTCACCGTCGCCGACCTGAGGACAGCGCTGGCCTCGGTCGCTTTCGATTCGCCTGCCGGCTCGATCACCACGACCAACCAGGATCTGATCGTGCGTCCGACGGCGGACGTGACCACGCCGGAGGAGTTCGAAAACATCATCATCGGCGGCACGACCCGCATCCGCGACGTCGCCACCGTCACGCTCGGCCCCGACATCGGTCAGACCACATTGCGTTCGAACGGCAAGACCGGCATCGGTCTTGGCATCATCCGCCAGGCGGAATCGAACACCCTGGATATTTCGACCGGCGTCAGGGCCGCCGTCGCCGCGCTGCAGGCGGATCTGCCTCAGGGCATGTCGATCAAGGTCACCAGCGACGATGCGGTCTTCGTCAACGGCGCGGTGCATGAGGTCGAGATCGCACTCGGCCTGTCCGTCTCCATCGTGCTGATCGTCATCTATGTGTTTCTCCTCGACTGGCGCGCGACGCTCATTCCTGGGCTTGCGATGCCGGTCGCCATGATCGGGACGATCGCCGCCATCTATCTTGCCGGCTTCTCGGTCAACATATTGACGCTGCTGGCCCTGGTGCTGGCGACGGGCCTGGTCGTCGACGACGCCATCGTTGTTCTGGAAAATATCGTGCGACGACGCAACGAAGGCATGGGGCCACGCGCCGCGGCCGTGCTTGGCGCCCAGGAAGTGTTCTTCGCCGTCATCGCCACGACGCTGACGCTGGTCGCCGTCTTCGTGCCGATCTCCTTCCTGCCCGGCCAGACCGGCGGCCTGTTTCGCGAATTCGGCTTCGTTCTCGCCATATCGGTGCTTCTGTCCGCCGTCGTGGCGCTGACCCTTTGTCCGATGCTTGCCTCGCGCATGCTGTCGGTCGCGCCGCTTCATCACGAAGGCGGCAGCGGCATCGGCGCCCGGATCGGCGGCGCGCTGAACAGGCTCTACCGGCGCTGCCTGCGCACCTGCCTCGATGCGCCGTGGATCGTGCTCCTGGTCGCGCTGCTGTTTGCAGCCACCGCCTTCACGCTGTTCGGCACGATTCGCCAGGAACTGACGCCGACCGAGGATCGTGCCGTCGTGCTCATGCGCGTCGACGCGCCGCAAGGCGTCAGCCTCGACTACACGACGCAGCAGATGCAGAAGATCGAAAAACTGATCGAGCCGCTGCGCGATTCCGGCGAAATCCGCAATACGTTCGAGAGCGCCGGCCGCAACGGCGCCTACAATGCCGGGTTCATGGTGATGACGCTGGCGCCATGGGACGAGCGCACCCGCAGCCAGCAGCAGATCATGGCCGACATCAGACGGCTCACCCGGCAGGTGCCGAGCGTGCGCGTCTTTCCGATGCAGCCCAACAGCCTCGGGATTCGCGGCGCCGGCAACGGCCTGCAGTTCGCGCTGGTCGGCAACAACCGTGCGGCGCTCGGCGACGCTGCGGTGAAGATCATCGCCGATATGCAGAAGGACGCCCGCTTCCAGTCGCCCCGGCTCTCCGTCGACCCGACGCAGCCCCAGCTTTCCGTCGCCATCGACCGCGAGCGCGCTTCCGACCTCGGCATCGACATCACCAGGCTGGCCGATTCCTTCCAGGCCATGCTCGACGGCAATGATGTCGTCGACGTCTATATCGCCGATCGCAGCTACGGCGTGAAGCTCGTCTCGACGACCAACCCGATCAATGATCCGACCGATTTGGAGAACATCTTCCTGAAGACGGCCGACGGCCGCTTCGTGCCGATGTCGACCATCGCCACTTTGACCGAGCGCGCCGTACCGCCCTCGCTGACCCGCGAGCAGCAGCAGCCGTCGGTGGCGATCACCTCCAACCTCAGCGGTGATTTCGCGCTCGGCCAGGCGCTCGCCCGCGCCGAGGCAATCGCCACGCCGCTTCTGCCGTCGGGCAGCCGCATCGTCCCGTTGGCCGAGGCGGCAACACTGGGCGAGACCAACAGCGCCATGATCACCATCTTCGGTTTCTCGCTGGTCATCATCCTTTTGGTGCTCGCCGCCCAATTCGAGAGTTTCGTCAGCGCGGTCATCATCATGGCGACGGTGCCGCTCGGCCTTGCCTGCGCGATCTTTGCCCTTTTGCTCAGCGGTACCAGCCTCAACGCCTACAGCCAGATCGGCCTGGTGCTCCTGGTCGGCGTCATGGCCAAGAACGGCATCCTGATCGTCGAGTTCGCCAATCAGTTGCGCGACCGCGGGCTCGGCGTGCGCGAGGCGATCGAGCAGGCCTCCACCATAAGGCTGCGGCCGGTGATGATGACAATGATCTGCACCGTGCTCGGCGGCGTGCCGCTGGTGCTGGCGAGCGGCGCCGGCGCCGAGGCGCGCATCGCGCTTGGCTGGGTGATCGTCGGCGGTCTGGGCCTGGCCACCGTCTCGACGCTGTTCCTGACACCGGTCGCCTATCTCCTGCTCGGCCGCTTCGTCACGCCGAAGGTGGAAGAGGCATCGCGGCTGAAACGCGAGCTCGAACAAGCCGCCTACACCAATGTCGAGCCGGCTGAGTAGGCAGGACAATCGCTTCAGCTTAGGCTGGTGACCGCTCATTCCGAGCGTTTGCGTTGCCCCTCATCTGCCTGCCGGCATCCTCTGCCCGTATAGGGACGGGGAGAGGGCCTCTCGTCACCGGTTTCGCCAATCACCGGCGTCGCAAGAAGGGCGCCGGCGTTGCGATCAGGTCCTTCTCCCCGTCACTATGCGGGGAGAAGTGCCCGGCAGGGCGACAAGGGGCGGCGCCGACTTCAACAAGTTGATCTCCAATACAAACTGGGCACTATCATTTGCCTGAAGAGATTTGCGGCCCTGACCATGGCAGCCTTTTGCTGGGCGAGGCGCGGGCGCGCGGAGGAATTGCGATGAGCTATCTGGACGAGCTGTTTTCGGTGGCCGGCAAGACCGCGCTGGTGACCGGGGCTGCGACCGGCATCGGCCGCATGGCGGCGACCGCTTTGGTCAGGGCCGGCGCCACCGTGATGATCGCCTCGCGCAAGGGTGAGGACTGCATCAGGGTTGCCGATGACCTGAACGGCCTCGGCGGCACCGGCCGGGCCGAGGGCTTTGCCGGCGATGTCTCCAGCGAGGCTGGCATCGCGGCGCTGGTCGACGAGGTCAAGGCGCGGACCGAGCGGCTGAACATCCTGGTCAACAATGCTGGCGTCTCCTGGGGGGCGCCGCTGGAAAGTTTTCCCTACCATGCCTGGGCCAGGGTGTTCGGCGTCAACGTCACTGCGGTCTTCCAACTGACGCGCGAGCTTCTGCCGCTGCTCGACGCCGCCGCCAGCGATGCCGATCCGGCCCGGGTGATCAATCTGGGTTCGGTGATGGGCACGCAGCCGCTGGCCGACGACGCTTACTCCTACTCTGCCTCGAAGGCTGCTGTTCATCATCTGACGCGCACCTTGGCGATCGAGTTCGCCGCCCGCCGTATCACCGTCAATGCCTTCGCCCCCGGTCCCTTCCAGAGCCGGATGACTGCCTTCGCCACCGCGAGCGAGGACCAGGCCAAGCATATCGGCGGCCATGTACCGATCGGCCGCATCGGCGCGCCGGATGACATTGCCGGCGCAACGCTCTATTTGTGCAGCCGTGCCGGCAGCTATATCACCGGCGCCATCCTGCCGATCGATGGCGGACAGTCGGTGCAGCACGGGCTGACACTGTTCAAGGAATGAAGCCGCTCGCGCTCCGGACGGTTGAAATGGAGGACATCAGCGTGGAACCGATCAGTCTCGATGTGCTTCTGGCCAGCGTCGGCAAGGAGGTCGGCGTGTCGCCGTGGCGGGTGGTCTCGCAGCGCATGATCGACCAGTTCGCCGACGCCACCGACGACCACCAGTTCATCCATTGCGACCCGGAGCGCGCCAAGCGCGAGACGCCGTTCGGTGGCACCATCGCGCATGGTTTTCTGTCGCTTTCGCTTTTATCGGCGATGACCTTCGAGACCATGCCGCCGCTCGAAAACAGCAAGATGGGCGTCAACCATGGTTTTGACTCGCTGCGCTTCCTGGCGCCGGTGAAGACCGGCGCGCGCATCCGCACCCGTTTCGTGCTGGCCGACGTCAAGGTCAGGCCGTCGGGCTGGGTGCAGACCGCGCATGACGTGACGATCGAGATCGAGGGCTCGAAAAAGCCGGCGCTGACCGCGCGCTGGCTGACGCTGACATTGATCGAGCGCGAGCCAGAAGCGGCCTGAACGGCTCAACGAACCTCGCCAGAGATCATCTTCATGTGCCGGCCGACCCGCAGGGCAATGTAGACGACCAGTGCGCAACCGATCGGAAACACGATCTCGTTGAGGCCGGTTGTGATCGCCCGCGGCAATTCAAGCGCAACGCCGTTCGCCGCGGCCGTCTCAATCGTCAGCACCGTGATTCCGCCGCCGAACACCGCGCCTATCGCGGTGCCTGCCAGCGCAAAATGGAGCGGACGGGGTTTTTCCTTCGACGCCAGCGAGGCCAGGATCCAGCCGAGCAGGCCATATTCGATCGCCCGCAGCACGCCCAGCGTGGTGAGCGAGAGGGTGGCCCGTTTTGTGGCCGCATCAAGAGCAGTTACCATGACCTTTTGCGACCCCTTGGCGATGGCCATCGCCAGTGGTGCCGAGATTGCAGCGATCAGGCCGCCGAGCGAGGCTCGTACCTTGGCGATCGCCGTGCCGAGGCTGAGACCGGCGCAGACGAAGAACGCCCACGTCACGCCTTGCGCCAATTCGATCAGGATCAGGGTGGTAGCCGGGTGAGAACCCGCTGCAAGCCTGCCAGCCAGAGTAAGCGCCTCCATGGCGAATCCGAGCGCGATCGCCAACCATGCAACCATGACCACCCGCCTGAGTGCCAGCATGGCATCGTGAGAAAGTGGATCTGCGTTTGGCGCAACGGAAGAAAGCTCGGTCATGGTCATCTCGCCCTAGCAACAAAATCTCTTGGCCGGGCCGCAGCTAACCTCTGGTTGTAACAGTCCGATGTCGCGTCGTTCTGCCCGGGTAACATTTGTGATCGATGTTTGGGCGAAAATGGCTGAGAAGGACGCCGATTTTTGACCGCGCCTTGTCCGATTCCGTACAGCGTATATAATTTAGCCAGCCACAAACAGAAGGCAGGCGAAAATTGCCGCTCAGCGTCCAGACACGCCGCGAGAAACAAAAGGCCGAACTGCGCTCCGAACTTGTCGACGCCGCGCACAAGCTCGTCCAGGAAGAAGGCTATGAAGGCCTCACCATCCGCAAGCTGGCCAAGCGTGTCGGCTATGCGCCGATGTCGGTCTATTCCTATTTTGCCGACAAGCAGGACATCTTGTTCGCGTTGGCCGAGGACGCGTTCAAGACTCTGGCAAAGCGTATCGAGGATCACCCGGCCGACGATCCGATCGAGGCGCTGCAAGTGGTGATGACCGAATATGCGGCCTTCGGCCTTGGCAACCCCAACGAGTATCGCACGATATTCATGACCGAGAAGGTCAAGCCCCCGGAAGGCAGGACCTTCGCCGAGATGCAGGAGGGCAACCCGTTGATGAAGGTGCTGATCAAGAGGGTCGAAGCCTGCGTGGCCGCCGGCAGGCTGAAGGGCGATCCGCGCGCCATCGCCACCATGCTGTGGGCGGTCGGCCACGGCACGATCTCGCTGCTGATCACCTTTCCCTTCTATCCGTTCGGCGACCAGCAGGCTTTCGTCAAGCGGATGTGCGACTTCACGCTTGCCGCTCTGGCCACGCAGGACGTGCCGCCGCTGACCGAGACGCCGGTCAACTGCTGAAGGGTTTTGTTCGGTTTCGGATAGCTGACAGGCAAGCGAAACAGGGCGAAGGCCTGGGGAATCAATCTATGCGTGTAGGACCCGGTGGCTGGGATCGCGACCCGGCGGGCTAGCGCCACGCTCAAAATTGCGTACATGTACAATTTCCGACTTGAACTTCATATTCGCCGGTCGTATATGTACGCTATGTCGTACATGTACAAATCCAGTCATCCAGCCCGGAGACGGACCATGAAAAAGACAATCCTCACCGTCGCGGCAGTGCTTGCATTCTCGGGCGCTGCCTTCGCCGACCAGAGTCAGCCTGGCAAACAGGCGCCGGCCGCGGCCTGCGCCGACACCGGCATCAAGCTCGATTGCGGCGCGACCGGATCGGTCGAGAAGGCAGGCGCGGCCACCCACAAGGGCTCAACGGAAAGCAAGGACCCGCGGCTCGGCATCGACATCGACCCGTGGATCGTGCCCAGCACGTTCTGACGTTCGAAACAAAAGCGACGACAGGAAATCCTGACCGCCTGCTCTCGTGGCCGGCGACCCGGCTCGCCGGAGCCTGATGAATGTTATTTCCTGCGCTTCTTCATTCCGGCCACGATCTTGGCCTTGCCAGGTCTTGCAGGAGCGCCGGGAATCGAAGTCCCGGTGATCGACACCGGATCGCTGGCCGGAAACGTGTCCTCGAGCCCTTCCTCGAGTTCCTCTTCAATGTTTGGTTCTTTGTGCTGCTCGTGTTCGAACGAGCGCACGGCCGGCGTCTTCTGAGCCGCTGGATTCGACGCGGATTTCGACGGCATCGACATTCTCCCCGACTTGCTCCGGCAAACGGTCGAGCCCAGCGAATATCCTAAGCCGCTGCGTCGCCGGCCGCCTCCGACAGGAAAGTAAAGACATAATCGGAAAAAGAGCGCCAGCATTCAACCCGGAACGCGTCGGCTGCGATGCGCAATAGCACGATCTCGGCCTTGCCCAGGATGGTGCGCGAGGCCGCGCCCACCGGAAAGACGTCCAGCGACAGATCCTGCGGACAGCCTGAATTGATCGTCGCCGCCGCCGCTGGACCGATAACCGAGATGGCGACGTTGCGATGCGAGATGCCGACTGCCGAATGCAGCACTGTGACCTCGGCGCAATCGGCGAGCGGGTCTTTTCCCACCCCGTCGATGACCAGCCATTCGTCCGGCCCAAGCCACAATGCCGTGCGCCCGGCCTTTGCCGCCGAGGTTTTGGGCTTCCGCGGCAGGTTCACTCCAAGCGCCTTCGAAAGCGCCGCGACCGAGGCGTCCGGCGCGCGCAGCGAAATACGCTGCGCCGGCGGCAACACAGCAAGCGTAACGCCGGTTACGGAAAGCTCCTGACCGGCGAGAGCCGGGCGGCGTTCGACCGACGGCGCAGCGGCGGCAGATTCCTTCGCGGCAGCCTTAGCCATTGAGGCGCTCCCCCTTGTCGTCAAAGAACACCATGCCGGTGACCTCCACCTCGATCGTCGCATCGGGCATCGGCACGTAGAGCGTCTCGCCCATCCGGTCGCGGCCGCCGGCAACCAGGGCCAGCGCAATCGAGCGGCCGCAATTTTCCGACCAGTAGCTCGAGGTGACATGGCCGATCATCGTCATCGGGATCGCCTGTTTCGGATCGCCGACGATTTGCGCGCCTTCTTCCAGCACCACTTTTGGGTCTTTGGTCTTCAGGCCGACAAGCTGCTTGCGGCCCTTGGCGACCAGGTCGGGCCGAGCCATGCCCCTGATACCAACGAAATCGGTCTTCTTCTTGCCGACCGCCCAGTCGAGTCCGGCATCGTTTGGCGTCACCGTGCCGTCGGTGTCCTGGCCGACGATGATGTAACCCTTTTCGGCACGCAGCACGTGCATCGCTTCGGTACCGTAGGCACAGGCGCCGTGCTTCTGGCCCTCGGTCCACAGCGCTTCCCAGACGGCCTGGCCGTAGTCGGCCGGCACATTGACCTCGAAGCCGCGCTCGCCGGTGAACGACATCCGGAACAGCCTTGTCGGCACGCCGCAAATCCTGCCCTCGCGCACCGACATATGCGGCAGCGCTCCATCCGACATGTCGATGCCCTCGACCAGCGGCGCTATGATCTCCCGGGACTTCGGTCCCTGCACGGCGATCACCGCCCACTGCTCGGTGGTCGAGGTCAGCCAGACGTTGAGATGCGGAAACTCGGTCTGGAGGTAATCCTCCATATGGTTCATGACGCGCGGCGCACCGCCCGTCGTCGTCGTCACATGGAAGCGGTCGGCTGCAAGCCTGCCAACGACACCGTCGTCATAGATGAAACCATCCTCGCGCAGCATGATGCCATAGCGGCAGCGGCCGGGCTCCAGTTTCTCCCACGGATTGGTATAGAGCAGTTCCATGAACTTCGCCGCATCCGGCCCGACCACCTCGATCTTGCCCAGCGTCGAGGCGTCGAACAGGCCGGCCGTCTTGCGCACCGTAACACACTCGCGATCGACCGCGGCGTGCATGTCCTCGCCTGCTTTGGGAAAATACCAGGCGCGCTTCCATTGGCCGACATCCTCGAACACCGCACCTTGAGCCTCGGCCCACGGATGGATCGCCGTCTTGCGGGTCGGGTCGAAGAGCGGACCCCGCGCGTGCCCGACGATCGAACCGAAGGTCACCGGCGTGTAAGGCGCCCGGAACGTCGTCAGGCCGACTTGCGGGATCGGCTTGCCCAGCGTCTCGGCGGCGATCGCCAGACCGTGCATGTTCGAGGTCTTGCCCTGGTCGGTCGCCATGCCATTGGTGGTGAAGCGCTTGACGTGCTCGATCGAGCGCATGCCTTCATGCACCGCCTGGCGGATGTCCTTGGCGGTGACGTCGTTCTGGAAGTCGACGAAGGCTTTTACCGTCGTGTCCGGCCCGGCGCCGGGCGCCGCGCCCAGCATGCCACGCGACCAACTCTCGCTGGCGTCAACCTTCGGCTTGGCGCCGGCATTCTTGACGCCCGCATTCTTCGCCGCTTTGGCGCCCGCCGCATAGGCCTCGTCGATCGTCGCCGACAGCCCGTCGGTGCCGTTGCAGGCGCCGACCGAGACGCAATCCTGGGCGTAGGTGCCGGGCACGAAACGCTTGGTCTCGTCGTTGAAGGCGAGCTTGCCGCGCGATTGCGAGAACAGATGCACCGACGGTGTCCAGCCGGCCGACATCAGGATCGCGTCGACCGGGATGGTGCGCTCGCCGCCGCCATTCTTCGGCTGCACGGTCATCGACGAGACGCGCAATTTGCCGCCGGCGCGGATCACCGCGCGGCCGAAATTGACCTCGATGCCGAGCGCCCTCGCCTCGTCGATCACCGATCCGGTCGGGTTGTCGCGCAGGTCGACTATCGCCGCCACGCCGACACCGGCCTTCTTCAGGTCGATCGCCGCCGCATAGGCGGAATCATTGGCCGTATAGACGCCGACATTCCTGCCGACCGCGACGCCAAAATGGTTGAGATAGGTGCGCGCCGCCGACGCCAGCATGATGCCTGGCCGGTCGTTGTCGGCAAACACCATGTGCCGCTCGATGGCACCGGTCGCCAGCACGACGCGTTTGGCACGGACCTGCCACAGCCGCTCGCGCGGCAGCTCGCGGCCGGCATTCTTTAGATGGTCGCTGACGCGCTCAACCAGCCCGACGAAATTCTGCGCGTAATAGCCGAAGGCCGTGGTGCGCGACAGCACGCGGACATTGTCCATGGCCCTGAGCGTCGCGACTGCGCCTTGCGCCCAGGCAAAACCGTCCTGGCCGTCGATCCTGGCGCCGCTTTCGAAGCGCAGGCTGCCGCCGAAATCCACCTGCTCGTCGGCAAGGATGACGCGTACGCCGGTTTCGGCCGCGGCAAGTGCCGCGGCGATGCCGGCAGCACCGCCGCCCAGCACCAGCACGTCGCAATGTGCGAAACGCGCCGAATAGTGGTCGGGATCCGGCTGGTCGGGAGCGATGCCAAGCCCTGCCGCAGCCCTGATCCTGGGCTCGTAAAAGTTTTTCCAGGCGGACTTCGGCCACATGAAGGTCTTGTAGTAGAAGCCCGCCGAAAGCAGCGGCGAGGCGATGTCGCCGAGCGCGCTGACGTCGAAGGCGAGCGACGGCCAGCGGTTCTGCGACTGTGCCGTCAGCCCGTCATAAAGCTCCTGCACGGTGGCGCGGACATTTGGCGTCTTGCGCGCCGCGTCGCGCTTGATCTCAATCAGCGCGTTGGGCTCTTCCGCCCCGGCGGACAGGAAGCCGCGCGGCCGGTGATATTTGAACGAACGGCCGACCAGATGGACGCCGTTGGCGAGCAGCGCCGAGGCCAGCGTTTCGCCTTCGACGCCGGCATAGGACTGGCCGTCGAAGCTGAACCGCGCGGTCTCTGCCTGCTTGAGGCGCCCGGCGCCGGGAATGCGGAACGTCGCGATCATTCGGAGGCTCCCGGCAGCTTCGCCGGCTTCGGCTCGCCGGCCTTATAGGTCATCAGGAACCTGTCGCTGACGGTGTCACGCACGGCATTGAAGAACCGCGCGCAGCCATGCATGTGCCGCCAGCGCTCATAGATGATGCCTTTGGGATTCGAGCGGATGAAGAAGAACTTTTCGAAATCGTCGTCGCTTGTCGCGGCCATATCCGCCGAACGCGCGATATGTGCCTCGCCGGCGTTGCGGAATTCGAGTTCCGGACGCTCTTCCTCGCAATAGGGGCAGCGGATGAGAAGCATGGTTGTTCCTACAATTCGCCGTGGCCGACGCAGGCGCCGGCGGGTTGATCGCAAAGCCTCTGGCCCAACATCACAAAGCGGGCCATCATCAGTGTGCCACCGCCGCCGCCGCCGCCTCGTCGATCAGGCGGCCGGTGCGGAAGCGCTCGATGGTGAAGGGGGCGTTGATCGGGTGCGGATCGTCCCTGGCGATGGTGTGGGCAAAGACATGGCCCGAGCCCGGCGTCGCCTTGAAGCCGCCCGTGCCCCAGCCGCAATTGACATAGAGGCCGGGCACCGGCGTCTTGGCCAGGATCGGCGAGCGGTCGGGCGTCACGTCGACGATGCCGCCCCACGAGCGCAGCATCTTCATGCGCGTGAACATCGGGAACATCTCGCAGATGGCGTCGAGCGTGTGCTGCAGGATGTGCAGGCCGCCGGTCTGCGAATAGGAGATATATTGGTCGGTACCGGCGCCGATGACCAGTTCGCCCTTGTCGGACTGCGAGATATAGGCGTGCACCGTGTTCGACATCACCACGCAGGGGAAGACCGGCTTGACCGGCTCGGAAACCAGCGCCTGCAGCGGATAGCTTTCCAGCGGCATCCGCACGCCGGCCATGTTCATGATGACCGACGAATGGCCGGCGGCAACGACGCCGACTTTTTTGGCGCCGATGAAGCCGCGCGTCGTCTCGACGCCGGTGACCGAACCGTTCGGCGCCCGCTTGACGCCGGTGACCTCGCAATTCTGGATGATGTGGACGCCGCGCGCCGAGGCACCGCGCGCATAGCCCCAGGCGACCGCATCGTGGCGGGCGGTGCCGCCGCGACGCTGCAGGGTCGCGCCCATCACCGGATAGCGGGCATCGCGCGAAATGTTGAGCGGCGGGCAGAATTCCTTGGCGGCTTCCGGCGTCAGCCATTCATTGTCGATGCCGTTCAGACGGTTGGCATGGACGTGGCGTTTCAAGACCTGGATGTCGTGCACATTGTGGGCCAGCATCATGACGCCGCGCGGCGAATACATGACGTTGTAGTTGAGCTCCTGGCTGAGCCCGTCCCACAGCTTCAGCGCGTGGTCGTAGATGCCGGCGCTCTCGTCATAAAGATAGTTGGAGCGGATGATGGTGGTGTTGCGGCCGGTATTGCCGCCGCCGAGCCAGCCCTTTTCCAGCACCGCGACATTGGTGATGCCGTGCACCGTGGCGAGATAATAGGCGGTGGCCAGGCCATGGCCGCCGGCGCCGACGATGATGACGTCGTACTCCTTCATCGGCTCTGATGAGGACCACTGTTCCTCCCAGCCCTTGTGGCCGCGCATGGCCTCGCGGGCGATGGCGAATACCGAATATTTCTTCAACGTTCCAGCCTCGCAGATAGCGGCCGGACATCCAATCGAGCCCCGGCGCGCGAGGTGTATCACTAGCGAAACAGCGCTGCCACCCTTGCGCTGTTTGCGACGGCGCTTGCCGTTTTGCGCCACGGCCAAAAAGACCTGTCGAGCAACGAGCCGAACGACGCATCCGGACGCCTTCAGGTATCGGGTGGCTCGTGCCGCCTCGATCTGCGACCAAGCATCCGATTGCCGGCGAAAGCTGGCGCGAAAGAAGGATGCAAAAAATGCTCGCACTCGCCAACAAGATCGCCATCGTCACCGGCGCCAGTTCCGGCATCGGCCGCGCCACCGCAAAACTCTTTGCCGAGGCTGGTGCAAAGCTGTTCGTTGCTGCCCGCCGCCAGGCGGAGCTGGACGTGCTCGTCGCCGAAATTGAGGACGCCGACGGCACCGCCATTGCGCTTGCTGGCGACATCCGCGACGAAGCTTATGCCAAAGCCCTTGTCGACCTGGCCGTCGAGAAATTCGGCGGGCTGGATATCGCCTTCAACAACGCCGGCTCGACCGGCAAGATAGGTCCAATCTCGGAGCTGTCGCTGGAAGGCTGGCGAGAGACGCTTGACACCAACCTGACCAGCGCCTTTCTCGGCGCGAAATATCAGGTGCCGGCGATGGTCGAACGCGGCGGCGGTTCGCTGATCTTCACCTCTACCTTCGTCGGCCATACCGTCGGCATGCCCGGCATGACCAGCTATGCCGCAAGCAAAGCCGGGCTGATCGGATTGACGCAGGTGCTTGCCGCCGAATATGGCGCCAAAGGCGTGCGGGTCAACGCGCTGCTGCCGGGCGGCACCGACACGCCTTCGGCAACGTTCAAGACACCTGAATCGCGAGCCTTCGTCGAAAACCTGCATGCCTTGAAGCGCGTCGCCGAGCCTGAGGAGATCGCCCGCTCGGCGCTCTATCTGGCTTCCGACGCATCGAGCTTCACCACCGGAACCGCGCTGTTTGCTGATGGCGGGGTCTCGATCAATCGGACGTGAGGCAATGTCGCAAAAGCGGTCTTGCTTTCCAATGCGATTTGGCGATTTCTTCGGACACTTTTGTTCGAAGACGGGCCTAAAACATGCTGCTGATCAGGACCTACATCGCTGCTAGCTCAATCCAGGGCGTCGGCGTGTTCGCCGCCGAGCCGATCAGGAAGGGAGCGTCGATCTGGCGGCTCGATCCGGATTTCGACCGGCTGATCCCGATCGAAAAATATAGGACGGCGCCGCCCCACCTCAGGGAATTGCTCGACAGATATGCCTATCCAAGCCCGGACCGGCCCGGATTCATCGTCTATGAGGTCGACAATGGCCGCTTCATGAACCATTCCGAAAGGCCGAACACGGATTTTTCGCAGTATGGCGGGGCAACCGCGATCCGCGACATAGCGGCTGGCGAGGAAATAACCTGCGACTACGGCGAGTTCTTCGAGGATTTCGAGCGGCTTCACCTGGCCACAGCATCATAGCGACCTGGTTGCGTTGTTGGATCAACGACCCGGAGCGATGATCGCCTCCGGGTCAATTTCCAACTCCCGGATTTAGGTGCCGGTGCGCGTGCGGCTCGTCAGTGTGGCGGCCGTCATACTGCAGGTCCAACTCGCGAATCGCTTCCTTGCCTTTCTTCGGGTCGACAAGGGTGAGAAGCGCGTCGATCTTAGCCTCCATACGGTCGGTACTCTCCTTCGATTGCGGCGAGCCGACGAAGAGCAGGAACGCCAGGCCGCCGACCTGCCAGAGCAGTTGCAGGAATTCCGACTGCCAGTTCTCAAGCGTGTCGCGGCTCATCTCGATCAGATAGCCGCCGAATTCGGGTGGCTGGCCGAGCGCTTGCTGCTCGTCGAGATAGGCGAACCAGCCGAAAACCCAGTGACCGACGATCGAGATGATGAAGAAGCCGAGGGTAATCCAGGCGTAGCTGTAGGCCCGCCACACCGAAGGCGGTCTCATCTTGGCCGCCGGCCTGTTGTCGTCATCGTTTGGCATAGTCGCTGTCCGACTCCGAGCGAGCCAGGAACTGCTCCGTCGTCGCGGGCAGCTTGTTTTTCAGCCACTCGGCCATTGCCTCTTCCTCACGCAGGTTCTGTTCGCAGGCCCGGGCGACTTCCGTTTCGCCGAGGGATTTTGCGGCTGCGATGAGGATCGTGTATGAGGCGATCTCCATATGCTCGAATGTGTAGCTCGCGAGTGAGCCCTTCATCACCTCGTCGCCGGCGAACACGCCGCTGAGGGACTGCGCCATCGCCAACAGCTTGCCGCCGGCGTCCTTCAGCGTCGACCTATCTTCGCCCAGTTGTTCCAGGCAGGTTCTGAGGCGCGCTGCTTGCCCCTTCGTCTCGTCGACATGCAGGCTGATGCGCTCACGGAGTTCGGGATAACTCTCCAGCCGGCTCAACTGGCCGTTCAGCATGGTTTCGGCCTGCTCCTCCATCGCATGCGCGTCCCTGAGCCACTGGACGAGCCATTCACGGGTTTCTGACATCGGTTTTCTCCTGTGCTTGCCTATGCGAAACAAACAATGGGCAACGAGCTTTGTTCCTTCGCTGATAGAGCCAGGGGGAGCGTTCTGCCGGATGGAGCCGCCAAAATTTATTTGTGGCGGGGAACGCCACTGATCGCTCACCGGTGCGGAGAGCGGCCCAGGTAAGCGAACCTACATCAGAAGTTGTAACTTCCTTGCTTTGCGCCGGCAGTTATGCTATCGATTGACCTATGGTGTGATTTGCGCCGACGACCCGCCGCTGAGGCGGGTTTTTCGTTTCGGCAGTGGACAGTGCGGCATGATTCTGCTATCAGCCGCCACAATTCGTGGTGTAGACCGCCGCGGAGGCAAGCGACTATGGCCACTTGCCTGTTGTTAACAAAACCCGAAAGACAGGATTGCCCGTGCAGGTACTCGTCCGCGACAACAATGTTGATCAGGCGCTTCGCGCGCTCAAGAAAAAGATGCAGCGCGAAGGCATCTTCCGCGAAATGAAGATGCGTGGACATTATGAGAAGCCCTCTGAGAAGCGCGCCCGCGAAAAGGCGGAAGCCGTTCGCCGCGCCCGCAAGCTGGCCCGCAAGCGCGCCCAGCGCGAAGGCCTGCTGCCGATGACGCCGCGCCCGGTGGCGGCTGGTGCCGCTGGTGCCGGCGCTCCGCGTCCGCCGCGGTTCTGACGCCAATTTTTCGTCCTTTTCGAAGGATACCCAAGGTGGCGCGATGCGAAATCGCCGCCACCTTTTTGTTTTGAATTCGACCAGCTCGCAGAGGGCCGGTACGGAGAGGGAACAGACCTGACGGCGCGGGCGGGCAGTGAGGACAGAGCAGACATGAACGCAATTAGCGTGGAGCGCAGAACCGCAATGCGCGGCTTCGCCCTGACGGCAGCCCTGCTTTCTGGCTTGGCGCTCGCCGGCTGCCAGACAGCCCCGACCGGCGAATTCACCAACATCGACAAGGCACAAGGGTCGGCCGAGAACATCTCCTCGCTGTCGGCTGTCATCCAGCGCAGTCCCCAGGATCCGGAAGGCTACAATGTGCGTGGCTCGGCCTATGGCCGCGGCGGCCAGTATCAGGCGGCGCTCAAGGATTTCAACACCGCCATCCAGCTCAATCCGAATTTCTACCAGGCCTATTCGAACCGCGCTCTCATCCAGCGTTTCCTCGGCGATCAGGCGACCGCGCTTGCCGACTACAACCGCTCGATCCAGATCAATCCCGACTATGACGCCGCCTATATCGGCCGCGGCAATCTCTACCGCAAAGCCAACCGCATCCAGGAAGCGTTCAACGATTTCCAGAAGGCGATCCAGCTCGACACGACAGACGCGCGCGCCTATCACAATCGCGGCCTGATCTATCAGAGCCAGGGCCAGCACGCTTTCGCCATCGAGGATTTCTCGACAGCCATCTCGCTGGCGCCGGACGCCGCCGATCCCTACAATGGCCGCGGCCTCTCCTATCTCGCCATGAACGACGAGGACAATGCCTTCGCCGACATCAACATGGCGATCAAGCTCGACGGCAAGAATGCCGAGGCCTGGTCCAACCAGGCGCTGATCTACGAGCGGCGCGGCGACAAGGCCAAGGCGGCAAAAGCCTATCGCGAGGCCGTGCGCCTCAGCCCCACCTACCAGCCGGCCAAGGACGGCCTGGCGCGCACCAGCACCGGCTGACCGACGACTTTTCGGCCTGATATGGCGGGCTTGCCATTTGGCATGGCTTCGAAACCTTCAACGACTGTCGCCTTGATCGCGCCAAGTTCTCGGCGGAACGCTCGGGACGCTTAGCCGTTGTTCAAGGCTATTCGCGAAAAGGACCCCTCCCATGATCAAGAAACTCGCCTGTGCCGCCGCCCTCGCCGCTACGGTTCTAGCCGCCCCTGCCAGCGCAGGGAGGCTGCAGCTCGGCGTGCTCGACTGCACCATCGACGGCGGCACCGGCTATATCGTGACATCCAACAAGGGCGTGGCCTGCACCTTTCGCCCTCATCATGGCGGTCCCCCGGAAGCCTATACCGGGGTCATTTCCAAGCTTGGCGTCGACGTCGGCAGGACCCACCAGGGCGAATTGATTTGGGCGGTTCTGGCGGCCACCCGCGACCGTGATGCCGGCGATCTTGCCGGCAGCTATTATGGCGTCAACGCCGAGGCCAGCGTGGTAACCGGCGGCGGCGCCAACCTTCTGGTCGGCGGGCTGAACAGCGCCTTCTCGCTGCAGCCTCTCAACGTACAGGCGCAGACCGGCGTCAACCTGGCAGTCGCCGTCACCTCACTGCAACTGATCCACTCTTTCAAATGAACGCCATAGCGTAGTTCTGCATGCGGCGCGGAACAGGATAGGACTGTTCCGCGCCGCACGACTTTGGGAACCGCCGTGCCAAGGAAGATCATCGCTGACGCCATAATCGCCAATCTTGACATCCCGCCTTCATCAGCACCCTCAGCGCACCCGCAAAAAAACCGCTTGAGCTCAACTGCGGTTGAGGTTTTACAACCCATCCCCGAAGTGCCATTTGGAGACGAAGAGCGCTCCACCATTTCTTTAATCGGCGTATACGAAAGTTCGGGAGGGCGGGGTGATCGAAACCAGCACAAACAGGGTCGACTGGCGGGCGCTGTGGGCGAGCGGCGATCTGGCGCGCTTCTGCTTCATCAGCCTCGGCATCCTGCTGCACGCCACCAACGAAACCATGGTGGCAACGGTGATGCCGGCGATGGTCGGCGAACTCGCCGGGGTTCAGCTGGTCGGCTGGTCGCTGGCGATCTACGAACTCGGCGCCATCGTCGCCGGCGCTGCCGCCGGACGGCTGGTGAGCTATGTCGCGCTGCGCACCAACATGATGGTCGCCGCCCTGCTCTACGCGGCCGGCGCACTGGTCTGCGCCATCGCGCCGTCCATGCCGCTGTTCCTGGTCGGGCGCCTGATCGAGGGTTTTGGCGGCGGCGCGCTGGTGTCGCTGGCCTTCGTCTCGGTCGAGCGGCTGTTTCCACGCGCCATCTGGCCGCAGCTTTTCGGCGTTATGTCGGCGATCTGGGGCGTCGCCGCCTTCAGCGGGCCGGTGCTCGGTGCGTTGATGACCGAATTGCTCTCCTGGCGCTGGGCTTTCGGCGTCTTCACCCTTGGCGGCACCGCCATGGCGTTGGCGAGCTTCATCGTGCTCGACACGCCCGAGGCGACCCGGCCGCGGTCGATCACTGGAACCGCGCCGCCCTTCCCCTTTGCCGCGCTCGGCTGCCTTGCCGTCAGCGTCGTGCTGATCGCCACGGCCGGTGTCGACATTGCCCTGATGCGCTCCTCCCTGCTGCTCATCCTCGGCCTGATTGGGCTCGCGCTGTTCGTCCGCATCGACGCGCTGAAGCCGGGCTCGCGGCTGTTCCCGTCGCGGCTGTTCTCCTGGCGCTCGCCGGTCGGCGCAGGCATGACCATGGTCGCCGCCTTTTCGGTGGCGACCTGTTCCTTCACCGTCTACGGGCCGCTGCTTCTGACCAGCCTGCATGGCATTCCGATCCTGACCACCGGTTATATCATCGCCGCCGAATCGATCGCCTGGTCGATCCTGTCGATCGTCGTCGCCAATGCGCCTCCGGAGCGGGAAAGACTGATCATCACCGGCGGCGCGCTGATGATCGCGGCCGGCATCGCCGGTTTCGCCTATGCCGTGCCGGCCGGTTCGATTCCGCTGATCCTGTTTTGCGCCTTGCTGCAGGGCGGCGGCTTTGGCATTGCCTGGCCCTTCGTCACACGCGTGATCGTCGCATCGGCCAGTGACGGCGAGCAGACGATCGCTTCCGCCGCCGTGCCGACGATGCAGCGCATCGGCTATGCGGTCGGTGCCGCATTGACCGGCATCGTCGCCAACGCCAGCGGTTTTTCCGAAGGCCTGAACCGTGAGGCGGCGGCGAATGTCGCCACCTGGCTGTTCCTCACCTTCGTGCCGCTCGGGATTCTGGGCTGCCTCGCCGCGCTGAGGATCTCGGGGCCGGCAGCCCGGCCACAGGAAGCAACCGGCTAGACAGTAATCGTCTTCAGTCGTTCGGCAATCAGGGCGGCGAGCCGCGTCGCCACCTCGTCCTTGCTCATCTCGGGCCATTCGTCGACACCGGCCTTCCAGACGATCCGCACCTTGTTACGGTCGCCGCCCATCACCCCGCTTTCGTGGGACACATCATTGGCGACGATGAAATCGGCGCCCTTTTTTCTGAGCTTGGCCTCGGCGTTGCGGACGAGATCCTGCGTTTCGGCGGCGAAGCCGACGACTAGGCTGGGCCGCTTCCTGTGATGGCCGACACCGGCAAGGATGTCAGGGTTTTCGACCATCTGCAGCGCCGGCGGCCCCTCGCCCGCCACCTTCTTGATCTTCTCGCCGGCCGAAGTCTCGCTGCGCCAGTCGGCAACCGCCGCGACGAACACAGCCGCGTCTGCCGGCAGCAGCTGTTCGACCGCGTCCTTCATCTCGTTGGCGGTTTCGACATGCAACGTGGTGACCTCAGCCGGATCGGCAATGCCGACCGGACCGGAGACGAGGCGCACATCGGCGCCCAGCCTTGCCAGCGCCGCCGCGATGGCATGGCCCTGCTTGCCGGACGAACGGTTGGCGATGTAGCGCACCGGGTCGATCGGCTCATGCGTCGGCCCTGAGGTGACGATGATCTTTCTGCCTGCCAGCGGCTTCGGACTGATGCCGAGCAGCGCCTCGATCGCAGCGACGATTTCCAGCGGCTCGGCCATGCGGCCTTCGCCCGCCTCGTTGCTCTCGGCCATTTCGCCCTTTGCCGGGCCGACGAATGCGACGCCGTCCTTCCGCAACGTCGCCCGGTTGCGCCGGGTCGCGGGATGCGACCACATTTTCGGGTTCATGGCGGGCGCCATCAGCACCGGCTTGTCGGTCGCAATGAGCACGGTCGAGGCAAGGTCGTTGGCATGGCCGTTGGCGAGCTTCGCCATCAGGTCGGCGGTAGCCGGCGCCACGACGACAAGATCGGCCTCGCGCGACAAGCGGATGTGGCCGACATCGTGCTCGTCATTGCGGTCGAACAAATCGGTGAAGACGTAGTCGGCCGACAGCGCCCCGACCGACAACGTGGTGACGAATTCCTGCGCCGCGGCAGTCATCACCACTCGAACGGCGGCGCCGCGCTCGCGCAGCCGGCGGATTAGGTCGAGTGCCTTGTAGGCGGCGATGCCGCCGCCGATGATGAGCAGGATGCGCTTGGCGGAGAGGGTCATGCCCAGTTCTTGTCCGATGTCATGCCGGCTTCAGCGCCGGTTCGATGTCGGTATGGATGAAATCGTCGCCCTTGAAAAGCAGCGGCAGGTTTCGCGTCTTGGCCAAGGCGTAGGCGAAGCAGTCGCCCATGTTGAGATTGGCGCGATGGCCAGTACCTCGGCCATACAGTGCATAGGCTTCAATTCCGGCTTGCGCATGTTCGGCGGAGAGCGCGACGATCGTGACTTTGAGTCTAGCAAGAAGGCCCGTCAACTCGGCCGTGCCAGCCGCGCCATAGCGGCGGACAATTACTGTGCCGCATTCCATCAGGGTTGCGGCGCTCATCAATATCCGCTGATTTCCGGCGAGGCGCTGGGCGAACGCCGGAGCATCGGGCTCCTGCTTCAGGATGGCCACGATCGCTGAGGTGTCGACCACCACGGTCATTCCTCCTCGATGAAGGACCAGAGGTCATCAGTGAATTTCTTCTGATCGAAATCCGCTTGTTGCAGTCGTCGGCCGAATTCGAGGATTTCCTCCGCCGTAACGAAATCCCCGTCACGTTCTTTGGTGGCTGCCACATCCTTCAGCAACAGATTTCTTGCCTCCTGCTCCATTGACACGCCATGTCTGGCAGCCCGCTCGCGCAGCTTTTGCTTCAGATCGTCGTCGAGATTGCGAATGGTCAGGGTGCCCATAACTACCCTTGCCCCCGTGTCGTCGGTCTGACCTTGGCTTCGTCCTCGGCTGCAATGGCCGCCGAGTGGAAACCTTTGGTGGTCGGAAGCCCTACGGATGCGGCGAGCACGTCCCGCGCCTCCTGCTCCATGGAAACGCCACGCGCGGCGCCACGCTCACGCAGTCGCCGCATGACACTCTCATCCACATTGCGAACAGTAATCCGGGCCATGATCGCGCTCCCGCGAGCTAATATAGCGACACCGGAGCATGACTGCAATGACAGCACTGCTATCACTGCTTGCAGTCAGAGCAGCTTCCAGGCAATAAAGACCAGCGTCAGCGCGATCACCCACAGCGCCAGCCGGCCGGATCTGCTATAGCGCGCCTCGGCCTTGCCGATGGCGTGCGCCGTCCTTTCGTCGAAACGCAGCCCGTGTTCGGCCATCAGATCGATCTCGCGCGACAGCCGCTCGGTGCGAGCGGCGAGGTCCGGCGCCTGGCGGGCCAGCGCCAGCAACGCGCTGGCGCCGTCGCGTGCGTCGGCCAGCAGGGCACGCGGGCCGAGATTGCCTGATATCCAGCCTCCGACCACCGGTTCTGACGTCTTCCACATGTTGAATGCCGGGTCGAGCGTGCGGGCAACGCCCTCGACCACCACCATGGTCTTTTGCAGCAGCACCAGTTCGGACCGCGTCGCCATGTCGAAGAGGTCGGTGACCTCGAACAGAAGCGCCAAGAGCTTGGCCATCGAGATGGTTTCGGCCGGCTGGCCGTGGATCGGCTCGCCGATGGCGCGGATCGCCTGGGCGAATGCCGCGACGTTATGCAGGCGCGGCACGTAGCCGGCCTCGAAATGCACTTCGGCGACGCGCAGATAGTCACGGGTGATGAAGCCGTAGAGGATTTCGGCGAGGAACCGGCGCTCCTTCTTGCCGAGCCGGCCGGCAATGCCGAGATCGACAGCGACGATGGTGCCATCGGGCTCGACGAACAGGTTTCCCGGATGCATGTCGGCGTGGAAGAAACCGTCGCGCAGCGTATGGCGCAGGAACGACTGGACCAGATTGGCGGCGATCGCCTTCAGATCGTGGCCGGCGGCAGTCAGGCCAGCAATGTCGTTCATCTTGATGCCGTCGACCCATTCCATGGTCAGCACGTCGCGGCCGGTGCGTTCCCAATCGACCGTCGGCACGCGAAAGCCGGGATCGTCCCTGGTGTTTTCGCCGAGCTCCGAAAGCGCTGCCGCCTCAAGCCTCAAATCCATCTCGATCTTGGTGGTCTGCGCCAGCGTCTGGGTCACCTCGACCGGCCGCAGCCGGCGCGACGACGGGATGTATTTTTCCTGGAGACGGGCGGCGAGGAAATAGCTTTCGAGATCGCGGAAGAAACGGCGCCGCACGCCCGGTCGGATCACCTTCACCGCCACCCGCGAACCGACGCCGTTCTGCAAGGTTTCGGCGGTATGGACCTGAGCGATCGAGGCCGCGGCGACCGCCTCGCCGAAACTGGCGTAGAGCTCGCCGACCTTGCGCCCGAGCGAGGCCTCTATCGCCGCAATGGCCTCGGTCTGCGGAAATGTCTGCATCTTGTCCTGCAGCATGGCGAGGTCGAGCGCTATGTCGTTGCCGACGACATCGGGTCGTGTCGCCAGGAACTGGCCGAGCTTGACATAGGATGGGCCGAGCCGGACGACGGCCTTGGCCAGCCGATCGCCACGTTCATAGGCAAGCGCGCGGCGGCGGGTGAACAGCCGTGCCACCCGCCAGCCGAATTTCGGCAGGCCGAACAGCTCATCGCCCGGCAACGCCGCGACGACGCCTTCGCGGACCAGCACCCAGCCGGCCCGTACGAGCCTGAAACCAGCGCCGACGCTGCTCATGACTGCGCTTGTCCTGCCGGTTTTCTAGACCGGCGAAGGGCAGGTCGCGTATAAAGAATACGGGCCAGCCTCAAAGCTTCCAGCCCGAATGAAGCGCAGCTATGCCGCCGGCATAATTGCGAAAAGACACGCGGTCAAAACCGGCGCGGGAAATCATCGCGGCAAAATTCTGCTGATTGGGAAATTTGCGGATCGATTCGACCAGATAGGAATAGGGTCCGTTTTCGCCGGTCACCGCCTTGCCGATCCTAGGGATGGCGTTGAACGACCACGCCTCGTAGACCCTGTCGAGCAGCGGCATGTCGACCTCGGAAAATTCGAGGCAGAGAAAGCGCCCACCGGGTTTCAGCACGCGATAGGCTTCGGCAAGCGCCACATCGATGCGCGGCACGTTGCGAATGCCGAACGCGATCGTGTAGGCGTCGAAACTGGCCTCAGCGAAAGGCAGCTCCTCGGCATTGGCCTCGACGAAATCGGTATTATCCGTCAGGCCCTTTTTCTCGGCCCGGTCGCGGCCGACGGCGAGCATCGAGCCGTTGATGTCGAGAACCGTGGCATGGGCGTTCCTGCCGCTCGCCTCGACGATGCGGAAGGCGATGTCGCCAGTGCCGCCGGCAACGTCGAGAACGCTCCAGCCCGGTCGTTTCGGTGGATTGAGCCATGTGACCATTGCGTCCTTCCACAGCCGATGCAGGCCGCCCGACATCAGGTCGTTCATCAGATCGTAGCGGTTCGCAACCTTGTGGAAAACGTCGTTGACCAAGGACTGCTTCTCGCCTGCCCCTACGCGCTTGAAACCATAGGAGGTTTCCATGCCGCCAACGGCCGTGGTTCTCTCAACCGACATTATTTTTGATCCGCCATAAAACCGGCGGGACCATAGCCGATCGATGATGCCGACGCTATTGTTTAAGGCGCGGTGTTCGGCCGCGCTTCCCGGTCGTGGGATCACGCTTATGGCTCCATGTCCTGGACTGACCTGACGGGATGATTGCATGCCTTTGAAAGCAGAACTGCACTGCCATATCGAAGGGGCAGCGGCGCCCGAACTCGTTATCCGCCAGGCGCAGAAATACGGCAAGGACACCTCGCCCTACATTCAGGACGGCTCTTTCGTCTGGCACGATTTCAGCTCCTTCCTCGCCGCCTATGACTTCTCCTCCGACCTGTTCCGCACAGAAGAGGACTATGCGCGGCTGGCCGATCATTATCTGACCAGCCTCGCCCGCGACGGCGCGATCTATTCCGAGATCTTCACCTCGACGGACCACGCCGGGAAGGCCGGCCTGTCGCCCAAGGCCTATACGGACGCGCTCGGCGAAGGCATGGCGCGCGCCAAGGCCAAGACCGGCATCGAAGGCCGCATGATCGTCACCGGCGTGCGCAATGCCGGCGTCGAATCGATCGAGCAGGCGGCGCGCTTCGCCGCCCGCTGCGGGCATCCGCTGGTCACCGGCTTCGGCGTCGCCGGCGACGAGCGGATGGGCGATCTGGAGGACTATGTCAGGGCCTTCGAAATCGCGCGAGAGGCCGGCCTTGGCATCACCGTCCATGCCGGCGAACTAATGGGCTGGGAGAGCGTCAAGGCCGCGCTCGACCACATTCGCCCCGCCCGCATCGGCCATGGCGTGCGTGCCATCGAAAACCCCGACCTTATCCGGCGCATCGCCGAGGAAGGCGTCGTGCTCGAATGCTGTCCGAGTTCCAACATCGCGCTGAGGGTGTTCGACAGTTTCGCCGATCACCCTTTTCCGGCCCTGTTGGCGGCTGGCTGCAAGGTGACGCTAAATTCCGATGATCCGCCCTATTTCTGGACGTCGCTGAAGCGCGAATACGACATTGCCGCCGAGCATTTTTCGATGAACGACAAGGCGCTCGCCGCCGTCACCAGAACCGCCATCGACGCCGCCTTCGTCGACAGGAAGACCAAGGCAATGCTGCTGGGCCGGCTCGACGTCAAGGGCAGGTGAATGGTGAATGGTGAATGGTGAATGGTGAATGGTCCACCCGGCGCTTCGGTCCGTCAACCGCGAGTTTTCCGCTGAACCAAGGACTCGCAAACCTGTTCACTATTCACTATTCACCATTCACTACTCACTTTCACCTGCGCAGCTAGGAGACCACCATGCAGGGCGTCACCGTCGTCGACCACCCGCTTGTCCAGCACAAGCTGACCATCATGCGCAAGAAGGAAACCTCGACGGCCGGCTTCCGGCGGCTGCTGCGCGAGATCTCGCTGCTGCTCGGCTACGAGGTCACCCGCAACCTCGAACTGACGACGACGACGATCGAAACGCCGATCGAGACGATGGAAGCGCCGACGCTGGAGGGCAAGAAGCTGGTTTTCGCCTCAGTACTGCGCGCCGGCAACGGCCTGCTCGAAGGCCTGCTCGACCTGGTGCCGGCGGCGCGCGTCGCCCATATCGGTCTCTACCGCGACCACGAAACGCTGGAAGCGGTCGAATATTTCTTCAAGGCGCCGAGCGATCTCGCCGACCGGCTGGTGATCGTCGTCGATCCGATGCTGGCGACCGCCAATTCGGCGATCGCCGCGATCGACAAGTTGAAGGGACGCGGCGCCACCAACATTCGCTTCCTCTGCCTGCTGGCGGCGCCAGAAGGCCTCGATCGCTTCATCAAGGCGCATCCCGATGTCCCGGTCTTCACCGCTTCCATCGACCGCCAGCTCAACGAGAAGGGCTACATCATGCCCGGCCTCGGCGATGCTGGCGACCGCATGTACGGGACCAAATGACCGTGGCGCCGCTCGTTTACCGATCGTTTACGCAAACGACCGCTTTCTGCATCTGTTAAAGCGGCAAACACCATGCCGCGATAAGCATGGGTCTTCACGAAGGCCGGTCCATGCTGCGCAATCTTCTTATCCTTGGCGTGCTCGCCGTAGCATCGGCGTCGTTCCCGATGCTCTACCAGTCGAATCCGCAGATGTTCGATGGCCTGCTGAAATCGGCTGTCGGGGCCAGGCCGGCGGTCGAAACGGACCTGAATCTGGCCACGGTTCCCGGCAGGCCGGCGCAGCCGCTCGGCCGCAAGGTCGTGATCCCGGCTGACGCGCGCGGGCATTTCACGTCGGCGTTCAAGCTTAACGGTCGAACGGTCGACGGCATGATCGACACCGGCGCAACGCTGGTCGCCATCAACAGTTCGACGGCGCGCAGGATCGGCGTTTCGCTGAACGCGTCGGATTTCAAGCACCAGGTCAACACCGCCAACGGCGCGATCAAGGCTGCCTTGGTGACCGTCGATCGGCTGCAGATCGGCAAGATCACGCTCGACGGTGTCCAGGCGGTGGTGCTCGACGACAAGGCGCTGCGCACCAATTTGATCGGTCTGAGCTTTCTCCAGCGGCTGGAAAAATACCAGGTCGAGAACGGCGCGCTGCTGCTCGTCCAGTGAACCATGGTCGGGCAGGATCATCATCCCTCGCTTCGTCATCCCAGGGCGGAGCAAGGAGCGAAGCGACGCGGCGCAGACCCTGGGATCCATGCCGTTACGCCAGCCGAAGAATGCTACGGCCCAGAACTGAACGCTACCACCCGGTTCCGCGAAAAAGCTCGAACCACTCTGGGTTGGCCTTCTCGATCAACTCTATCTTCCACTGGCGCGGCCAGCGCTTCAGCGACGTCTCGCGCTGGATAACGTCACGAATGTCGAAATGTTCTTCATACCAGACCAGGCGCTGCACGCCGAAGCGGCTGATGAAGCGCGAGCCTTGGCCGGATTTGTGCTCCGGCATGCGGCGGCCGAGATCATTGGTGACGCCGATGTAGATCGTGCCGCGCTTCCGGCTCGCGATCATGGTTGGCATAGCCGGTCATCGCGGAAGCGTAACGAGCGCCGTTGCGGATGCAAGCGCCGTTCTGGGCCGCTGCATTCTTCGGCTTATGTCACGGCATGGATCCCAGGGTCTCCGCGACGTCGCTTCGCTCCTGCTCCGCCCTGGGATGACGAAGGTGTGGTGGCCTGTGGCGTGGATCGACGGCTGCAAGCCGGCCGCAGCGAACGACAGTCAAGAACCAAATCCCTTGTGGGGAGGAACTCTAGTTAAGCTAGAGCCTACCCCGATTCGATCGGATTTGGTTCAGATCATCCGCGCGGCAGGATCCGCCGGATGACGGTTTTTTCCGCGGGCGGCTTCGAAGCGCCGATCGTATAGGCCGAAAGCACGACGGCGGCGGCCGCCTCGGCATCCCCGGCATTGCGGGCATGGACCAGCGCCAGCGCCTCGCCGGCCCGCACCTCCGCGCCGACAGGCAGCAGCCGGGTGATGCCGACGGCATGGTCGATCCTGTCGTCCGGCCGGATGCGCCCGCCGCCAAGCCCGACGACGGCAAGCCCGATGTCGCGGGTGGAGATACCGGTAACGAAGCCGTTTTCGGCGGCCTTGACCGCAAATTCCGTCGCCGCCCTAGGCAGGTGTCTTTCCGGGTTCTCGACGAAGTCGGCCGGACCGCCGAGCCCCGCCACCATGCGCGCGAAGACGGCCGCGGCACCGCCGCCGGCAAGCGTCTCGGCGGCGCGCCGCATGCCGTCCTGGTTGGACGAGACCAGCCCGGCCGACTGCAGCATGTCTGCGGCCAATGCCACCGTCACATCCTCCAGACGCCGGTCGCGGAAGCGGCCGGTGAGGAAATCGACGGCATTGCGCACCTCGACCGCGTTGCCGGCTGCTGAGGCCAGCGGCTCGTTCATGCCGGTGACCAGCGCCGAGGTCTTCAGGCCGGCGCCATTGGCGACTTCGACCAGGCTGTTCGCCAGTGTCGTTGCGTCGCGCGACTTTTCCATGAAGGCGCCGTTGCCGACCTTTACGTCGAGCACCAGCGACTGCAGGCCGGCCGCCAGCTTCTTCGAGAGGATCGAGGCGGTGATCAGCGGCACCGATTCGACGGTTCCCGTCACGTCGCGGATCGCATAGAGCCGGCGGTCGGCGGGCGCGAGATCGGCGGTCTGGCCGATGATGGCGCAGCCGGCTTCGAGCACTGCCTTGCGGAATCCCGCGACATCCGGCTGGCTGGTATAGCCCGGGATGGCGTCCATCTTGTCCAGAGTGCCGCCGGTATGGCCGAGGCCGCGGCCGGAAATCATCGGCACATAAGCGCCGCAGGCAGCGACGATCGGCGCCACCAACAGCGAGACATTGTCGCCGACGCCGCCTGTCGAATGCTTGTCGGTGACCGGGCCCGGCAGGTCCGACCAATCGAGCACGTCGCCGGAATCGCGCATCGCCAGGGTCAGCGCCACCGCCTCGTCGCGGCTCATGCCGTTGAAGAACACCGCCATGGCGAAGGCCCCGACCTGCCCGTCCGAGACGGTGCCGGCGGTGAGGCCTTCGATGAAGCTGGCGATCTCCTGCGTCGACAGCTTGTGGCCGTCGCGCTTGCTGCGGATGATTTCCTGGGGAAGCATCAGGCCGGGACCTTACGCTCCGGCAACCCATCCTGGAACACACGCTGGAGGATCGTCGCCAGCCGCGCGCCGCCAATCGGCGCCATGTCCTTGGTCTCCTGGTGCGAAAGCTCCGCCCCTGTCATCCCTGCGGCGAGATTGGTGATGACCGAGCAGGCGGCGACGCGCAGGCCGAGGAAACGGGCGAGAATGACCTCCGGCACGGTCGACATGCCGACGGCATTGGCGCCCATGACGCGCGCCATGCGGATCTCGGCGGGCGTCTCGAAGCACGGCCCGGAAAACCACATATAGACGCCCTTGTGCAGCGCGGTGTCCGTCGCCTTCGCGGCCGTCTCGATCGTTGAGCGAAGACCGGCATCATAGGCTTCGGTCAGGCCGACGAAGCGGCGGTCGCTCGGCTCGCCGATCAGCGGATTGGAACCCGAGAAATTGATGTGGTCGGTGATCAGCATCACCGAGCCCGGCCCCATGCCCGGATCGACCGAGCCGGCGGCATTGGTGAGGATCAGTTGCGAGATGCCGAGGCCGGCAAGCACTTCAAGCGCCGGCCGCATCGCCGCCGCGTTGCCGTGTTCGTAGTAGTGAGCGCGGCCGGACAGCATCAGCACAGGCGTGCCGGCAAAATGTCCCGCCACCACCTCTCCGGCATGGCCGGTGACGCCGCTTCTGGGAAAGCCCGGCAATTCGCCATAGGAAATGCGGACAGGATCCTCGACCTGGTCGACAAGCCCGCCAAGGCCCGAACCCAGCACCAGCGCGGTGGCGGGCGCCAGCCCGTCCAGCCTTTCGACCAGACGATCAAGCGCTTCCTTCATGTCAACCAGCTCTTCATTTCAACCAAGCTCCTCATTTCAACATTTCGCCCTGAAAGCCGTAGGGCAGCATCTCGCCCATGGTCACGGTTTCGACCACGCCGGCATTGTCGCAAAGATAGAGTTTGGTTTCCGGCCGGCAGAATTCGGCCAGCCGCTGCCGGCAGCCGCCGCAGGGCGAGCATTTAGCCATGCGCTCTGCGATGACAGCGATCTCCGTTATCCTGCCGCCGCCGGCCATGATGAAGTGGCCGAGCGCGGTGGTTTCGGCGCACCAACCTTCCGGATAGGACGCGACCTCGACGTTGGCGCCGGTAAAGACGCGGCCGTCCTCGGTGCGCAGTGCCGCCCCGACCGGGAATTTCGAATAGGGCGCATAGGCCTTGGCCATGGCGGCCTTGGCCGCTTCGAACAGATCATGCGACATTGTTTTTCCATTGCATGATCTTGTCCGAAAGCCGGCTTCCACTTTTCGCTGACGCGGACCTGCGGTTCGAAATCATGCTCATATTTTTCCATTGCATCATCCTGTCCGGAAACCGGCTTCCGCTTTTCGCTGACCTCCGGTTCGAAATCACGCTTAGCGTTCCTTGACATAGGGCACGCCGCCCGCGCGCGGCGGAATTGCCTTGCCGATGAAGCCGGCGAGCAGGATGACGGTGAGGATATAGGGCAGCGCCTGCATGAGCTGCACCGGCACCTTGCCGATCAGCGGCAGCGGCGTGCCCTGCAGGCGGATCGACAGCGCGTCGAGGAAGCCGAACAACAGGCAGGCGAACATGGCGTTGACCGGCTTCCACTTGGCGAAGATCAGCGCGGCCAGGGCGATGTAGCCCTTGCCGGCGGTCATGTCCTTGACGAAGCCGCCATTCTGCACCATCGACAGATAGGCGCCGGCAATACCGGTGAGCACGCCGGTGCAGATCAGCGCTCGGTAGCGCAGCCAGGCGACCGAGATGCCGGCGGTGTCGACCGCGGCCGGGTTCTCGCCGACCGCGCGCATGCGCAAGCCGAAACGGGTGCGGAACAGCACCCACCAGGTGAACGGCACGGCGAGGAACGCGACATAGACCAGCACGGAATGGCCGGAGATCAGTTCCGAATATATCGGTCCGAGGATCGGCACGCCCCTGAGCGCGTCCGCACCGGGCCAGACGATCGCCCCGAACCGCTCGTCCGATGCCAGAGCCGGCGTACGTCCACCTTGCTGGAACCAAGCCTGGCCGAGCATGATCGTCGATCCGGCGGCGATGAAATTGATCGCCACGCCGGAGACGATCTGGTTGCCGCGATGGGTGATCGAGGCAAAGCCGTGGACCAGCGCAAAAGCGACCGAGATGAGGATGGCCATGCCGAGGCCGATATAGGCGGAATGGAAGACGGAGGCGGAGGCGGCACCGGCGAAGGCGCCGACCAGCATCTTGCCCTCGAGCCCGATGTCGAAAATGCCGGCCCGCTCCGAATAGAGACCGGCGAGGCAGGCGAGCAGCAGCGGCACCGACAGGCGGATGGTCGAGTCCAGAACCTGGATGATGGCGTTGAACAGATCCATCTCAGGCACCCTTCCCCTTGATCGCTTCGATGCCGACAGATCTCGGGCTGAGCGAGGCGAACAGCGCCTGGACATAGGGCCGGAACATATGCTCGAGCGCGCCGGCGAACAGGATGACCAGGCCCTGGATGATGACGATCATGTCGCGGCTGATCGCCGGCATTTCGAAGGCGAGCTCGGCGCCGCCCTGGTACAGCATGCCGAACAATATTGCGGCGAGCACGATGCCGACCGGGTGCAGGCGCCCCATCAGCGCTACTGCAATGCCGACGAAACCGGCGCCCGAAACGAATTCGAGCGCGACATTGTGCTGGTCGCCCATCGTCGGGTTGAGCGCCATCATGCCGGCCAGCGCGCCCGAAATCATCATGGCGACGATGATGATGCGGGTTTCCGAAATGCCGGCATAGCGCGCCGCTTTCGCGCTGTGGCCGTAGGTGCGCATCTCGTAACCGAGCCTGGTGCGCCAGATCAGCACCCAGACCAGAAACGCCATGGCCAGCGCCAGCAGGAAGCTGATGTTGAACGGCGCCGAGCGGATCTTGGCGCCGAACAATTCGATGACCCAGTTGAGCTTCGGCAGTTGCGCGCCGTCGAGGAAGGTGCGTGTCTGCGGCGCCATCGAATTGGCCGGCTTCAAGAATCCGACCAGCGCGTAGACCATGACGCTGGCGGCGATGAAATTGAACATGATGGTGGTGATGACGATGTGCGAGCCGCGCCTGGCCTGCAGATAGGCCGGGATCAGTGCCCACAGCGCCCCCATCGCCGCAGCGGCAATGATCGCCAGCGGAAAGGTGAGCCACCATGGCAGCACGCTGTCGAAGGCGAGGCAAACGATGCCGATGCCGAGACCGGCGATATAGCCCTGGCCCTCGCCACCGATGTTGAACAGGCCGCAATGCGCTGCAACCGCCACCGACAGCCCGCTGAAGATGAAGGTGGTGGCGTAGAACAGCGTGAACGCAATGCCTTGCCCACGGCCGAAGGCGCCCTCGACCAGGACGGCGGCAGCGCGGAACGGATTTTCGCCGACCAGAAGCACGACGAGGCCGGCGACGACGAAGGCAACGGCGAGATTGATCACTGGGATCAGCCCGTAATCCGCCCAGGCCGGCAGCTTGGCGTAAGGCGTGCTCATTCCGCCGCCTCCCGGTGCTCGACGCCGGCCATCAGCAGTCCAAGCTCGCCTTCGCTCGCCTCGGGGCCGCGCTCGCCGACGATGCGGCCGGCAAACATCACCAGGATGCGGTCGGAGAGCGAACGGATCTCGTCGAGCTCGACCGACACCACCAGCACCGCCTTGCCCTGGTCGCGCATGGCGATGAGCCGCTTGTGGATGAATTCGATGGCGCCGACATCGACGCCGCGCGTCGGCTGGCCGACGATCAGCACGCCCGGGTCCTGTTCCATTTCCCGCGCCAGCACGATCTTCTGCTGGTTGCCGCCGGAGAAATTCGCGGTCTTGAGCCGGCAGTCCGCCGGGCGGATGTCGTATTTGGCGATCTTGTCCCTCGCGTCGTCGCGGATCGCGTCGATGTCGAGGAACGGTCCCTTCAGGTATCGCGAATCGTCGTGATAGCCGAGGATCGAATTCTCGTTCTCCTCGAACGCCAGCACCAGCCCGACATGATGACGGTCTTCCGGGACATGGGCGAGGCCGCGGTCGCGTAGTTCGCCGGGATCGGCGGCCCCGGTCAGATCGATCGGCCTGCCGTCGAGCATGACGGAGCCCGAGACGGCGCGCCTGATGCCGGAAATCGCCTCGAGCATTTCGGATTGCCCGTTGCCGGCGACGCCGGCGATGCCAACGATCTCGCCGGCGCGCACATTGAGAGGGCTTTGCACGGGGGCCGAAGTTTGGCGCAGATGGCGCATGGGGCGTTTTTTGAAACGCAATCAGGCGACATTG
>NZ_JBVVQR010000049.1:0-39343 GCF_055811535.1 Mesorhizobium sp. WSM4816 | reverse complement strand
GGTGGCCGCCCACGGGTCTTGCCTCCGGCAAGCCCGAGGACAGGCTCCGCGGCCGGATGAGGGGTGCTCCAGCTTGGAACCGACAGCACTCCGGCCAGCATCCCTCAACCGTCTCGGCGCTGCGCGCCGATCCACCTTCCCCACAAGGGGAGAAGGCAAGAACTGCGCCATGCCCCGGTCGGCATCGACCCGGTTCACACGCCATTAGTATATCTGGACCACTATGCGGTCGCTTAGCTTGCAGCGAGCTTTCCTTGCTTTGCGCCAGGCGCCGAACCGGAGGAACTGTGTTTGGTCACGAAACCATCGAGGCAAGCCGCCCAGGCGCCCGAACCGACCGAGCATGCCACGCTGGCGAAACTGGCGGGCTCCTCGTACGAGACGCTCGAGCGCGAACTCAGGGCTACGATCGCAACACTTGAGCAGCAGGGGCTGCGATTCGAGACGGCGATCGACAACATCTCGCAAGGCATCTGCTTTTTCGACGCCGCTGAACGGCTGATCCTGTGCAACCGCCGCTATGCGGAAATTTACCGCATCGCACCCGAACACTTGCGTCCCGGCCGGACGCTGAGCGAAATCGTCGAACGCCGCATCGCTGCCGGGACATCCGCGATGGCCAGCGACGCTTATCTCGCATTCGCCCGGGCGGTCAATTCGGGCACGACCTTGAGAAACTGGACCGCCAATCTCACCGACGGCCGGACAATTCAGATCTGCCACCAGCCGATGCCTGACGGCGGATGGGTGGCCACGCATGAGGACATAACGGAACTCACCGCCAATCGCCTGATCGTCGACGAGCGCATCTCGCTGCAAACGCTGATCGACTGGGTGCCCGACTACCTGTGGGTGAAGGACACCGAAAGCCGCTTCGTCGTCGCCAACAAGGCCATTGCTTCCGACAGCGGCAAGGCCAAAACCAGTGACATGATCGGTTTGACCGATTTCGATCTTCATGCCCCCGAGCTTGCGCAGAAGTTTCGCGCCATCGAGCAAGGCGTGCTGCGCAGCGGACAGCCGATGATCGATGAGGAAGAGTTCGTTGTCGATGCGTCAGGCGCCGGCAAATGGTTTTCGTCGACGAAGGTGCCATTGCGCAATGTTCAAAACGATGTCTTCGGTCTGGTCGGCATCGCCCACGACATCACCGCCCGCAAGCAGGCGGACACCCTTCGAGACGGGCAGGCGCAGATACTGGAAATGATCGCGACGAGCGCCCCGCTCGAAGATGTGCTCGACTGCCTCATGCGCCTCGCCGAGTCTCAGTTGACGGGAATATTCGGTTCCGTCCTGTTGCTCGACAAGGATGGCAGCCACTTGCGGCACGGCGCCGCGCCGAGCTTGGCAAAGGCCTATACGAGCGCCATCGACGGGATCGCCGTGGGCCCCAAAATGGGATCCTGCGGAACCGCTGCCTACCGGCGCGAGCCGGTCATTGTCGCGGACATCATGCACGACCCGCTTTGGCACGATCACTGCGAATTGGCGGCGGCCTATGGCTACCGTTCGTGCTGGTCGACCCCGATCCTGTCGCACCAGGGCGCTGTGCTGGGCGTCTTTGCCATGTACTCGACGACCGTGCGCGGGCCGACCGCGGCCGAGACCCGGCTCATCGATTTCACGACGCGTATTGCCGGGATCGCCATCGAGCGCAAGCTGGCCGAAGATCGGATCCACTTCATGGCCAACCATGATGTGCTGACCGGACTGCCCAATCGCGCTCTGCTCGAGGACCGGCTTTCGCAGGCGATCCTCTACGCGCAGCGATACGATCGCTGGGTGACGGTGGTGTTCATCGATCTGGACAATTTCAAACTCGTCAACGACACGCTTGGCCACAATGCCGGGGACGAGCTGTTGAAGACCGTAGCCGGCCGTATCGTCGAGCGCGTAAGGGCGACCGATACGGTCGTGCGGCTTGGTGGCGACGAATTCGTCGTCGTTCTGTTCGATCAACCGACGAATGTCGATCTCATCTCCGAGACCCTGCAAGCCATTCGGGCGGCGATTGCAGAGCCGGTTCAGCTCGGAGCACATCGGCTGAGGGCGACGGCCAGTATCGGCATCGCCAGCTACCCCAAGGATGGGACCAACCCCGACACGCTGCTGGCCAATGCCGATGCGGCCATGTATCGCGCCAAGGAATTCGGCCGCGACAATTTCCAGTTCTACGCTCCCGAATTCAACACCAGAGCGCATGAGAAATTCGTGCTTCAGGAGGACTTGCGTAACGCCCTGGCCCGTTCGGAATTCACGCTGTTTTATCAGCCGCAGGTCGACCTTCGGTCGGGCCACGTCTTTGCCGTCGAAGCGTTGCTTCGCTGGAATCATCCGACGCGGGGCATGATGGCGCCGAACGCCTTCATTCCGACGGCCGAGGAGACAAGTCTGATCGTGCCGATCGGCGATTGGGTCCTGCACGAGGCCTGTCGGCAGAACAAGGCATGGCAGGATGCCGGCCTGCCGCCGATGACCGTCTGCGTGAATGTGTCGACGCGGCAATTCAGGGAAAAGAACCTGATCGGCCGTGTCGCCGATGCCCTGAAAGTCAGCGGTCTGGAGGCCAGATATCTCGAGCTGGAGGTGACCGAAAGCCTGATCATGCAGGATATCGACCTGGCGGTCGCAACGATGAATCAGCTGCAAAACCTGGGCGTTCAGATCTCGATCGACGATTTCGGAACAGGCTACTCCAGCCTCAGTGCGCTCAAGACCTTTCCAGTGGCGCGGCTGAAAATCGACAAGTCGTTCATCAACGATATCGCTGCTGACGAAAACGACCAGGCTGTCGCCAGCGCCGTAATATCATTGGGTCAAAATTTGAATCTGAGGGTCATCGCCGAGGGCGTCGAGACGGACGATCAGGTGGCCTTCTTGCGCAAGAACAATTGCGATGAAATGCAGGGCTATCATTTCAGCGAGCCGGTTTCGGCCCCTGACATCGAGAAAATGCTCAGTGGCGAACCCATGGATTGACGGGTCGATCATGATCTCCTCAGCCAAGGCGGCATTGCCGCCAGCGCCGATTGCCCTGTGCCCGCGTTGCTATTTGCCCAGGACAAGGCTCCAGTAACGCCGCGAGCTGTCGCGGCCGTCCCGCACATAGGCCAGGCCGAAGCGGGTGAAGCGCGGGTCGAGCATGTTGCGGCGGTGGCCGGCCGAATGCATCCAGATGTCGAACAGCTTCTGCTGATCGAAACGGCCCTCGGCGATGTTTTCGGCGGCAGCACCGGCAATGCCGTTGCCCTTGACGCGCAAGGCAAATCCCTTGCCCCAGCCGGTCGAGTGGGTCATGCGGCCGCCGCGCGCCATATAGCCGGACTGCTGCAGGGCTGCCTGTTCGAGCTGACGGTCGGGGACAAGCGGTTCGAGCCCGGCTGAGGCGCGGATGCCCGCCAGCGTGCCGACAGCGGAGGCCGAGACCCCGGCACCTTCGCCGGTGGGCAGCACAGTGGCACAAGCGGCAAGCCCGGCCAGCGCGGCAAGGCCGACGGCCCTAAGCAGCATTCGCCTGTTTGGCGTCGGGCGCGTTTCGTCAGGGCGGGGTTCTAGGGATGGTTGATTGGCGGTGTCGGTGAGCGTCATGCCTGCCTGACATAGCGGCAATAGTGGCTTTTGCCGGGCAGGCGTTCAGAAATCTCGTTCGCTGCCCCCTTAGCCGTCCGCGAACCCCGCTGATGCGCGCTGCGGCGCGATAGTCTCCAAGCTTGCCGCCCAACCACCCCCGGTAGCCGCATTGCTCAAGGGCGCTCTTGGCGGCTATCTGGCAGACACTTGGCTGATCCCGGTATCGATCCAGGCACGCGTCTGTTCCAGAACTTCATCCGAAAGCGCGGGATCGTCGATAGCCCGGGCGAGGATCACTGCCCCCACCATCGCTGCCCAGCATCCGATCGCCGCGCGGCGTCTGTCTGCCGGATCCAACTCCGGCAGCGCCTTGCCAAAACGGTCGATCTGCGAGCGAAAGCCTTCGGTCATGGCCGAGCGTGCAGCCGGGGTCTGATGGCGGATGGCCGCGGCAAGACCTGCCGTCGGGCAACCACCGGCGGCGTTGTCGCGATGGCGGGGCGCAAGATAGGCCTTCACATAAGCGCGAAGGTCGCCCCCGGGGCTTGAGTCCGCGGCGAGGACATGGGCAAGGGTTTGGGCGATCAGGTCGTCCTTCGAGCTGAAATGGCCATAGAAGCCACCATGGGTGAGCCCGGCGGCTTTCATCACCTCCGCCACGCTGACCGCGTCAAAACCCTTGTCGCGAAACAGCCGGCTGGCAACATCCAGAATTCGGCGGCGGTTCTCCGCCATCTGTTCTCGACTGACCTTCATTTAAAAATTCTCCGTCGGCGCCGTTGACATTTACATGATGGTTATCATATTTAGAATGCATTCATGATGATCATCATGAATATAGAGTCCATCAGCGAAAAGAGCAATGCCATGACCATTCCGTCAGTCCTCATAACCGGCGCCTCCACCGGCATCGGAGCCGCCTATGCCGAGCGCTTCGCGCGCCGCGGGCACGACCTCGTGCTGGTTGCTCGTGACATGGCACGAATGGAGGTTCTGGCCGCCCGTCTGCGTCAAGAAAATCGCGTGGCGATCGACATCATCCAGGCTGATCTTACGCAGCCTGCCGAACTTGCAACGGTAGAGACGAGGCTGCGCGATGACGCCCGCATCGGGATCCTCGTCAACAATGCCGGAACGGCCATCGGCGGAAGCTTTATCGAGCAGAGCACCGATGACGTCGCGCGGCTGGTTGCGCTCAACACGACCGCGCTTCTGCGGCTAGCCAGCGCCATCGCCCCGCGTCTTGCGGCGGCCGGCGAAGGGGCGATCGTCAACATCGGCTCGGTGGTCGGCCTGGCGCCGGAGTTCGGCATGACGGTCTACGGCGCAACCAAAGCCTTCGTGCTGTTTTTGTCGCAGGGACTCAGCCTCGAGCTCGCGCCGAAGGGCGTCTACGTCCAGGCCGTGCTTCCCGCCACGACGCGAACGGAGATCTGGGGACATGTCGGCGCCGACGTCAACACGCTTTCCAGCGTGATGGAGGTCGACGATCTGGTGGATGCGGCGCTGGTCGGCTTCGACCGCCGCGAACTGGTGACCATCCCGCCGCTACCCGATGCCGGGCAGTGGGACGCGCTTCAGGCCGCACGCCAGGCCATGCTTCCGAACTATCGGAACGAACATCCCGCCGAGCGGTATCGCACGGTCGCCTGAGCATCAACGAACCCGTTTCGATAAACGACCCGCCGCGGCGGGGACAAACAAAGGTGACCTATGACAAGCAAAACGCTGTTTGAGCCCTATACTCTCGGCTCGCTCACCCTCTCCAATCGTATCGTCATGGCGCCGCTGACGCGCAATCGCGCCGGCCCGGGGTTCGTTCCAGGCGATCTCGCCGCACAGTATTACGGCCAGCGCGCGTCGGCCGGTCTGCTGATTTCCGAGGCCACGCAGATCTCGCAGCAGGGACAGGGCTACCAGGACACCCCCGGCATCTACTCCCAGGCTCAGATCGGCGGCTGGCGCAAGGTCACCGACGCCGTGCACGCCAAGGGCGGGCGGGTTTTTCTGCAGCTCTGGCATGTCGGTCGCGTCTCGCACGTCGACCTGCAGGAGAACGGCGCCGCGCCTGTCGCGCCCTCGGCGATCCGGGCCGCGACCAAGACCTTCGTCGGCAACGGCTTTGTCGACGTTTCGGAGCCCCGCGCACTCGAACTGGATGAATTGCCGGGCATCGTGGAGGATTTCCGCAAAGCAGCTGCGAACGCCATCGAGGCCGGCTTCGATGGCGTCGAGATTCACGGCGCCAACGGCTATCTGCTGGACCAGTTCGCCAAGGACGGCGCGAACCTCCGCACGGATGCTTATGGCGGATCGGTCGAGAACCGCGCCCGGCTGATGCTGGAGGTTGCGACTGCGGTGGTCGAGGAGATCGGCGCCGAGCGCACCGCCATCCGGATTTCGCCCGTCTCGCCCGCCAACGGCGTCTCGAGCAGCGCCCCCCAGGCACAGTTCGACTATATCGTCGAACAACTCGACGCTTTGGGCATCGTCTACATCCATGTCGTCGAGGGCGCCACGGGCGGATCGCGCGATGTCGCGCCGTTCGACTTCGGATCGCTCCGTCGGCGCTTCAACAACACCTATATCGCCAATAACGGCTATGACCTCGAGCTCGCCGCGTCGCGGCTCGCCGAGGGCAAGGCGGACCTGTTCGCCTTCGGGCGCCCGTTCATCGCCAATCCCGACCTTGTGGAACGGCTGCAGACGCGCGCGCCGCTGGCCGTGTTCGATCAGGCGACGCTCTATGGCGGCGGCTCCGCCGGCTATACCGACTATCCCGCGATCGCCGCTTCAGGCCGGCCATGAGCGATCAGGGTTGCCGCGCCCGCGCGGCCATCCCACGCCGACAGCAGCGCCGCCGCCTTCGCCTGTAGGCAGCACGGTGGCGGCAAGGCCGCCTGCCTGAGATAAGCGCAATCCTGGCGGCCAAAAAAACCGGGCGTGGATTGTTTCCACGCCCGATCAAATCGGCGTTTTGGGCAGTTCAGGCCTTCGGTATCCCAGCCAGGGGGACGACCAGCGCGTCGTCCTCCCCGTCTGCCTCCTCGAACAGATCGGCCCCGTCAGCATCCGTTTCCCGCGGCCGCGTCGAGACGAGATCCTTCAGAGAGCCACCGGCGCCGGCGATGCCGGCTTCCTTCAGGAGCGCGTCGATCAGAGACTTGTTGCCGGTGAACTTCGGCAACGGCCCGGACGGCAGATCCCACCAAAGCAGTTGTACAACTTATAGCTGCAATCGTCAGATTTTCCCCACTGCTTACTCCGCCGCCACCAGCCTTGTTTCCGGCGTCGATGAGACCCGGCCGGCCCGGCCGTCCTCGGTATCTTCCCACCAGTCGCCCAAGGCGTCGATGAGCGGCACAAGCTTGCGGCCCGCTGCCGTGAGATCATAGTCGACGCGTAGCGGATAGCCGGCATGCGCCGTTCGCCGCACGATCCCGGCTTCCTCCAGCTTGCGCAGTTCCAGCGCCAGAATGCGGTGCGACACGGTCGGGTTGTCACGCCTCAGGTCGCTGAAGCGCTTGGTCCCGTCCTTGAGATAGTAGAGCAGCAAGGTCGGCCAGCGGCCGCCGAGGACACGCATGGCCTCTTCGATCGGGCAGCTTGAGACGACATCTTTCATGGCGGATCCTGGTTACAAAATAGTGCGTAATTTACATGGGACGACCAGCGTTTATGGTCAAGCTTCGCTGCGCAGCGTGATCCCTGAACATGGAAGAGACAAAGAAATGGAACCTATCCTCCTTTACGGCGTCCCGGCGGGAAGTTCGATGGGGCTCGTCGCTGCTTTTGAACGCTTCGGACAGCCCTACCGCCTGTGCCGCGTCGACATGCTCACCGAAATGAAGAACGACGCCTATGCCCGCATCAACGGCCGTCAGGAAACGCCGGTGATGATCACCGACGACGGCAGAGTGCTCACCGAGACCATGGCGATTGCCGCTTGGCTCGAAGCCCGCGACACGCAACGTCGCATCAGCTTCGACCCGCGCTCGCCGGAAGCCGACCGGATGCATCAGCTGATGGCTTTCGTGAACACCGGTTTCACCGCCGCTTTCACCCCGCTCTGGGCTGCCTATGAAATGGAATCGGCCGAACCGGCCCTGCTGGCGACCTTGCGTGACTTTGGCCGCCAGGCTGTTGCCGAACGCCACGACCGGCTTGAGGCGATGATCGGCGACACCGACTTTCTGGTCGGCGACCGCCTGACGCTGGCAGATACCACGTTAATCGGCGTGGCACGTTGGGCGGAGTTCCACCAGGCGGTCGACGGCGCCGCCTATCCCAAGCTGGCAGCGCTGCGCCGCCGGATCGAAAGCGATCCGGACGTGCGATACGCGCAGGCCATTGAGGACGGCGAAACGCCGGCGGGTTCGGGTGCCTGCCTTGGCCACGTTCCGCTGGCCGAGGTGATTGAACGCTTTGGTGCCTAATGCATGTCGCGCAAAAGTGTGCGGCGGTTTTGCGATAACGACATGCATAAACAAACAACCTAAAGCGCGTCGCAATGAATCCATTCAGCCGCGACGCGCTTTAGCACACGCCAGCGGCGCGGCACGAACACGGCCTGTGCCGCGCCGCGCATGCTCAATCCCACCCGATTCGCGACAAGCACATCGAATTCGGCTATCATGCCATCGCTCTTGAAGTGGCAGCTACGGGCGGCCATCCTGGCGGTGGCCCCCTGAATGCGGGAGAATGGGTATGGCCAGCTTTCATGTCATGTCGGACGCGCGTGGGATGCACGTGCAGCCCAGGGTGCGCCGCATCACCACGGCGGACCTGATCGATGTGCTGCGGCTCGGCGTCGAGGATTTTTGGGCAAAGCCATCGCATTACGTCTTCCTGTGCCTGATCTATCCGGTGGTCGGATTGATCCTGGCGCAGTGGACGACATCCGGCGCCTACGCCATCCAGCTGCTTTACCCGCTGATGTCCGGCTTCGCCCTGCTTGGACCGTTCGCCGCGATCGGCCTCTACGAGATCAGCCGCCGCCGCGAGCTCGGCATGGACACGTCCTGGTGGCACGCCCTCGAGGTGCGCCACTCGCCGGCGCTGCCGGCGATCGCGGTCATCGGCATCATGCTGGTGGCACTGTTCCTGCTCTGGCTGTTCACCGCGCAATCGATCTACTCCAGCCTGTTCGGCGCTCAGCCGCCGGCCTCGATCGGTGGCTTTGTGCGCGAGGTGCTGACAACGCCCAAAGGCTGGACGCTGATCCTGCTCGGCAATGCGGCCGGCTTCGTCTTCGCCGCGATCGTGCTGGCGACGACCGTCGTCGCTTTCCCGCTGCTGCTCGACCGCGATGTCGGCGCGGTCTCGGCGATCGAGACCTCGGCACGGGCGGTGATGACAAACCCGCTGCAGATGGCGCTGTGGGGCCTGATGGTCGCCGTGCTGCTGGTCATCGGCTCGATCCCACTGTTTGCCGGGCTCGCCGTCGTCATGCCCGTGCTTGGCCATGCGACGTGGCATCTCTATCGCAGGCTGGTCGAACCAGAGCGGGCGCAGCCGGACCGGCGGCCGATGTAGGCGGAAGTGGCGTTTGGCACTGCGTGTCGGTCGCCATCCGGACATCTCCTCACGCGGGGGGAGATCGCCGCCGAGGTTTTCGCTCTACGATGTACCCCCACCCCTAACCCCTCCCCACAAGGGGGAGGGAGACTTCCGTTGGCGCCGACCTCGGCAGATTGCCTGCCTTTCGGCGCCAAAGGCGAAGTTAAAGGTGCGCGGCAGCGTTCCCTCCCCCTTGTGGGGAGGGTTAGGGTGCGGGTCCATCTTTGCAAGAATCCCTATGTGGTTGTGCTGCGCGTGAAAGAGGGTCCCTTAAGTCACCAGTTCCATCGCCTTCAGCCGACCCCCACCGCCTTCAGCCGACGATGCGCAGGTTCGACAATTCGTTGGCGATTTCCCTAAAATTGTCCGACAGCGTCGCCCCGGTCGCGTTCCAGAACAGCTTGGCCGGCTTGGTCGGATCGGTGGGATCCTTGCGGAAGCGCGAGTCCGAGGAGCAGGCCTTCAGCGCGTCGAGTGCTTTCTTGTCGCCGGCATCGGTGGTCGACAGGTCGAGCGCAACGGTCATGACGAGAACGTTCGAATTCTTCGCGTTGCCGCAAAGGGTCTGCATCTGCTCGTCCAGCGCGGCGGTGTAGTTGGCGCCGGTGTAGGTCGTCTTGCCGATGTCGGTGCTTGTGTTCATGAACAGGCGCGTCACGCTTCCAGACCCCGGATATGTCAGGCCGGTGTAACCGTAAGCGGCGTAGGTCGACCTGTTATTGGCATAGCCGCTGTCGCTGACGGCGCTGTAGGTATTGGCGCCGTCGGTCAGCACGATGACCACCTTGTCGTTGCCTCTTTCAGCGTTCGGCCGGCCCTCGGTGAAAGGTTCGTTGCTCGACACCGTCCGCCAGCCCCAGGCAAGGCCTTCCGGCACGTTGGTGTTGCCGTTCGGCGCCATGGCGTCGATGGCGTTGTCGATCTCCTCTTTCTGGGCAAGCTGGGTCACGTCTTTGAGCGGTGTGATCGGGTTGGTCGTGCAGGACGAATTCGGGCCGTCGCCCGAGGTCGCCGACTTCGAGCCGTAAGGCTTGACCAGGAAATATTTGCGCATGTCCGACTGCCGCTGCGAAGCGGTTGGGCTGTCGGTGTAATAGGGCCAGTCGGCCCACCAGTTGTTGCCGTAGCCGTAGGACAGAGAGGTCACGTCGTTAGCGCCGTCGCGGTTAAAATCGAGCCAGAGGGTGCCGGCCTCGTCGGGCGCAAACATCGGCACGAACAGCGTGGCAGGCGCGGCGGTGCTCGGCGTCGTGTCGTCGTTGTTATAGGGGTACGGCCTCGCCTCCACGCAACCCTGCCAGCTCGCATAGCGGCTGGTGGTGTAGATATATTCCGGGGTGGTCCAGTGGCCGGTCCGGCAAGTGCCGTTTTTCCTGTATTGATCGCAGATGTACTGCCTGCTGTTGGGCACTTCTTCGCGACCGGATTCGACCGTCATGTCGGCGAAGAGGCTGAAGCGGGTCAGTGGTTGATCCTCGGTGTCGCCCCAGCCGGTGCCGCGTTTGTACCAGACGCCGTTGAGCTTTTCGGCGTATTTGTCCGGATCGTCGGCGGCGGTCATCTTCGCCCAGTCGAAATCCTCGTGCTGGATCGGGGAGATGCCGTCCTGGTCCATCCAGCTATCCAGGTCATGGGTGGGACCGACATTGACCGAAGCAGCGAACGGCACGAGGGAGAACTGCACCGGTTTGCTGACCTGCTTCATCTGCTGTGCCTGCAGCGCCAGCGTATCGACAAGCTGCTTGGCGGCAGTCTTCAGCAGGTCTATTCGCCTCGCGCCGGTGCCGGAACCGAGTTCGTTCATCGAGCCGGAATTGTCGAGCACCAAAGCGACTTCCAGCGTGTTCTTGAGACGGATTTCCGAGCAATCCGTGAAAGTTGTAGCGCCGCTGGTGGTCCCGCCGCCCAGCAGCATGGCGGCGGCCGGCAGAAAATAGGGGTGATAGGTCAGGGCGCTGCAGAGCTTCAACGTGCCGCCACCCGCATTGCTGTTGGGCAGGGTGACGGTAAGCGACGTGTTGGCCGGATCGACGGGGCCGAGATTGGTTTCGAAGAAAGTCTTGGCGTAGGCCCTGGCGGCGTCGTCGGTTGCGCCGGAGACGACCTGCTGAGCCGTGGCGAGGCCGGCCGCGTCCAAAGCGTTCAACGTGGCGTGCTTCTGACGCAGCAGTTCCGAGTAATCGACGCTGAGCGCCACTCCGCCCATCAGAGGCACCATCGTGATGACCGTCATCAGCGTATAGTTGCCACGCCGGTCCCTACCGAATTTTCGGATCATTGTCTTCAGCCCCTCGCCAAAACCCCTAGTCGGCGAAAGATGCCATCAATCCTTAAATTTCAGATTGCTGAAAAACATCCAAGATCGGCTTGCTTTTTCAAGGCTCGTTAACCACGCCGCCGATGCCGGCATTGCTGCGCGCGGCTGGACCGGCCGCCGAAGCCTTCAGAATGGGGAAGTCTCGGCAAGAGCGGCTTGCGCGCTTGCCTTCGTCAGTGCCAAGGCGATCCTGAAACCTGGGCAATCCTGAAACAAGGGCAATTCTGAAAAATGTGAAAGCTGGTGACAGGGTCAAGTGCTTCGGTTAATGCGAACCTGCCGCGGTGGACCCCTGTCGCGGCGGACGTCGGCGGCGACGCTCGCAACCATCATGATTTGGGAAACGATATGGCGGACTCGCCCGATATCATCGGCTCGCTCGCGGATTTGTCGGGAGCCTATTGTGCCATCCTGTGCGACGTCTGGGGTGTGGTCCACAATGGCGAACGGCATTTTCCGGCCGCGGCTCTGGCGCTGGGCACCGCGCGCGAGGCGAAGATACCTGTCGTGCTGATCACCAATTCGCCGCGCCGCAGCGCCGATGTGGTGGCGCAGATGAATGCGATCGGCGTTCCCTCTGCGGCCTATGACCGCGTCGTCACCTCCGGCGACGTGACCCGCGACCTGATCATGGAAGGCCCGCGAAAAATCTTCCACATTGGCGCCGATCGCGATTTCACGCTCTATGACGGGCTTGATGTCGAGCTGGTCGAGGAGTTCGAGGCGTCCGGCGTGGTCTGCACCGGGCTGTTCGACGACGAGGTCGAGAAGCCGGAGGACTACGCCGATCTTCTGCGGCGGCTGCGCGCCAGGAACCTGCCCTTCATCTGCGCCAATCCCGATATTGTGGTCGAGCGCGGCGAGCGGATGATCTGGTGCGCCGGGGCGCTGGCCCGCGACTATGCCCAGCTCGGCGGGCGCACGCTGATTGCTGGAAAACCTTATGCCCCGGTCTATGACGTCGCGATGAAGGAGATCGCCGACCTGCTCGGCCGCCCGGTCGAGCGCTCGGACGTGCTGGCCATCGGCGACGGCATGATGACCGACATCAAGGGTGCTGCCGACAATGGCTTCGACGTGCTCTACGTGTCGGGCGGCATCCATGCCCGCGACTACGGCGATGCGCTACAACCGGATCCGGCCAGGCTGATCGCCTTTCTGGAAAGGCATGGCTACCGGCCGGTCGCGATCATTCCGAGACTGCAGTAGGCTCGCTCGATGACGGAAGCCTCGAAATGACGCAAGCCCCGAAATGACTGAAGCCTTCGAACGCGTTTCTGCCATCTCGCCGCTGCCGGCCCATTTGCGGGGTGGCGTGGTAGCGATCGGCAATTTCGACGGTGTGCACCGCGGCCACCAAGCCGTGCTCGAACGCGCGCTGGCCGAGGCCCGCCGGCGCGGCGCGCCGGCGCTGGTGCTGACCTTCGAGCCGCATCCGAGAAAGGTGTTCCGGCCCGAGATTCCGCTGTTCGTGCTGACACCGCCGCCAATGAAGGCAATGCTGCTGTCTCATCTGGGCTTTGCCGCACTCGTCGAGCAGCCGTTCACGCGCGCCTTCGCCGCACTGTCAGCGGAAGCGTTCGTGACCGATGTGCTCGACAGCAATCTCGGCATCATCCACGCCGTGACCGGCTTCGACTTCCACTTCGGCAAGGACAGGCAAGGCGGACCGGCCTATCTGATGGCGGCCGGCGAACGCCACGGCTTCGGCGTCACCCTGGTTGACGCCTTTCGCGACGAAGGCGCCGAGGTGGTGTCGTCGAGCCGAATCCGGGCGCTGCTGTGCGAAGGGGCAGTGGCCGAGGCCGCCGGCCAGCTCGGCTACCGCTTCACGGTCGAGAGCGAGGTGATCGGCGGCCAGCAGCTTGGCCGGACGCTCGGCTTTCCAACCGCCAATATGAGGCTTTCGCCGGAAGCCAATCTGAAGGAAGGGATTTACGCCGTCCGCTTCCGCCGCGCCGACGGCACGCTTCATGATGGTGTTGCCAGCTTCGGCCGCCGCCCGACCGTCGATGACAACGGCACGCCGCTTCTGGAAACCTTCGTCTTTGACTTCGCCGGCGATCTCTACGGCGAGCTATGCGCGGTGTCCTTCTTCGGTTTCCTGCGCGCCGAGGTGAAGTTCGACGGGCTCGACGCGCTGGTCGCGCAGATGAAACGCGACGAGGCCGAGGCGAGGGCGCTGCTTGCCGGCGTCAGCCCGCTGTCCGAGCTCGACGCGGCCGTTGCTTTCTAAAGCATGATCCCGAAAAGTGGGAACCGGTTTTCGGAAAAGATCATGCTAAAACAAAGCATGATCCCGAAAAGTGGGAACCGGTTTTCGGAACAGATCATGCCAAACCAAGGACCTATTTTTTCAGCGCCAGGCCGACCGCAATGAAGGCCCAGCCCTGGAAGATCAGGTCGACGGCGAGAAACAGCCCCAGCACCCATACGCTGTTGACTGGCCAGCCCATGGCGATGACCAGGCCGGCCAGCGCGCTGATGACGCCGGCCGCAACCAGCCAGCCCCAACCTTTTTCCGGCCTGTGCCTGTACCCGACCCAGGCCCTGAGCACGCCTGATGCGAGAAGGGCGACCGCCAGCAGGAAGGTCAGCACCGCCGACGCCAGCAGCGGGTTGTAGAAGGCGAAGAACCCGGCGACGGCATAGAGAAGACCACTGAGCAGCCAGTAGAAAAACCGGGTCCATGTCTTCACACCGAAGGCATGCATGATCTCGATGATTCCGGCCATCAGCATCAGCCAGCCGACGACGTAGATCGAGGCGACAGTGGCGATGAACAGATTGCCGAAGGCGATGCCGCCGAGGATCAGCAGCAGAACGCCGAGCCCGACGAACCATCCCCATTTCGCCCGCGTCTGACCGATTGCATCTTTCAAGGCATCGCCGTGCAGTGTCATCGCCCTTCTCCCTCAGGTTACCATTGCCGGCTTGGAAGGTAACGCTGACAGGCTTGCCGGTAAAGCGAGCAGGATGCGAGCGCCACACCCCGAGCGATCGCTTGCCAGACGTGGCTAGACCCGAAGCGGCCAAATATCAGACGTAATATTCGACCATGTGCGGCGGCAGTGCTAAAGCATGACGAGCGGGTTCTGGACGACTGTCGTCCTCTTGTCTTCGCCATGGCGCAAACGAAAGCGGTGGCCCAGCGCTGGCTGTGACGCTTTATTGGATGACGTGAGGCTGCTGCTGTCGCCCGTTTTTATGCTTGATGAGGCTAGGGAAGCAAATGAGCGACGTGGACGAAAGCCTCGATCTGAGGGAGATTAACGGAGTGCGCAGTTTGCTGACGTCAAAGCCACGACCGGTGGGCTGGGACGAACGCCGGGCACGGCTCGACGAGGTTGGTTCGGTCTGGCCGATTGCGGACGACGTCAGATGTGAGAATGCGGTTTTCGACGGCCTCGAGGGAGAGTGGTCGCTAGCGCCTGAGAGTGACAGCGATAAGGTTCTGCTCTTTTTCCATGGTGGTGGCTACTGCTCCGGCTCGCTCAAAAGTCATCGTCGAATGGTGACCGAGGCAGGTCGAGCAATGGGAATGCGCACCCTCGCGATCGACTATCGACGCGCACCGGAACATCCTTTCCCTGCGCAACATGAAGACGCACTCACCGCATGGCGCTTTCTGGGGCGGCAAGGGATCGCGCCGGATCGCATCGTGGTTGGCGGCGACAGTGCGGGCGGCAACCTCACCTTATGCCTGGTCAGTATATTGTGCGCGGCAGGGGAGCGGTTGCCGCGATGTCTTTGGCTGGTTTCGCCCTGGACGGACCTCTCGATGTCTGGCGCGACGCTATCGACTAAGGACGCAATCGACCCTATCGTCCACCGGGCGTATTTGGAGGAACTGGCCACCGCCTATGTTCCCCATGGCGTTGGTCGGCGCGATCCCCTGATCTCGCCATTGTTTGCCGATCTGAGCGGATTTCCCCCAATGCTGATACAGGTCGGTTCGGCCGAGGCGCTGTTGTCGGACGCAACTCGGCTCGCGCAAGCCGCTGGCGCGGCTGACGTCAAAGTACGTCTCGAAATTTGGCCGTATATGATTCACGCTTGGCCGGTTTGGAATGCAGGATTGAGTGCCGGTCGCCGCACTCTTCACAGCGCGGGAAGCTTTGTCCGCGGATTTTTGTAACTCTTGGGTGAGCAGCCAGGGTCACACGGCTATTGCCAAAATCCAAAAAGCAGCCGAGACATTCCAGAGTGGGAAGCCCGTTGGCAGCTGCTAGCGCATTTTCAGAAACGCCGCCGATGTTTCGGACATTAAGCCAAATTTTACTGAACTGGCGCCATGGCTTGCGAAGGCTGGTTGTATCGCCAACCTGTTCGACTTATGGAGTAATGATGCGTTTTGTCCGAGCGAATCCGGTGGTTCTGGCCGCCTTCATACTTGGGGCCACCGGTGCCGCCGAAGCCGCCGATGGGGCCTTGGGCTGGCTGTCTGGCGACTGGTATCTGACAGTCGGCGCCACCGGCCTGGTCGCCCCCGATTTCGAAGGCAGCAAGAACTATATACTCAGCGCCCAGCCGATCATCTCGCTCGGCAAGGCCGGTCCTGCGGCCCGCTTCACCTCGCGCAACGACAACATCTCGCTGGGGTTGATCGACGAAGGCGGCTTCCGCGCCGGCCTGGCCGGAAAAATCCTGTTTTCGCGCGATGGCGACGACGCCGACGAACTGAGAGGCCTCGACCCGGTGCGCTGGGGCGGCGAGGCCGGCGGCTTCTTCGAATTCTATCCTTTGGACTGGTTGCGCGCCCGCGCCGAATTGCGGCACGGCATTCGCGCCCATAACGGCTTCGTCGCCGACATCGCCGCCGACGCATTCCACGATGTGACGCCGGAGGTCAGGATTTCGGGCGGGCCGCGCGTTTCGTTCGCCTCGTCGGATTATTTCGACGCCTATTACGGCGTCGACGCCGGGGAAGCCATAGCGTCGGGCCTCAGCCGGTACCGACCGGACGGTGGCGTGAAATCGGCGGGCCTCGGCGGCGCGGTGACGTGGAAAGTGACCGAGCCGATGACGGCCAGCCTGTTCGCCGAATATTCGCGGCTGATGGGCCCGGCGGCCGATTCCAGCCTGGTCAAGGAGCGCGGCTCAAGGGATCAGTTCACGATCGGCGTGTCGACGACCTATCGCTTCGATTTCTCGATGTGAGCCTATCCCAGTAGTCGCGTATCGACCGGATGGGTCGTGGCGCTAACGATACGGATGCCGTCGCGGGCCAGCAAATCCGGATTAAGAAGATAGTTCCTTGTGAACGGGACAATTGCACAAGGGACTTCCATGACCGCCTGGGTGGCAGCAGCGACAAAGTTCGTCCCGAGCCGTTGTGTCATGGACAGATCGTCCTTCCAGTCATCGGGCAAACCGGGAGACATGATGGCAATGTCGTCCGGCATTTCGATCTCTAGAAGCTGATAGGTCTGGGGCATGTCTTCCGCGTCGACATGCACAAGTATCTCGAGAAGTGCCGTGGCCGGGTGATCGGCGCAGTAGACAATTGGTGTCCCCATGACATGCCAACGGCCGCCGCTGACCAAACCGCCGACACCCAGCAGGTCGGCGTAGCCGGAAATGCGCCAGATCCGCATATGTCAGGCAAAGATGCCATGGTCGATGCGATGGAGCTCTTCTTCCACCAGCGCTGCACCCGTTTCTGACTGCAAGAGGTTAATAGGTGTCTCGTCAAGCACCCTGCTGTGCTTGCGCAGCCAACGCTGCGCCTTTTCGTGATTGCCGAAAACCCGATCCGCTATCGCCGAAATCCGTTCAAGCCGCATGACGCGGTCGGACTCGGCGATCGTCAGTGTCTCGTTTCGCTCCTTGCGACGCGCTAATGTCCGTCGCGGGCCGACGATCTTGTAGATTTCGTCATTGCTGAAGCCGCGTTGGCGAAGTCCTTCGACCCTGGTGACATGAACGAGAAACCGTTCCGTTGCCGTGTCCTGGATACCTTTGATGTGCAAGCTGGACATTATTTTAACTCCGCTGCCATTTGCCCAAAGACATAGGCGCAACTGGCACATGAAGCAAGGAGGCGTTCGCGAGTTCGGGCTTTTCAATGGGGCCGGCCTCGTCTAAAAGCCCGGTCATGACGCAGTTTCCTCGCGCGCTCGCGATTGCGATACGAATTACAAGCCCGGTGTTCCGGGCGGCCTGAGCGCCGCCGGAGCCGCCGGGAATTTTGCGCGCGGCCTCTCGCGCTTTTTCCAGATCATGATAGTTCAACGCCCGGGCTCTTTGCCGGGCAATGCATATGGCAGACCAATGACCGATACGCCGATGACCGACACTGTTGAAACGATCGACTACTCCAAAACGCTTTACCTGCCGCAGACGGATTTTCCGATGCGTGCCGGCTTGCCGGAGAAGGAGCCGCTGCTGGTCAAGCGCTGGCAGGAGATGGAGCTTTACCGCAAGCTGCGCGAAAACGCCGCCGGCCGCGAAAAATACGTGCTGCATGACGGCCCGCCCTACGCCAACGGCAACATCCATATCGGCCATGCGCTGAACAAGATCCTCAAGGACGTCATCACCCGCTCGTTCCAGATGCGCGGCTACGACTCGAACTACGTGCCCGGCTGGGATTGCCACGGCCTGCCGATCGAATGGAAGATCGAGGAGCAATACCGCGCCAAGGGCAAGAACAAGGACGAGGTCCCGGTCAACGAGTTCCGCAAGGAATGCCGCGAGTTCGCCGCGCACTGGATCAAGGTGCAGGGCGCAGAGTTCCAGAGGCTCGGCGTCGTCGGCGACTTCGACAATCCCTATACGACGATGGCGTTCCATGCCGAGGCGCGCATCGCCGGCGAGCTGTTGAAATTCGCCATGTCGGGCCAGCTGTATCGCGGCTCGAAGCCGGTGATGTGGAGCGTGGTCGAGCGCACCGCACTGGCCGAGGCCGAGGTCGAATACCAGGACTATGAGAGCGACACGATCTGGGCGAAGTTTCCGGTCGTCAGCCTCGCTCGTCAGGTCACCAACGTCGAAGATGGGCAGCCAGCCTTGGATCCGAGGCTGACGCAGACGTCACTGGACTTGCTGGAGGCCGATGTCGTTATCTGGACGACCACGCCATGGACCATCCCCGGCAACCGTGCCGTCAACTATTCGCCACGCATCAACTATGGCCTCTACGAGGTCACTGCGGCCGAGAATGCTTTCGGCCCGCAGCCTGGCGAAAGGCTGATCTTTGCCGAAGCGCTGGCGGAAGAGGCTGCGACCAAAGCCAAGGTGACGATGGACCGCCTCCGTAGCATTTCGGCCGAAGAGCTTGGAAGCCTTACGCTTTCTCATCCCTTCAAAGGTTTGAATGGCGGCTATGAATTCGACGTCCCAATGCTCGCCGGCGAGCATGTCACCGACGAAGCCGGCACCGGTTTCGTCCACACGGCGCCGGGCCATGGCCGCGAGGATTTTGACGCCTGGATGGACGCTGCGTCAGATCTTCGCCAGCGCGGCATCGACACAGCGATCCCGTTCACCGTCGACGATGCCGGCTTCTTCACCAAGGATGCGCCAGGCTTCGGCGCGGACCGCGAGGGCGGTGCGGCGCGCGTCATCGACGACAACGGCAAGAAGGGCAATGCCAACCAGGCGGTCATCGACGAGCTGATCAAGCGCAATGCGCTGTTCGCGCGCGGGCGGCTGAAGCATTCCTATCCGCATTCGTGGCGGTCGAAGAAGCCGATCATCTTCCGCAACACGCCGCAATGGTTCGTCTTTATGGACAAGGAGCTCGGCGACGGCACGACACTGCGCAGCCGTGCCCTGAAGGCGATCGACGACACCCGCTTCGTGCCGGCCGCCGGCCAGAATCGCATCCGCGCCATGATCGAGGAGCGCCCCGATTGGGTGCTGTCGCGCCAGCGCGCCTGGGGGGTGCCGATCGCCGTCTTCGCCGATGCCGACGGCAACGTCCTGCGCGACGAGGCGGTCAACCAGCGCATCATCGACGCCTTCGAGGAGGAAGGCGCGGACGCCTGGTTTGCGGCCGGCGCCAAGGAGCGTTTCCTCGGCAATCACGATGCCTCGAAATGGCAGCAGGTTATGGACATCCTCGACGTCTGGTTCGATTCCGGCTCGACCCATGTCTTCACCCTGGAGGATCGTCCGGATCTGAAATGGCCGGCCGACGTCTATCTCGAAGGTTCCGACCAGCATCGCGGCTGGTTCCACTCCTCGCTGCTCGAAAGCTGCGGCACCAGGGGCAGGGCGCCTTACGACACCGTCGTCACCCATGGTTTCACCATGGACGAGGAGGGGCGGAAAATGTCGAAGTCGCTCGGCAATACCGTCGTGCCGCAAGACGTCATCAAACAGTCGGGCGCCGATATCCTGCGGCTATGGGTGGTGACCACCGACTACTGGGAAGACCAGCGGCTCGGCAAGAACGTGCTGCAGACCAACATCGACGCCTACCGCAAGCTGCGCAACACCATCCGCTGGATGCTGGGCACGCTTGCCCATGACGATGGCGAGGACGTGCCGCTGGACAAGATGCCGGAGCTGGAGCGGCTGATGCTGCACCGGCTCGCCGAACTCGATGAAGTCGTGCGGGCGGGCTACGACGCCTTCGAGTTCAAGCGCATCACCCGCACGCTGCTCGACTTCATGGTGGTCGAGCTGTCGGCCTTCTATTTCGACATCCGCAAGGACGCGCTCTACTGCGAGGCGCCGTCCAGCGTGAAGCGCAAGGCGTCCGTGCAGGTGGTGCGCCATCTGTTCGACTGCCTGGTGAAATGGCTGGCGCCGATGCTGCCCTTCACCATGGAGGAGGCCTGGCTCGACCGTCATCCGGACGCCGTCTCGGTGCATCTCGACCAGTTTCCGCAAATCCCGGTCGGCTGGAAGAACGAGGCGCTGGCGGAAAAATGGCGCAAGGTGCGGCAGGTTCGCCGCGTCGTCACCGGCGCGCTGGAAATCGCGCGCGCCCAGAAGGTCATCGGCTCGTCTCTGGAAGCGGTGCCGGTCGTCACGCTCGATGATGCGGCGCTCGAAGCGGCGATATCGGATGTCGACATGGCCGAAATGGCGATCACCAGCGATCTGGTCATTGCGCATGGCAACGCGCCTTCCGGCGCGTTCACTCTGGACGACGTCAAGGGCGTCGCCGTGGTGGTCGAGAAGGCCGAGGACCGCGGCCTGCTCAAATGCGCGCGCTCATGGCAATACACGGCCGATGTCGGGCAGGACAAGGAATTCCCCGACGTTTCGGCGCGGGACGCGGCGGTGCTGCATGAATTGAAGGCGCTTGGTCGTATATAAGGCGGTGCACAAATGCCACGGCGGGCGGCTGATCGGCCTCGGCTCGTTGCCCTTAACGAGTGGTTGAGATAAACACGCGAAACTCCGGACGACAAATTGTCGCCGGATTTCCGTCGGAAGAGCATAGGCGATGGGGACCGGACCTTTGGCCGGCGGCGATCGAGAGGCTGTCTAGAGTGGGACTTTTTGGCATGACCGAAAGAACTTGCGCGCGCGTTGCGCTGCTGGCGCCACTTGTCGCATCCGGCCTGGCCCTGTCCGGCTGTATGGGCTCGCCGACCTACGGGACCGACAAGACCGCCTCCGCCCAGCTTGCCGGCGATCTGACCAGCGCTTTTTCAGTCATGCCGAAGAACAAGGAAAAGATCGACTACAAGCCGCGCCCCGAATTGGTGAAGCCGGCGCCGGGCCAGAAGCAACTGCCGCCGCCGCAGGACAGCGCCACGGCAAGCGCCGATTGGCCGGAATCGCCCGAGCAACGCCGCGCTCGCCTGCGCGCCGAGGCCACGCTCAATCAGGACGATCCGTCCTACCAGGCGCAGATCGTCGATGACGTGCAGACGGATCCGGCGGCGATCAAGGCTGCGATGAAGGAGTCGGGTTCCGATCATCCGCCGGCCTGGAAGCCGGCGGATTCGGACAAGGGCCGCGCCGCCGAGGTCAAGCGCCGCCTCGCCGAACAAAAGCAGGGTGACCCGAACACCCGCAGATATCTGAGCGAGCCGCCGGTGCAATATCGCGCCGCTGCCGCCACCGCGCCGGTCGACGACCTCGGCGAGGACGAGTACAAGAAAGCACGCCGCCTCAAGAGGGAAGCGGCCGCCAAGAACAAGAGCGGCATGTTCGATTGGCTGCCCTGGTAGGCGCCGACGCTACGGTTCGCGTCGCTCCCTGAAGAAATCCTTCAGAAGCAGCGCCGCGTCGCTCTCGGCCATGCCTGGATAGATGTCCGGCGCATGGTGGCAGGTTGGTGAGGCGAAGAAGCGCACGCCGTTGACCACAGCACCGCCCTTCTCGTCGGCGGCGCCGAAATAAAGCCGGCGCAGCCTGGCGAAGGAAATGGCGCCGGCGCACATGGCGCAGGGCTCGAGCGTCACATAGAGATCGTGACCGGTGAGCCGTTCGCTCGACAGCTTGCGGCAGGCCTCGCGGATCGCCAGCATCTCGGCATGGGCCGTGGGATCTGCAAGCTCGCGAGTGCGGTTGCCGGCACTGGCAACGACCGTATCGCCGCTGGCGATGACCGCGCCGACCGGCACTTCGCCGCGCAGGGCGGCGGCTTCAGCCTCCTCCAGCGCCAGCGCCATGAAATCCGGCCGCTTCAAGCGGTTTCCATTCCTATTATCTCCTCGCTACTCCGGCATGATCCTGTTATCTAGCGCATGACCCCGAAAACCGGAATTGGTTTTCGGAAGGGATCATGCGCCAAATCAAAGTCCTACAGCGTCCTTTGCGCGTCCGTATGGACGCGCGGCGCTGTAGTGCAAACGAGCAAAGGCCAAATGGACGACAAAAACAAGAAATTCCCGCGCCAAAAGGGTCCGGGCAAGACCGGCCCGAAACCGTCGGGCCCGCGTGGTCGTGATCCCGCTGCTGGCAAAGGCGGTAAGCCATCCTTCGGCGCGAAAAAACCTTACGCGCCGCGCGGTGACCGCCCAATGGCGGCTGACGGCGAGCGGCCGAAGCGCGACTTCAAGAGTGGCGAACGGCCGTTCAGCAAGGGGCCGCGCCCTGACGGCAAACCCTATGAAAAGCGTGAGGGGCCGCGCAAGCCATACGCGCCGCGCGGCGATCGCCCGATGGCGGCTGACGGCGAGCCGCCGAAGCGTGACTTCAAGGCTGGCGACCGGCCGTTCAGCAAGGGGCCGCGTCCGGAAGGCAAGCCTTACGAGAAGCGCGAAGGGCCGCGAAAACCGTACGCGCCGCGCGGCGACCGGCCGGCGGCTGCCGAAGGCGAGCGCAGCGAAAGGCGCTTCGACCGTCCCAAGGGAGACTTCAGCGATCGCCCAAAACGCGACTTCGGCGATCGGCCCAAGCGCGATTTTGCCGGTGATCGGCCCCAAGGGGCATCGGGCGGCTTCAAACCGCGCCCGCGTCCCGCCGAAGCGACGGAAGAGGCTGGTGAGCGCATTGCCAAGCGGCTGGCCCGCGCCGGTCTTGCCTCGCGTCGCGATGCCGAGGAGCTGATCGCGGCCGGCCGCGTCAAGGTCAATGGAAGGGTGCTGTCCTCGCCGGCCTTCAATGTGATGCCTGGCGACATCATCCATCTCGACGGCATGGAGATCCCGCCGATCGAGCGCACCCGGCTGTTCCTGTTCCACAAGCCGGCCGGCGTCGTCACCACCAATCGTGATCCCGAGGGCCGCAAGACCGTCTTCGACGTGCTGCCGGCCGACCTGCCGCGGCTGATGACCATCGGCCGGCTCGATATCAACACCGAAGGCCTGCTGCTGCTCACCAATGACGGCGGGCTGGCGCGCGTGCTCGAACTGCCGGCGACCGGCTGGCTCAGGCGCTACCGCGTGCGCGTCCACGGCAAGGTCGAGGAAAGTGCGCTCGCCGGCTTGCGCGAAGGCATCGCCGTTGACGGCGTCTTCTATGGCGCCATCGAGGCGACGCTCGACCGCGAGCAAGGCACCAACGCCTGGCTGACGCTTGGCCTGCGTGAAGGCAAGAACCGCGAGGTCAGGAACATACTGGGCTCGCTTGGCCTCGACGTGACGCGACTGATCCGCATTTCCTACGGACCGTTCCAGCTCGACGACCTGCCCGAGGGCCATGTGCTGGAGATCAAGGGCCGGGTGCTGCGCGACCAGCTCGGCGAACGCCTGGTCGAGGAGTCCGGCGCCAATTTCGACGCTGACATCACCAAGCCGTTTTCCAACAGGCCGGTGCGGCGCGAAGCGGTGCGGGAAGAGGAGCCAGCGCGGCCGAAATTCACCCGCGATGGCGAACGCCGTCCGATCGGCGAAGGCGGATTGATCAAGAACCGCAAGCGCCGCGAAGGCAGCCGCGACGAGGCGCTGGGCAAGCTGTCGACAAGTCCCGGCAGAAGTTTCGGGCCGGAAAAGAGCTTTGCCGATCGCGGCCCCAAATCTGAACGTAGCGGGCCGGGCGGCTTCGGCGGCAAACCGGGCGGCGGGAAAAAGTCCGAACGCGAGCAGCGCCCGATCGAGCCGCCGGGCCAGCGCAAGGCCAATGTCTGGATGGCGCCCGGCGCGCGGCCGATCGGCAAGGGCAGGGCGGACGCCGATGCCGCCAGGGCGGCCGAAGCCAAGGAACGCAAGGCCTCGTTCAAGCCGTCTTATGGCAAGCCCGCCCATGGAGGGGGAAAACCCGGAGGCGCAAAGCCGTTCGGAAAGCCGCGTGGCGAACGCCCAAATGATGGCGGCAAAGGCGGCGACCGGCCGCGCAGCGGCCCCAAGGGATCCAGGGGAGGCAATGCGGATCGTCGGCGGTGAGTTTCGCGGGCGTCCGCTGGCGACGCCCCGCTCAAGCGCCATCCGCCCGACCACCGACCGCACCCGCGAGGCTGTCTTCAACGTGCTGGCGCATCGTTTCCCCGACAGGCTGGTCGGCGCGCGGGTGCTCGACCTGTTCGCCGGCACCGGCGCGTTCGGCCTCGAGGCGCTGTCGCGCGGCGCATCTTATGGCGTCTTCATCGAAGAATCGGCGGAAGGGCGCGGCCTGATCCGCACCAATGTCGAGGGTTTCGGCCTCACCGGGCGTACCAAGATATTCCGTCGCGACGCTACGGCTCTGGGCGAGGCGGGCACGATGGCCGCGTTCGGCCTGGTGTTCGCCGACCCGCCCTATGGCAAGGGCCTGGGTGAGCGTGCCTTGCGCTCGGCCAAGGCCGGCGGCTGGCTCGTCCCCGGCGCGCTCTGCGTCGTCGAGGAGGCGGCTGCGGCGCCGTTCGAGGCAGGGCCGGGCTTTTCGGTTGTCGACGAGCGAAGCTATGGCGAGACCGTCATCCGCTTTATCGAGGTTGGATGAAGGGAGCGCAGCGCCTTCAAAATGACGAACAAATCAATTTGCCTGTGGCGATACCCCCGCCTATCGTCCCACCGCATGACAACCGGAGTCGTTAATGACATCTCAGGCTGATTGGCTGCGCGGTACGCTTTTTGCGCTGGCTCTTGTGATGACCGGGCCGGTTCTGGCCGACAACAAGCCGGACGACGGCAAGGTGACGAGTTTCCTGCTCGACAACGGCATGGAGGTCGTTGTCATCCCCGATCGCCGCGCACCGATCGTCACTCATATGGTGTGGTACAAGATCGGCAGCGCCGATGAGCCGCCGGGCAAGTCCGGCATCGCCCATTTCTTCGAGCATCTGATGTTCAAGGCGACGACCAACCATGCGGCCGGCGCGTTCGACCGCGCCGTCTCCGCCATCGGCGGTTCGAACAACGCTTTCACCTCCTATGACTACACCGCCTTTTACGAGACGGTGGTGCCGCAGGCGCTCGAGCAGATGATGGATTTCGAGGCCGATCGCATGCGCAACCTCATCCTCAACGACGACGTCATCGCCACCGAGCGCGACGTCATCCTCGAGGAACGCCGCTCGCGCATCGACAGCAATCCGCAGGCAGTGCTCGGCGAGGAGGTCGACGCCACGCTCTGGCAGAACCAGCCCTATCGCATTCCGGTGATCGGCTGGATGCAGGAGATGGAGAAGCTGAACCGCGCCGACGCCAAGGCTTTCTACGACAAATACTATACGCCCAACAACGCCGTGCTGGTGGTGGCCGGCGATGTCGAGCCGCAGGTGGTCAAGGCGCTGGCCGAAAAGACCTATGGCAAGGTCGCGCGTGGTCCAGACCTGCCGCCGCGCATCCGTCCGGTCGAACCCGAGCAGAACACCAGGCGCACGGTGACGCTGGCTGACGCGCGTGTCAGCGTGCCGAACTTTTCGACGCAATGGGTGGTTCCCTCCTATCACACCGCAAAGCCGGGCGAAGCGGAAGCGCTGGACCTGCTGGCGGAGATCCTTGGCGGCGGCAGCCGCAGCCGGCTGTACCAGCAGCTTGTCGTCAAGCAAGGCATTGCCGCCGAGGCCGGCGCCTTTTTCCAGGGCACCATGCTCGATGCCACCAACTTCGCCGTCTATGGCGCGCCGCGCGGCGACGCCAAGCTGGCCGATGTCCAGGCGGCGGTCGAGGCCGAGGTCGCCCGCATCGCCAGCGAGGGCGTCGCATCAGGCGAGTTGGAGAAGGCCAAGGATCGTTTCGTCCGCTCGATGATCTTCGCTCGCGACAAGCAGGATTCGATGGCCAACATCTACGGCGCGACGCTCGCCACCGGCGGCAACGTCAGGGATGTCGAGGAATGGCCGGGCCGCATCCGCAAGGTCACCGCCGATGAAGTCAGGCAGGTTGCGGCGCGCTATCTCAATCTCAACCATTCGACATCAGGCTATCTCTTGCCGCAGACACAGGCAGAGAATTGAGGTGATGAGGAACCAGCATAGCCGCGACTTCCCTTCTCCCCTTGTGGGAGAAGGTGGCCTCGCGAAGCGAGGTCGGATGAGGGGTGTTCCAGCTTGGCACCGACGTCGTTCCGGCCAGCACCCCTCAACCGTCTTGGCGCTGCGCGCCAATCCACCTTCTCCCACAAGGGGAGAAGGGAGAGCCGCGCGTGTTGCCATCCCTTTAGTTACCCTGCTCCTCTCCCTCGTCTTCCTCGTCCTGCCGGCGCTTTCCGCTCGTGCGGCCATGAGCATCCAGGAGGTGACGTCGTCAAAGGGCATCACCGCCTGGCTGGTGGAGGACTATTCCGTGCCGCTCGTCGCCATCCGCTTCGCCTTCGACGGCGGCACGACGCAGGATCCCGCTGGAAAGGTGGGCCTTGCCAATCTGATGAGCGGCCTGTTCGACGAGGGCGCCGGCAATCTCGACAGCGAGTCCTTCCAGATCAAGCTCGACGACGTCGGCGCAGAGATGAGCTTCGAAGCGGCGCGCGACGGCACCTTTGGCTCGATGCGCATGCTTGCCGAGCAGCGCGACGCGGCGTTCGACCTGTTGCGGCTGGCGGTCACAGAGCCGCGTTTCGACCAGGCGCCAATCGACCGCATCCGCGCGCAAGTGCTGTCCGGCATCATCGCCAACGAGCTTGACCCGGACACGCTCGCCCAGCGCAAATGGCTGGAGGCACTATACGGCACCCATCCCTATGCGCGGCCCGAAGAGGGCACCAGGCAAAGCATCGCCACCATCACGCCGGACGATCTCATCGCCTTTCACAAGGCGAATTTTGCTCGTGATGGCCTGCATGTGGCGGTGGTCGGTGCCATCGATGCCGAGACGTTGAAGAAAAAGCTCGATCTCGTCTTTGGCGGCCTGCCGCAGCATCAGGCGCTCAGCGCGGTCGCCGATGTCGATCCGAAACTCAACCAGCAGCTCGAGGTCAATTACGATCAGCCCCAGACGTCGCTGCAACTCGCCTATCCCGGCGTCGAGCGGAGTGCGCCGGATTTCTTCGCTGCGGTTCTGATGAACGAGATCCTCGGCGGCAGCGCCTTCACCTCGCGGCTGTTCGAGGAGGTGCGTGAAAAACGCGGTCTGGCCTACAGCGTCAGTTCCGACCTGGTCGACCACCAGCACGCCAACGCCCTGGCCATCACCACGGCGACCCGCGCGGACCGGGCGGCCGAGACTTTGGCTGTCGTGCGCGAGGTGGTGAAGCGCATGGCCCAGGAAGGGCCGACCGAAGCGGAACTGGCGGCGACCAAGAAATACTTGATTGGCGCCTACGCCATCAACAATCTGAACTCCTCCGCCGCCATCGCCGCGACGCTGCTCGAGCTGCAGCTCGACAAGCTCGGCAGCGACTATATGCAGCGCCGCGCTGCCCTCATCAACGCGGTGACGCTGGATCAGGTCAAGGCGGCGGCGAAAAAGCTGCTTTCCGCCGAGCCGGCCGTCATGGTCGTCGGGCCGAAGCACGGCGAGGCCAAGGAGGAATGAGCCCAAATGGGGGGCAGGGCCAAATGAGGGGCAGGGGATGAGCCCGAGCTTCGGCATCGCCTTCGGCGGCGGCGGCGCGCGCGGGCTGGCGCATATCCATGTCATCGAGGTGCTGGACGAGCTGGGTATAAGGCCGGTCGCGATATCAGGCTCATCGATCGGCGCCATCATGGGCGCCGGCATGGCTTCGGGCATGGCCGGCAGCGACATTCACCACTACATGCGCTCGATCCTCGGCCGCCGCGCCGAGGTGGCGGCGCGCATGTGGCGGGCGCGGCCAGGCACCTTTGCCGAGGCGCTGAAGGGCGGGCTGGGTGTCACCCAGTTCAATGTCGAGCGCATCCTCAAGGCATTCATGCCCGACGCCATACCCGAAAGCTTCGCCGAGCTGAAAATACCGTTGAAGGTGACGGCAACGGATTTCTTCGGCCATAAGCTCGCCGTGCTGCGCGACGGCGACCTGCATTCAGCGCTTGCCGCCTCTGCGGCTATTCCCGCGGTATTCCGACCGGTGATGCGCGACGGCAGGCTGCTGATCGACGGCGGCATCTACAATCCGGTGCCGTTCGACTTGATCGAGGACGACGCCGACATCATCATCGCCGTCGACGTCGTTGGCGCGCCGGCCAAAGGCGGGCGCAAATACCCGACCTCCGTCGACCTGATGTTCGGCGCCACGCAATTGATGATGCAGTCGATCATCGCCGCCAAGCTGAGGCAATGCCAGCCGGACATACTGGTCAGGCCGGCGGTGTCGAAATACCGCGTGCTCGATTTCATGAAGATCGACGCCTTGATGGCCGAAACGGCTGATATCAAAGACGAGCTGAAGCGGGAGATCGAGAAGGCGGTGGAGGCGCGGGCCAAGGTCGACACGAGCAAGCGCCCCAAGCAGGTTGGGGGCGTGGCGCGAAAAGTTTGACGCCTGGTGGTCTCAATCGAACGAGGCCACTGCGATAAGCCCAGCAGACCCTTTCGCGATATGACTATTCCGCAACCGCCTGAACCGTTCGCCGGTCGATCGAACGGTTGAGGATCAGCGCCCCGGCATGGCTTTCGCACGCTGTTCGCGGCTGTTGCCGCACATCCGGGCAGATCGCAGCCAGCCCCTCCATCGTGAGCACGTCGGGTATTCTGGTGTGGCTGACGCAAAGCGCACCGTCGGCACCCCACGCCGCTTCGAACGACATATTAGGCGCGGCCTCGTCCTGTTGGATGCCCTTGCGGTCGTAGATCACGATCGGCGTCCCGTTGCGGGTATGGCCGACGCCATCGCCGCAATAATCGGCGCGGATCATACGGGTGCATGCCTGGTGATGATCCCACAGCGGTGTGCCGTCCGGCGACTTTTCCCAGGGCCGATATCCGAAGCGCACGCATTTCGCCTGCGCGCCGCCGGTGCAGGTAATGCTGAACGCAGTGTCGGACGGCAAATGGCGGCCGTCCTGCGTCCAGGTGCCGGCGAGCGGAAAGCCCATGCGCCGGCCCTCGATGTCCGGTTCGCAAATGTTGCGCCATGCGCCGCTAGCCGCGTCGCGGGTCGACATGGCGTAGAGCATCACCCCGCCATCCGGATTCCTCGCATCGATCTCGACCGCGTCGATGCGCAGCGGCACCTGGTCTTGTCCATCGCCAATCGTCAGGACGGCGCCGACGAGATCGTCTTGAGCGACAATGCGACCGTCTTCCGTCGTCACCTCGAACCTTGTGCCGACGACGGAGATCGAGCTGATCGCGTGCCCGGTCCCGGCATTGGCCGAGGGCACTGCTGCCATGCTGGAAATGGCTGCGGCGACGGCGACCAATGCGCGGCGGCCGATATGGGCGAGGCGGTTTCTGTAGGCTGACATTGTTGGCTCCTGACGGCAGGTTTTGCTAATGAAACGCGGCCAACGAGAACGGACAGCACAACGCCATCCGTTCCATTGACGACGGACGCCTAGGTCCGGACCTTAACGCCTCGGCGTGGGGGTCGGCCGGTCATGGTTGCTCCCGGCGCCGCTGCCGGTGTCGTGCTGGCCAGACGGAAGGCCGCTGCTTTTCTTGCCAGCGGTCGAGGATTGGACGTTGCCCTTCTGGACAGCCGGCAAACCGCGATCGTTCGGGTCAAAGACGGAACGGTCGTTCGGGTCAACAACGGAGCGCTCGTTCGGGTCAATGACGGACTTGCCGGCTGGAGCGAGACTTTTCGCCAGAACGATGCCTTCGGCGTGCACGCCGTTGAGTGCAAGGACGCCGAGGCCATTCGCGAAAATCGCGTTGCTGGTTAGCGAGTTGCTCGTCACCGCATTGGTGGTTATCGCATTGTATGTCAGGCCGTTCAGCGATTTGCCGTTCGAGCCTTCCGGTCCCCCGGCGCTGGCCGGTGCGGCGAGGCAGGCCATTGCCGAGGCAGCGGCCATGTAAGTCTTGAAGCGATTCATCTTGATTTCCTTTTCGTTTTCAGCGGAGCCGTCCTCTCGATTCGCTCCATGGGGCGGCTTTTCGCTCCCGTCTGTTTCGGACGAATGCCGAATTCGTCCGAATTGTTTCAGTTGTTGCGATCCGCCCGGTCCTGCGCTCGATGAGCGAGCGTCCGCTTCGTCGTCATGCAGAAAGGCATGCCGCCCCGCGTCAGCATCCCCTCGAATAACCAATCGCGGCGTGCGCCCGCCGCGGCGACACAAAGGAAACCTTCAGCCGGCAAATCGGCAAATCCGCGCAACATCCCTGCGCCATCGGTGACGCCAGAAACTAGGAGATTTCTGGCGATGCAACCTCTGCGAAAAACCAATGACCGATCGAAAGGTGCGGCGGCGCGGACGGCACGGCTGGCGGTGCTGGCCGGCACCCCTTGCCTGCTGCTGACGGCATACGCGGCGGCGACGTCCACATCGCTGACCATCCGCGCCGATCTCGCGCTGACCTTGATGGACATGCTGGTGCTGGTCTCCGTCCTGGTTGTGGCTGGCAGCATGAAACTGGGCATGAACAAGCGCCGGGCAGCCTTGGCCGAGACGCTCGTCAACGCGCTGGCCGCCGTCGGCATGTGCCTTTCGATGGCGGTCGTCGCCAGCATCGCGGTCCAGCGGATCGCGGCCGGCGGCGTCGAACCGCACGGCCCCGGCGTTGTTCTCGCCATGAGCCTGAACCTGGCCTATGCGGTGGTCAATTTGTGGATCCTGCGCCGATGGAAGGCCCGCAACTTGGCTGCCGCGTCGGCGCTGGCCCGCGCGCAAATCTGCCTGTTCTCTGACAAGCTCTCGTCGAACCTGCTCATCGCCGCATCGCTCGCAACAGCCATGATCTGGCAAGGCACGATGATGGCCCGCTTCATCGATCCGATTGCCGGGCTGCTGATCGCGACGATGACCGCGCGCTGGACCATTCCTGTCGTGCGAGACACTGTTCGAAGCCTGCGCCGGGAATATCGCCGGGCGCGCAGGCCGATCGCGTAGGCAAAGCCATAAACCGTACCAGCTGGACGGCTCAGCCTCTTTAAAGCTCCGTATCTAGCGGTGTCGCGCCTCGTCCTGGGCAGGCTCGTAGACATAGCCTTCGCCGCGAACCGTCACCAGGACCACCGGCGCGTCGGGTTCTGTCTCGAACTTCTTGCGCAGTCGGGTAATGCGGATGTCGATGCTCCGGTCGCCCGGCTCGAGGTCCCGGTTGTGGGCGAGCCTGCACAGCTGGTCGCGCGACAATATCTGCCGGGGATGGCGCGCGAAGACGCATAGCAGGTCGAATTCCATCGACGTCAACTGGACGTCGGCGCCGTCCGGGTCGACCATCGTGCGGCCATCAATATCGAGGATGCAGCCGCCGAAACGGATGCGGTTTTCCGGCGTCCGCTCTTCCTCGCCCAGGCGCCGGATGACGCTCCTGACACGCGCCAGAAGTTCGCGTGGTTCGAACGGCTTGGCCATATAGTCGTCGGCGCCGGCGGCAAAACCTTCCAGCCGATGCGGCAGGTCACCGACGGCGGTCAGCATCAGGATGCCGGCGCGGCTCTGCTTGGCGATTTCGCGGGCGAGGTCATAGCCGCTTTCGCCGATGAGATTGACGTCGAGAATGACCAGGTTTGGGCCAAAGCGGTCAAGCTCGGTGTGCATTCCCGCTCCATCCGCAACGGATCGAACATCGAAGCCGTGCATGAGCAGGTAATCCGACAGCATCTCGCGCAACGGCGCTTCGTCGTCGACGATGAGCAATTTCTGTTTTGTCACGCTTCGGCCTCTTCCATTGCGCTGGTCTCCATCGCCCTTAAGCGTTCCATCACGAGCCTGCGAAAGGTCTGCGGATCGAGCGGTTTCTCGATCACCGGCGCGCCCGTCTCCCCGATGAAGCGGTCAATCTCCGGTGCCAGCGTGTCGCCGGTCACGAACAGCAGCCGGCGAGTGAGCCCGGGGCGCAATTGTTCCAGCGCGTGGTAGAGGCCAGGGCCGTCGAGGCCGGGCATGCGTATGTCGCTGATCAAAAGGTCGATCCCGTCCTCGCGCACAGCCTTGAGGGCGGCATTCGCGTCGTCGGCGATGGTGACGTCGTGGCCATCGCGGCGCAGCATCTCGGCGATCATCGAGGCAATGTCGGAATCATCGTCGACCACCAGAATTCGTGCGGCCGAGGGCGCGGGCGGCATCCTGCCTGCAGCCTCGGGCGGAGCGACCGTCTCGGCTCGGCCGCTCGGAAGCCGGATCGTAAACCGTGCACCGCCGCCCTGCGTCGAATCCAGTTCTATGCTGCCGTCGTGGGCAGTCACGATACCCTGGCAGACAGATAGCCCGACCCCGGTGCCTTCGCCGGCCAATTTGGTCGTGTAAAAAGGCTCAAAAGCACGCGCGCGGACCGTCTCCGGCATGCCTGGACCATTGTCGGCGACAACGACCTCGACGACATCGTCTTCCCCGGTGGTGACAATGGTCAGCCGCCGCGGGTGCGGAACCTGCAGCAAAGCCTGCTGCGCGTTGACCACCAAGTTGGTGACCACCTGATGAAGCTGGTCCCTGTCGCCCCAGATATTGGGAAGCGGTTCCGCCAGTTCGGTGCGGATCTCGATCCCGGCCGAGCGCAGGCTGTAGCCGGCGAGTTCCAGTGAGGCAACCACGACATCATTGATGTCGACGGCGCCCCGTGTCGGCGGCTTCTTGCGGGCCATCGCCAGAAAGGTCCGGACGATGCGCGAGCATCGCTCAGCCGCGGCGTGGATCTTGTCGGCGCGTCCCACGGTTGCCTTATCCGTCGAGAATTCCTTCAGCATCGAACTGTAGCCGATGACGACGGATAGCGGATTGTTGAGTTCATGCGCCACGCCGGCCAGCAGCGAGCCGAGAGCGGCGAGCTTTTCCGACTGGTACAGCGTCTCGCGTTGGCTTGCGATCTCCGCCTCGGCCTCGCGCTGGCGGGTAATGTCGGTGACGGCGGCAAGCATGGCCGAACGGCCAGCCTGCGTGATCAGGCGCGCCGAAACCAGCGTATCGATTCTCGACCCCTGCATATTGGTCATGCCGGCTTCGAATGCGTCGACGATGCCATCCCTCAGCAACAGCCGCAGGAGATCGTCTCGCCGTGAGAGATCTTCCCAAGTCGACGTCGCTTCGGCTCCGATCTGGCCGACCTCGATGCCGAGCACCTTGCGCGCCGGTTCGTTGACGAACAGGATTTCGGGCCCTTCTATTGCCGAGATGGTGATCGGCAGCGGCACGCCTTCGGCGATGGCGCGAAACTGCGCCTCCCTTTCGGCCAACAGCTTCTCGGCCTCCAGTCTGGCTTGCTCGGCCAGGACGCGATCCGAGATGTCGCGGCCGACGGACTGCACTTCGACAAGACGCCCGTCGCTGTCGAAAATGCCATGATCGTTCCAGGCGAGCCATCGACGTGCGCCATCCGGCATCGCATTGACAAGTTCCATGCTGGCGTTCGGCGCCTGCGGCGTGAGGCGGGCAAGGTGGTCCAGGAACCTGCGCCGTTCGTCGGGCGGCAGCACATCGAGTTCGCACCAGGACGGGTCGAGAAGCTGTTCGCGTGTCATCCGGCACGCTCGGCAATAGGCGTCGTTGACGAAGCTCAAATGACCCTCTGGCGACATCCGGACGACGAATTCGGTCTGCAGCTCGACCACGCTGCGGTAGCGCTGCTCGCTGGCCTCGAGTGCCTGACGGGCGAGTTTCTGCTCGGCTATATCGCGTCCGATCGACTGTATTTCGATGAGCTTGCCGCTGTCGTCGAAGATGCCGCGATCGGTCCAATGCACGTTGATTTCGCGCCCATTGTACAGGGCGCCGGTCTCTTCCACTTCGCAAACGGGTCGGTCCGGGGTCACTCGACCGATGATTTCGTCGAAGCTGCCGAAATCGGCGGAAAACGAGTTGAAATAGTGCCAGTCCGGGCTCAGCAACTCTTCGCGTGTCTTGCCGACAAGGCGGCAATAGGCGTCGTTGGCAAAGCTCATGCGCCCATCCGGCGCGACGCGGATGATATACTCCGTCTGGGCCTCGACAACATTGCGGTAGCGCTGTTCGCTGTCGGCCAGTTCGCGCAAGGCAGTGCGGTTTTCGGCGAAGATGCCGGCGATTTCCCGCAGAAGCACGCCGTGCAAGGCGTATACCGAGACAAGCAGCCCGACAAAAATGAGCGCATAGGGAAAAAACGACTGTTGCAGCGCGTAGGACTGGTAGAGGCCGATGCCGGCGACAAGCACGAGCAGCGGCAAAACGCAGGCCGCCATCAGCAACGCGTAACGCCTGGACAGCTTGGAGGAGGTCGGCACGGCGAGGTCTCCACAGACGGATGCGCCGTCACGACGGTTGCTGTTCCCGTGCGGCCAGTGGACTGAACGGCCAGCGGCCTGTCAAGCCGGCCTGCCCGGGCTTCTGCGCGACGTCTTTGAACATAACCGCAAGGATGTTTCACGATGATGCCGTACGACCGATTTCCCGGCTTCTATTGTTTCAATTGTGTCGAACCGCCAGAAATCGGCAGCAGATGGGCTGCGCTTGCGATTGACCCGGGGCAAATGCGCCCTGTAGGTTTGCGCCGTCGCTCGCCGGGGGGAACGCATGGCCGACATCATTATCGTGGACGACGAGACCGACGTGGCGTTCATGATCGCCGACTATTTGCAGGCTAAAGGCTACGGCATTCGCACGGCATCCGGCGGCGCCGAATTGCGCGAGGCGATCGCGGCGTCGAAGGCCGATCTCGTCATTCTCGACCTCAACATGCCAGGCGAGAACGGCTTTAGCCTGGCCCGCTGGCTTCGCGAGCATCACGACGCCGGCATCCTGATGCTGACCGGTGCCGATTCGGTGTTCGACAAGGTGGCGGGCCTCGAGATCGGCGCCGACGACTATCTGGCAAAACCGTTTTCACCGGTCGAGCTCGAAGCGCGGATCGCCGCGGTGCTGCGCAGGCGCAGGCCGAAGGGATCAGACAATGCCGACGCTTTGCCGGCCGGGCATTTCGCCTTCGGAACCTATGTGTTCGATGCCCGCGCGAGAAACCTCATCGACGCCGACGGCGTGGCCATTCCGCTGACGCCGATGGAGCTCGATCTGGTGGCGGCCTTCGCCACCCGGGCCGGCCAGGTCATTGGTCGCGACGAATTGCTCGATCTTGCGCCGCCCAGGGGCGACGAGCCGTTCGACCGCAGCATCGACAGCCGCATCACCCGGCTGCGCCGCCGGCTCGAAAAGGACCCGGCCAAGCCGGAACTGATCAAGACGATCCGCGGTGTGGGATACCTGTATCCAAGACGCTGAATGAGTGTGATTCAGGGACCAGGCTGCCCCGCGGGCGGAACGATCTGCATGACAAGGCGCATCAGATCGGCCTGACGGGAGGCGCCGGTCTTCTGGAAGATATTGTCGAGATGCGTCTTGGCGGTCGCGTTGGCAATATGAAGGCTGGCGGCGGTCTCGGCCAGGGTGTGCCCGGCCACAAGGCTGGCGAGCACACGGGTTTCGGCCAGCGTAAGCCCAAAGGCTCTCGCCAGCATTCCGGCGGCGTCATGCTCGTCCGGTGCATTGCCGATGAACACCGCGGCTACCGCCGCGGGTTCCATGCCGGCGCGCAGGTCGCCGCCGGCCATCGGCAGCACGCGGGCGAAGACGGGCGGCAGGCCGGATTCGGTGAGGAGGACGGCAAGCCCTGTCTTGCCGATGCTGACCTCATCCTGAGCCGCAAGCATGATGGCGCTGTGAAGCTCCCTGGAAGCCGACGGGATCTTCGCTTGCAGAATGCCCCGGACATCCTGGATCGGGCCGCCGCTCTGCAGCATGTGCTTGGCCGAGCGGTTGGCGTGCAGGACGGCGCCACGTTCATTGGTGAGGACCACGGCGCATGTGAGCGCATCGAGCGCTTCGGCCATTCCTGCGCGCTCGACAGTGCCGATGTCCAGCATGTTGCTGATTATCACCGAACGGCGCACATGCGGCAGCAACAGTCTGCCAAGCTTGATTTCCCGCTCGGTGATAATGCCTTGCCGCTTATGTCGGGCAACGGCGAAGCCGGCAAGGCGGGTAGGGGTGTGGATCAGGAAGAACGACATGACGTCGACCAGGCCTTGCGGCTTCAAGCACTCCTGAAAATACCGGGAGGTTTCCAGGTAAGTTTGAGGGATATGGCGTGAGACCACATGCGGCATATCGAGCGAAGGCCATGTCGAGAGATCCTCAAGCAGCCGGGCGTGGATCTCGGGGATATATTTCGCCTGTTGCTCCAGCCAGTATGGCTCTATTCCCACGGTCCTGTAGATCAGCAGCCGGTCGTTGGCGAGGTCGTCAAGCTGCAGCACCGCAGTCTGGGCGTCGAGCGCATCCCTAATCCCAGCCAGCGCGTGCTCCCATCGCCCCGGGTCGAGTGCGCAATCGTAGATCGAGCCGATCAGCTTCGACAGATCATGATGCGACAATGCCTTGGCCATCGACGGCCCCCCGCATGTCGACAGCGCGTCCGACGCGGAAAGCAGCGCGCTCTCACAGGTGCTCTCGCCTCTCCAAGTTTTAGCGATCGCTTAAATTCCGATTATCTCCCCCAAACAGGGGATGCGCAAGCACCCGGGCGGTGAAATACTCGCGCCCCAGAAGATAAGGTCACACTTAACTGTGACAACCAGTGCGGTTCTGCGCGTTCCTGGCTCGCGGGCCTTCGCCACTGTGATTCAGCCGGGGGGACTAATCAAGAATTCTGCCTGCGTGCGCCGACTATCACGGCGCGCGAGCATCTATTGCTGAAACCTTGAGCCGGGCTTGTCCCGGACAATTCGGGATGGAGCAGCATTATGTACAGATACATTGCTTTTGCAGCACTTTGCATGGCGGCGATGCCCGCGCAGGCCGGCGAGCTTGGAGCCATGAAGGCTGAAAGCATCGATCTCGCCGGCTTCCTTGGTGTCGTCTATTATACGCCTCAGGAGGACGGCTATCGGGTGGTCACCACAATCGCGCAGGGCGAGGCTGGCTTGCCGGTGCGCTTCGTGGCGACACTGACCGAGAACCAGATAGTCGCGGTCTCCGTGCCGGGCAAGCTGGGCGAGTCGGACCAGATCATCGAGATATCGCGTGTCGGCGGCAAGCTTGTCGTCAGCCCGCATCCGATAGACGGGATCGTGGTTTCTACCCCGAAGCTCGCCGTCGACTGATCCAGGATTGAGTGAACCAACCTCAGTGATCCAACCTCAGTGATCCAACATCGAGTGGTCCGGGGGCATGCGCGTTGCGGCGGCGCTGGATGAACCTGCAACATGGGCGACAGACGATGTCTCCATGGTTCGTCCTGGCTGTTGTTGTCTTTACCGTTGCCGCCGGCTTCGCCGCGTCTTCGCAGGCTGAGCTGGCCCCTGGCAAGTTCTACGAGGCTGTCGGCAACAAGGTCGATGCGCGAACCTATAACGGTTTTCGTCGCTACCATGGCAGCTGCAATCACTGCCATGGCCCCGATGGCGTGGGCTCGACCTTCGCGTCGGCGCTTGTCGACCGGCTGCCCGGCATCGAGGTCTTCCGGCGCAATGTTCGCGACGGCGTGCGCAGCGGCGCTTCGGTGATGAAGGGCTTCGCCGACGATCCCAACGTCGCTCCTTACATCGACGACATCTACGCCTATTTGCAGGCCCGCGCCGACGGTGCGCTTGGCCGGGGTCGGCCCGAGAGGCTTGAAAATTAGTGCCGCTGGCTTACCGCAGGCGCTTCACCAAAGCACGGTGAGACGGTTATCGCTCCCGAGCGCCACATGCGTGCCGAAAGGTGAGCACTCGCGCTCAAGCATGGCAGCGAGCCAGGCGGTATCTTCGCGCAGGGCGCGGTTTAGCCGGAACCGGGCGAGCTGGAACGGCACCAGCTCGAGCGCAACAAGCGTACCGCCCGGTACGGCGAGCCGCGGCAGGTATATCAGCGCAAGCTCACCACGAAACGTTTCGTTGCCGGTGATTCCCTCATAGTCGGTGAGGAAGTCGCCGCATCCGTAGAGGATCAGCCGGCCGTGATGGATTTCGATCGGCTTGGGATGATGGGAGGAGTGCCCATGCACGACATCGAAACCTGCAACATCTATGAGAGCATGGGCAAGCGCGCGTTCTTTCGCCGGGACTTGGTAGCCCCAGTTGCCGCCCCAGTGGATCGAGGCCACCGCGAGGTCGCCAGGTTGTTTTATGGCCAGCACGGATCGGGCGATCTGCTTGAGCGACCGGGCCGAGACATCCGCCAGCAAATTGACGCCTGGCTTATAAGCTCCGGCTGCCCATGAAGCTGGAACGCCGCTCGACTCCAGCGCGAAGCCGAAGACCAGCACGCGGCCCCCGCCGGCCGGTTCAATGACGGCAGGCGCCGCCGCCTCGTCCGCGTCAAGCCCGGCCACAGGCCAGGCCGGCAAGCCGCAGCGTATCGAGGGTCTCGACGAGGCCAGGCTCATCCCAGTCGAGCACATGGTTGTTGGCGAGCACGCAGCAGTCTATCCGTGCCGCCGCCAGGCAGCCGATGTTTGCCGGGTTCATCTTGTAATTGATCCCCTTGGGCGCCAGGGACAGGCTGGTGGTGATGCTGGTCTCGAGATTGATGATCCGCGCGTCGGGCGCTTCACGATCCAAGTCGCTAAGCGCATCGCCCCAGACATACGCCTCGTCGACCTTTCTCGGAATAGGGCCGTTGACGCGTTCGGCAAGCTCGACATAGGTCGTCGCCGATTTGACATAGCGCTCGCCAAGGTGCGGATCGCCGGGACTGGCGAGGATTTGGTCGATGCCGCGCCCGAGCATCACGTCGCCGCACAGGAACAGTTTTGCGCTGCTTCGGACGGACCATTCAGATCCTGCGGCGGCGTTGTTCGCGATCTGCGGCATCGCTCTCGAATCTCGTGCGTGCCAACACCCGGTGACCCCAAGGGGTTCCCAGCCAATTTGCGCGGATCGCATTTCGCGCCGCGAGATCAACCTGTTCGTCGACCACAGCCAGATCGTGCAGCTCGAGGCGCATCGCTCCGGCACCTGGGGAACCAAGGGCACTGGGGGCGGATTCAGAATATCGGGTGAGGGGGCTGAGCGGCCTCGAACGGCAATCACCCCAGGTTTGCGCTGCCCCTCATCGCCCTGCCGGGCACTTCTCCCAGTATGAGGGCTTTGCACGGGGGCCGAAGTTTGGCGCAGATGGCGCATGGGGCGTTTTTTGAAACGCAATCAGGCCACATT
>NZ_JBVVQR010000048.1:30688-39695 GCF_055811535.1 Mesorhizobium sp. WSM4816 | reverse complement strand
ATGTCGCCTGATTGCGTTTCAAAAAACGCCCCATGCGCCATCTGCGCCAAACTTCGGCCCCCGTGCAAAGCCCTCCTAGGAGCTGACAAATCGACTTCGACGGGAGGGTCTATCGTAGGAGCGGCGGATACGACTAGTTTGCCGTTCTCCTCCACAAGCAGCCTTGCTGCCATAAGAACGTCAACGACGCAGCGAGCACCCGTCTTATTTCCAGAGTTGTTGTTTTGGCCCGAAACGTAAAGAACATGGGTTGAGAAGTCCTTTTCGGACATCCCGCCTTTGATGCGAACGGTTGTCACTAGCCCCGAGACTTTTTCATTCGTCTGGACAGCCTCTTTCCAGTAGTTTTGGGCGTCTTCGGTTTGTTTGTGGTCAAGGGCGCGACCAAGTTTTTTCCCGAGTTCGGTTGCAGTTTTCTTCATGCCCCCGTTGATCAACCCGATGTCAGTCAGGAACTTGTTGTTTCTGCTGATGATCGTCTTATGAAGACCGACTAGCTTTGAAAGATTGTCGAGCGAAGCTTGTTCAGGAGCGCTGCTGTATCCGCGCAGTATCTTCTGTACTTCCTCAAATGAGGAACCCGGCAAGTTGAATTCGGTCGCCATTAAAACACCCCCCAAAAAAAGTCCCCACGAACCGCCACACTTTGGAGGAGTTTTACCAAGCTCACAAGAGACCCTCTTTAGCTGGCTTCGGGCGATCCAACTGTAGACTGAAAAATCTACCTACGAAGATCGGTCATTTTTGCGACGGGGCAGCAGATGTTGCGTCCGCGTGTCAAGGTCGTTCATTCGTCGTGTCAAAGTCTTAAGCTGGGATTTCAACTCCGCAACTTCTTCTTCGAGGGGCCGCGCGGGTTCACTTGAAGGCGACTTCCCTTCCGTCTCAAATGACATCCTAAGACGGGTGACGATTTCGGCGGTCATTGTCCTGCCGTTAATCTTCGCCGCTTCATTGATTTGGTCCCGCATGCCGTCCGGCAAGCGGATGATGAACTTGTCCTGTCTCTGCGTCGTTCCGGCGGCCATGCATCCCCCATGATTTGACAGCCACCCTCAAAGCAGCCATATTCACATATGGCACCAAGCCATACAACAACGCTTTGAGGTAAATACCATGCTCGTGACGGAACACCCAAAGATCATTTTCCGCATACCACCGGAGATCAAGGATTGGATCAAGTCCCGCGCCGCCAGCAACGAACGAACAATGAATTGGGAGATCGTCCAAATCCTGAAAGCAGCAAGGCAGGCCGATGAGGCAGGCGCGTTGAAGGGGACGAGCGATGCTGCTTGAACACCTCTACACGCCCCAACAGACTGCCGAAATCCTTGGCGTCTCCCTCAAGACTTTGAGGGGGCATGTCGATCTTGGCCGCATTCGATCAATCGTCGTCGGCGGAGGAAAGATGCGCAAGCGCCGAATGTTCACCAGCAAAAATATCCGGACGTTCATCGAAAACCAGAAAGTGCGTGAGGTTCCCAAGTGTCAGTCTTCAAACACCCCAAAAGCCCCTTCTATCAAATCGAATTCCATATCGACGGTCATCCCTTTCGAGGCTCTTCAAAAACCGGGAACAAAAAAGAAGCAGAAGCTATAGAACGGCAGTGGCGGGAGAACGCCCGCACCGATCTTGCGACGAAGAAGCAACACGGCAATGGACCGATGACGCTTAGCCTTGCGGCGGGGCGCTACATGACGGAAGTCATGCAGGGCAAAGCGTCGGAAGGGGACAGCTACCGCGCGTTGCAGCGGCTCATCAAGGTCATTGGCGGGGACACCCGCATGGATGCCATCACAGACAGCCACGTGGCCACCTACATCGCCACCCGCCGCACAGAAACCCGGTGGGGCCGGAAGGAGTTCAAGGACGGCTCCCCGGTGGGCAAGGTGTCAGGTGCGACGATCAACCGGGAAGTGGCAGTCCTCAAACGGCTGTTCCAGCGGTCTAGGCGGACGTGGAAGATGCCGCTGCCGAACGAACCGGACTGGCGTGGACACCTACAGCAAGAGGAGCCGGAGCGCGTTCGCGAGTTCACGCAAGCGGAGGAAGACACGCTTTACGCTGGGGTTCGGCCCGACTATCTGCCGTGGTTTGAGTTCGCCCATAACAGCAGCTTGCGGCTTGGCGAAACGCTTCTCCGGTGGACCTCTGTCAACTTCAAGACCGGGCAAATCCGGGTGAAGGGTAAGGGCAACAAGTGGGTAGTGACACAGATCACCCCAACCATCCGCGCCATCCTGCAACCGATGATTGGGCATCACCCGGATTACGTCTTCACCTACGTTGCCAAGCGCACAGTGCCGCGCATGAAGATAGTGCGCGGTCAGCGTTACCCCCTGACCTACTCGGGCATCCAAAGCCATTGGGGGCGGCTGAAAAAGGCAAAGGCGCTCACCGACATACGTATTCACGATGTCCGGCATGACGCCGCGACCAAGATCGTCCGCGCAACCGGAAACCTGAAAATCGCGAAGGTCTTGCTCAATCACAGTTCGATTTCCGTCACCGACAAATACGCTCACGTGCTGGACAGCGAAGTGGCGAACGCGATGGAGACAGTCGCAAAATCCCGGAAAAAGTCCCGGAATGCGAAAAAGAAGGTCGCTTAGCCTATGAACCTGTTAGTGAAATTGATTTCAGACCTCCGGCCTTCTAAGCCGATGGTCACAGGTTCGAATCCTGTCGGGATCGCCAGCATTTTCGTTGTCCATTCCGGACTCATTGGATCGACGCTGATCGGCCCGCGTCCTCGCCAGGAGGCGCGGGCTTTCATTTTTCAGCCTGGTGCTAAGTGCGACTGGCTCCAGGTGCCTCGTCGAGGAGATTTGGCCCTTTGCTCACAGGCATCTGGCCGTCGGGAGTAAGCTTGTCCACCGCGTCGGGCAGTTCACTTGTGAGCCGGTCGAGAAGTTCCTCGCGGGACAAACCGGTTTGCTCCGCCAGATCGCTCAACGTTTGCGGGTCGATCGCTTTCTCGACTTGGTCGCGCGGAACGGGGCGATTCGATCCTGTACCAACCCAGGAATCGACTTGATCGCCCGCACCCGCATTCCTGAGACGCTCCAGGATGTCCCCGAGCCCGCCGGTGGAGCCAGCGTTTTTGGCATCTGTCGAGTTCCTGCCGGCGATTAACTCGCCGATCTTATCCTTATTCTTGTAGGCAAGCAGGCCAAGCAGGGCTATGGCGACTTTTCCTATGTCAAGGCTCATTTCGCACCTCCTTCCATGGAGAACGGACAAGGCATGCGGCTTTGAAAGGTTCCACGGTTATTTGCTGCCGGGCTGGTTTTCAGTTCGGTTAAGGGCGATGGGGCTTCCCGGACAGGCCTCGCGCGGGCGGACTTGGTCAGCAGGATTGCGGACCACCCGCCAAATCGGGAAATGGCGGGTGGTCGCTTATCAGCGCAGGAAGGGACTTAGCTGCGCGGATCTCAAATCGGGTGCCTCTAGCTAACAATGATTCCTATCGCCAGGAACGTGATCGATACGGCGAAGACTGCAGCGAGTAACCAGCGGGCTTGGTGGACGCCATTTTCCATTGGCTCCTTGCGTGAGCTCACAGCTAGCAACTGCTACGAGCAGCCGCAGTTCCGGGTAGCGCGGTGTCCGGGCTACTACGCAAAAACAGGTGAGACTTAGGTCCCGTCTCGAATCAGACCGAAGCCCAACCAAGGAACGTTTGCGGCTGCCTGAGGTTTGGTGAGCCTGGCGCGAAGACGATGCCGTTCAGCGCAAGAGAGCTCACATCAAGGAGGCACTTATGAGTATGCGTCTTTCCACTGCAGCCGCTGGGTTTCTGTTGCTGGCCGGTATCGGCGCCGCTGCCGCTCAGGACGTAGTCATCGAGCCTGAACAGGAGACCGTCATCAGGGAATATGTCAAAAAGCAGCCGCTGGCATCGGTGAAAATCCCTGGAGTGGAGCTCAATATCGGCTCAACCTTGCCCGAAACCGTCGAACTTCATGAAGTCCCCGACACAAAATACCGTTACGTGGTGGTCGACAACCGGACCGTTGTGGTTGACCCGGGCACGCGCAAGATCATCAAAGTCATCGAATGAGCTAAGCGACTGGACCCGCCGTGCCGAAAGGTGCGGCGGGAAGTCGAGCGACGAGGAATGTGATCACCATGTCGAACCGTGAGATTGGAGCGTCGCAGGCGCTGCGAATACGCGTGGCTGACCTCGCTGAGAGGATGCGCGGCGCCCGGATTACCGAAAACGAACTGAAGACCTTTCGAAAGGTCGCAGCAGTCCTGGAGGACGGCAAGGGTAGAATCGATGCCGACGATTTGATTGCCGCATCCTTCGTCGTCGATCCGCCGGACTGACAAGAAGTGCTGCAATGTCCCTGTCTCCCAGCCTATTCTCTGTTGGCCTGACTTTCCAATGCCCGCAGTGCAACTTCACCGTCATCAAGAACGGCAGCTGGTTTCAGGTCGTTTCCCATTACAAGTGCGAGGGATGCGGACGCGAGATCCGGATTACCTATCCCGACAAGATTGCGATCTTCCACAAGCACGCGCACTTGGCCATGCCGCCGGGAGCGCGGTAGCTGCGGCAGATGTGCAGACCAACTCCTTCATTGCCAACTCCTTCATTGAAAGTGAGCTCGAATTGCCGGGCATGAGCGCGAGTCATGGTGACCTAGATAAACCAGGTCGCCACCAGCCCCAAAGAGGCGGAAAAGATTGCGATCGTAGTAGCCCATCCCAGGGCGTTGGTTGTCCGGCTGTTGACCTTGTCTCCCATGATCCGCCGGTTGTTCGTCATCAGCATGATAAGAAGAAGCAGTGGCGGCGTGGAAAAGCCCTGCACGATACCGGACCAGACGAGCGCCTTCATTGGGTTGAAACCCAGGAAATTCAGGCCAACAGCAATCAGCGTGAAGGCGCCGATAGCGATATAGAACTTTGGCGCCTCACGCGGCTTGGCATGAAGGCTGTGCTCCCATCCAACCGCCTGCGCCAGATCGTATGCCGCACCTGTCGTCATGACCGGAACGGCAAGGAACCCGACCCCGATCACGCCGGCCGCGAACAGTACGCCAGCGGCTGCACCAGCGAGCGGCTTGAGAGCTTCGGCTGCTTGAGCGGCGGTCTCGACGTCGTGCTCGCCGGCTTCATAGAGCGTAGACCCTGTCGACAGGATGATGAAGTACATGATGAGGTTGGAAAAAATCATGCCGATCAGGATATCGCGGCGGGAGCGGCGCAGTTCACCGTCGGTGGCGCCCTTGCGCTTCCTCAGCGTCGTTCTCCCCTCGGCAATCTCTTCCTCCACCTCCTCATTCGACTGCCAGGTGTAGAGATAGGCTGAAAGGGTGGTGCCGATGATGGCCACCAGGACAGGAACTCGCGGCTGAACTGGATCTTCGGAACAAGGGTTCCCCACAGCACGGCTGCCGCATCCGGCTTCGCCATGATGGCCGAGCCGACATAGGCAAGCAGGGCCAGCGCGAGCCAGCGGAAGATGTTGCGTATGAGCGTGTAAGAGCCCCAAAGCTGGAGAGCAAAGATCGCGGCCGCGACTGAAATCACAATGAGGGAGATCGGAACAGGAAGGAAGATGTTGATGGATGCAGCCATGCCGCCGAGATCGGCGGCTGCTTCGATCGTGTTGCCGATCAGCACGCCCACCAGGACAGCCCAGAGCAGCCATCGGGGATAGAAGTCCTTGATCGCATGAAAGAGGCCGCGGCCCGAAACCTGTCCAAGCTTCGACGAGAGATACACGACCGTGTACATCATCGGCAGCGTTACAGGAGCGGTCCAAAGCAGGTCCGGGCCAAAGCGCGCGCCGGCACTTGCATAGGTGCCGATCGCCGAGCAATCGTCGTCGGCGGCGCCGGTGATAAGGCCGAGTCCAAGTGCTCGCCCTATGCCGTCCTTCTTGTCTTCCCGTGGTGAAGTGGCGTTACGATCGCGCTGCGTCATTGCGGCCACGCCGCGCAAAGAGCGTCACGCGCAAGCACGAGAAAAACGTCGCGAGCAATTATCCTATAAATGTACTGCAGCACGGGAGTGGGTCTCATACCGGCAAACCTCTACCGCCGTTCCAACTCCGCAATCGGCTGCTTGTTCCCCGCGTCAGCCGAGTGTTCAGGGCATGATAGAGCCCACGATTTCGATGAGCTTGGGCCTCTTCCAAACCTTTCATCTTTTGACGGAACCCTACCCAACGTTTTACGAGATATTCTGCCGGTGTGATTGTCTGTTGGCCGATGTGCGCCAATGGTTCGACGCCGTGCGCGTCACATCAATCTTTGATATTGCCAAAAGGCTCGCTCGATCGGATTGAGTTCGGGTGAGTATGGCGGCAGGAATCACAGCTTGCGCCGGCTGCCCTTAGGGCCTGGGACAGGGCGGATCTGATCGGGGCTTTTCCACGAATGACTTTGATGGGCGCGGCGGCACTGCTGATCCTGATCCTGACCTATGCCGGCGTCGCCGTCGGCAGGTTCCCCGGCTTGCGCCTCGACCGGGCAGGCATCGCGCTGCTCGGCGGTGCGGCGATGATCGCCATCGGCGCACTCAGCCTGGAGGACGCATACCGCGCCATCAGTTTCGACACGATCACGCTGTTGCTCGGCATGATGATCGTCGTGGCGCATCTGAAAGTCTCGGGCGCCTTTCGTGCGCTCGGCGCCATTGCCATCGAGCATGCGCATGCGCCGTTCATGCTGCTTGTGATGGTGACGCTGCTGACCGGGGTGCTGTCGGCGTTCCTGGTCAACGACGCGATCTGCCTGGTCATGGCGCCGATCGTCGTCCACGTCACCCGCGTCATCAACCGAAACCCTGTCCCCTATCTGATCGCCACCGCTACGGCGTCGAATTGCGCCAGTGTCGCCACCATCACCGGCAACCCACAGAATATGGTCATCGGCGCGCTGTCGGGGATTTCCTATCCGGCCTTTTCGGCGGCCCTGGCGCCGGTCGCGCTGTTCGGCCTCGTCGCCGTCGTCGTCATCGTGCGCATCGTCTATCGCGCCGAGTTCGCGCGCAAGGCCGAAGTCAGCCCCGAAGTCTATCGCGGCCGCATGTTGCCGGGCCAGGTACTCAAGGCGGTGGTGGTCTGCATCGGACTGGCGATCGCCTTCTTTGCCGGCGTTCCGGTCGCCAAGGCGGCGCTCATCGGCGGGGCCATTCTTCTCGTGACCCGTGCCATAAAGCCGGCGCGCATCTACCGCGAGATCGACGGGCCGTTGCTGTTCATGTTCGCCGGCCTGTTCATCGTCGTCGCCGGCGCCGAGAAGACGCTGCTCACGCCCGACATCATAGCCTCGGCAAAAGGCCTCGGGCTGGACGACGTCTGGCGGCTGTCCGGCTTCACCGCGGTGCTGTCCAACATCATGAGCAATGTTCCGGCCGTGCTGGCGCTGCGGCCGTTCATACCCGGCCTGGAAGACCCCGAGCGAGCCTGGCTGGTCGTCGCCATGAGCTCGACGCTGGCCGGCAATTTCACGCTGCTCGGTTCAGTCGCCAATCTGATCGTCGCCGAGTACGCGCGGGTCTCCGGCACACCACTGTCGTTCGCCGCCTTCTTCAAGGTCGGCCTACCGCTGACGCTGGTCACGCTGCTTGCCGGGACGGCATGGCTGGCACTTGGGTTTTAGCAGCAGGCAAGGCTGCTCCAGGTGCAGGCCTGGTCGGACTATTTGGCGTGCGTGGGCCAGAACGCCCAGATCAGCAAAGCTGCCAGAGCCAGCCAGAGCGCCACGACAATGAACATCCCCATCCTGCTTTGCGGCTGTTTTTCGAGCGCGGCAGCCCGCGCCCTAAATTCGGCCATCAGCGACGGCGGAACAAGCCTTATGGCCAGGACTACGCCGAGCGGAACGATGATCAGATCGTCGATATAGCCGAGCACCGGAATGAAGTCGGGGATGAGGTCGATGGGGGAAAGCGCATAGGCGGCCACGATCCCGGCAACGAACTTCGCAAACCAGGGCACCCGACGATCGCGTGCAGCGAACCACAGGGCGACGACATCGAGCTTGATATCGCGCGCCCGGCGCTTTGCGGCTTCCAGCCAGGCTTTCATAGCGTTATCTTAGCACAGATTGTCGTCCGCCTGCATCCGAGCGGTTGCTGGTCGCGCAAAATCAGACCGTCCATAGCGCGTCCCAAAGGGCGCGCGGCGCTTTAACACTCCGACGATTCGGTGCTGCTCGGCGGCTTCGCGCCCGAAACATAGGCGTCGAGAAAGTCCTGCGAGGCGACATCGTCGGCGAGGCTCCTCAGCTTTTCGGCCGCGGCCGCCCCCAAAATCGCCTCGACGCGCCGGTTGGCCTCGACCCACACGACATATGCCTGCTGGTATCGCGCCTTGCCGAGCGGCGTCAGCACAGCATGCTTGGTTCGCCGGTCGTGGATATCGTGGCGGACCTCGACTAGACCGTCGCGCACAAGCGGCCGCAGGGCATGCGTCAGCGCTGAGATCTGGATCGCTAGGCGGCCGGCGAGGACCTGCAGCGTCGGCCCGTCATCGCCGTAAGCGGCCGCGAGCCGATCGATCTGGCCGAGCAGAAGGGTTTGCGTTGACGTCAGCCCGGTTGGGACCAACGCCACGTCATACAACTGGCCAAGCCGCCGCGCCGCACGGCGCAGCGACGAATTGATGCAGACGAAATCGTTCGGCATGCCGGGCGCTTCCGCGTCTGGCTCGCCCCGACCTTTTAGCGATGTGAACGATTCGACTGTTTTTTTCATCCTTACAAAATAGTTGAGGGCTGAAGCATTGCAAAGGGGCGCAGATTTGGCTAGTTGGTTGAGCGCTCAACATTTGAGCCCTCAACGTTCAGGAGATAACCCATGTCGTTCGCCGCGACGCAGACCGGCGAGCCGGCGCCTCGCTACCAGGCGGCCTGACGCCGCCCGACCGCCCTGCGCGCGCGCAGGGCGGGGTCCGCGGGCATGGGGAGGGCGACTTGACCGTGAGACGGGCGTTGATATTTGGGTGGGAGCGGGAGAAATAGTAGAACGCGTGCGCCGTGAGAAGGG